>NZ_JXXD01000141.1 GCF_000935215.1 Stutzerimonas stutzeri
CGAGCCAGTGCACGGAGTAGCCGCGGGCCTGGAACTCACGAGCACAGGCGAGCGCCGGGAAAACGTGGCCACCGGTGCCGCCGGCCATGATCAGTACATTAGCGGCCATGGGCGACCTCCTTGGCCGGCGGCTCGGCGAAATCGGCCTCGTCGAACTCGGTGTCCTCGCTGCCCAGCACGGTGCGGCTTTCCCATTCGATGCGCAGCAGCAGCGCCATGCTTGCGCAGGTCACCACCAGCGAGCTGCCGCCATAACTGAGGAACGGCAGCGTCAGGCCCTTGGTTGGCAGCAGACCTACGTTTACTCCCACGTTGATCAGGAACTGTCCCAGCCAGAGGAACGCCATCCCCCAGGCCACATACGCCGCGAAGAACTGCCGGGCCTTCTCTGCCCACAGACCGATATACAGTGCGCGAACACCGACGAAGGCGAACAGCGCGATGGTCGCCAGTGCGCCGACCATGCCCAGCTCTTCGGCCAATACGGAGAATACGAAGTCGGTATGCGCTTCGGGCAGGTAGAACTGCTTTTGCACGCTATTACCCAGGCCGACGCCGAACCATTCCCCGCGGCCGAAGGCGATGAGCGCCTGGGTCAGCTGGTAGCCGGCGCCGTACTGATCAGCCCAGGGGTCGGTGAAAGTGATCAGGCGCTGCAGACGGTATTCCTGGGTCTGCACCAACACCACCACGGCACCCACCGCGGCGATCACCAGCAGACAGAAGCGGATCATGCCAACACCACCGAGGAACAACATCGCCACTGCGGCGCCCATCATGACCACGGTCGCACCGAAATCCGGCTCCAGCAGCAACAGGAATGCCATGGGCAGCAGGACCAGGAAGGGTTTGGCAAAGCCCCACATGCTTTCGCGAACTTCCTCTTGCCGGCGCACCAGATAGCCGGCCAGGTAGATCACCACGAAGACTTTCGCCAGCTCGGACGGCTGCACGTTGAAGGCGCCGAAACCGATCCAGCGCATCGAACCGTTCACTTCCCGGCCGATTCCCGGCAGCAGGACAAGGATCAGCAGGCCGAACGCCGCCAGCAGCAGCATCCAGTCCAGGCGTTGCCAGACCGACAGCGGTACCAGCAGCATCGCAACTCCCGCGCCGAGGCCCAGCGCCACATAAACCAGATGGCGACTCATGTGATACAGCGCATTGCCGGCATTGACCGCCGCGACTTCGGACGACGCCGAAGTGATCATCACGAGACCCAGGCCAAGCAAAGCCAGACAGCCGGCGAGCATGGGGAAGTCAAGATCCAGACCGCGGCGGCCGAACAAGGGCGAAGGAGCATGGCGCAGGAAGGCGAGCATCAGTCGAGCGCCTCCACCGCAGCGGCGAACAGGCGACCGCGCTCTTCGAAATTCTTGAACATGTCCAGACTGGCACAGGCCGGCGACAGCAATACCGCATCGCCCGCTTCGGCACACTCGGCGGCGCGCTGCACGGCTTCGCCCAGTGTTGCGACATGAACCAGGGTGGTGGCATCGGCCAGCGCGTCCGCAAGACGTTGCGCATCACGACCGAGCAGCACCACGGCACGGCAATAGCGTGCAATCGGCGCGCGCAGCGCGGAGAAGTCTGCGCCCTTGCCATCGCCACCGGCGATCAGCACCAGCTTGCCGTCGATATCCGCACCCAGGCCTTCGATCGCAGCCAGCGCGGCACCGACATTGGTGGCCTTGGAATCGTCGTAATAGCTGACGTCGCCACGCTGGCCAACCCACTGGCAGCGATGCGGCAAACCGACGAACTGGCGCAACGTCTCCAGCATCGGCTCGAACGGCAGACCCACCGCGTGCCCCAGCGCCAGCGCTGCCAGAGCATTGGACTGATTGTGCGCACCACGCATCTTCAGCTCGCGAACCGGCATCAGCGCATCGAACTGGAACGCCAGGTACTTCTCGCCTTTTTCCTCGAACAGCCCAAAGCCCTTGAAGTCCGGCTTGCCGAGGCCGAAGGTCCAGGTCGGCAGGTCATCCGCGACCAGCGGACGGCTGAGCCGGTCATCGCGATTGACCACCACCTGACGCGCGCCGCGGAAAATTCGGTGTTTGGCCTGATGGTAGGCTGGCAGGCCGCTGTAGCGGTCCATATGGTCTTCGCTGATGTTCAGGCAGGTCGCCACTTCGGCATTGAGCTGCTCGGTGGTCTCCAGCTGAAAGCTGGACAGCTCCAGCACATAAAGCTCGACGTCGTCTGCCAGCAGATCAAGCGCCGGCGTGCCCAGGTTGCCACCAACCGCCACGGTGCGCCCTGCCGCCACGGCCATCTCGCCGACCAGCGTGGTCACGGTGCTCTTGGCGTTGGAGCCGGTGATCGCAATGATCGGCGCCTTGGCTTCGCGGGCGAACAGCTCGATATCACCGGACAGCTTGACCCCACGCGCCGCGGCTTCCTGCAGCGCCGGCGTACTGACCGCCAGGCCCGGGCTCACCAGCAGCTCGCTGGCGGTGCAGAGAAACTCGACGTCCAGCTCGCCACAGCGCACTTGCACGTCTGGATACTCGGCCTTGAGCGTCGCCAACTCCGGTGGGTTCACACGGGTATCAGCGACGGCAAACGGCAGGCCCCGGCGCGCCAGATGGCGAACCAGGGACATGCCGCTCTTGCCGAGGCCGACAACGATGCGGAACTGGTCGGAAGCGATGAGCACTCTTGATTACCTCAGTTTCAGGGTGGCAAGGCCGACGAGCACCAGGATCACAGTGATGATCCAGAAGCGCACGATCACCCGGGGTTCGGGCCAGCCCTTGAGTTCGAAATGGTGATGGATCGGCGCCATGCGAAACACGCGCTTGCCAGTCAGCTTGAAGCTCGCCACCTGGATCATCACCGAGAGGGTTTCCATCACGAACACGCCGCCCATGATGAACAGAACCACTTCCTGGCGAACGATCACGGCGATGGTGCCCAGCGCCGCGCCGAGCGCCAGCGCACCGACATCGCCCATGAAGACCTGGGCCGGATAGGTGTTGAACCAGAGAAAGCCAAGTCCGGCCCCGATCAGCGCGCCGCAGAAGACGATCAGCTCGCCTGCACCCGGCACGTAAGGAATGAGCAGGTACTCGGCAAAGTTCACGTTGCCCGAGAGGTAGCAGAAGATGCCAAGGCCGCCGCCGACCATCACCGTTGGCATGATCGCCAGACCGTCGAGGCCGTCGGTCAGGTTGACCGCGTTGCTCGAGCCGACGATGACGAAGTAGCTCAACACGACAAAACCAATCCCGAGTGGAATCTCGATGTTCTTCAGCAGCGGCAGAATCAGCGTGGTTTCGACCGGTGTCTGCGCAGTCATATAAAGGAAGACCGCGGCGCCGAGGCCAAAGACCGATTGCCAGAAATACTTCCAACGGCTTGGCAAGCCCCGCGAGTTCTTCTCGATCACCTTGCGGTAGTCATCGACCCAACCGATCGCGCCGAACAGCAAGGTCACCGCCAGCACCACCCAGACGTAGCGATTGGACAGATCGGCCCAGAGCAAGGTGCTGATGCTGATGGCGCTGAGGATCAGCGCACCACCCATGGTCGGCGTGCCGGATTTGGACAGGTGCGACTGCGGACCGTCGGTACGCACGGACTGGCCAATCTGGCGCATCTGCAACGTACGGATCAGCCAAGGGCCCATCCACAGCGACAGCACCAGCGCGGTGAGGACGCCGAGAATTCCACGCAGCGACAGGTACTGAAAGACCGCGAAGCCTTTGTGGAACTGTTGCAGAT
This sequence comes from Stutzerimonas stutzeri, assembly GCF_000935215.1. Taxonomy (GTDB): domain Bacteria; phylum Pseudomonadota; class Gammaproteobacteria; order Pseudomonadales; family Pseudomonadaceae; genus Stutzerimonas. The sequence continues at coordinate 3,733 of NZ_JXXD01000141.1, forward strand.
ACTCGGCGAGCAGCAGCAGCATCAGTGTTTCTCCATGGATGGCCCAGCGAGCGCATCGACGACTTTGTCCATCGCCGCGCTGCGTGAGCCCTTGATCAGAATGGTGGTACCGCTGCCCTGTTCGGCTCGCAGGCTGTCGATAAGGCTGGCCTGGTCGGCGAAGTGCCGAGCGCCTGGACCGAATGCCTGAATTGCGTGGGCCATCAGAGGCCCGACGGCATAAAGCGTGTCGATCTTGCCAGCGGCATAGGCGCCGACGTCGCGATGGCCCTGCGCGGCCCACTCGCCCAGCTCGCCCATATCGCCAAGCACAAGGATGGTGCGACCGGCAAAGCTGGCCAGCACGTCGATGGCGGCACAGATCGATGCCGGATTGGCGTTGTAGCTGTCGTCGATCAGGCGCACACCGTTGGCCAGCATTTGCGCCACGGCTCGGCCTTCGACCGGTTGCAGGCTTTCCAGCCCCTCCACCACGGCCTCGGCCTCGATACCCAGCGCATAGGCTGCCGCGGCTGCCGCCAAGGCGTTGGCCACGTTATGCCGGCCCAGCAGATTGAGCTGGGTGCGAAGATTGCCCAGCGGGCCAGTCAGCACGAAATTCGGGCAGCCACGCTGGTCGTAGGCGATCGACCCGGCGGAGAAATCCACGAGGGGGTCGTCCAGGCCGAACGATACGATGCGTTTGCCCGCAGCGCGCTCGGCCCAGATCGAATAGGCCTTGTCGTCACGGTTGAGCACCGCGGTGCCGGATGCGTTCAGGCCATCGAGAATCTCGCCCTTGGCCTCGACGATCCTGTCCGGGCCACCGAACTCGCCGACGTGGGCGGTGCCCGCATTGGTAATTACGCTGACATCCGGGCGCACCAGATCGACGGTGTAGGCAATATCGCCGGGCCGCGAAGCGCCGAGTTCGATGACGGCGCTGCGATGACTGGTGCTCAACTCCAACAGCGTCAGTGGCGCACCCAAGTCATTGTTGAGGTTGCCGCGAGTGGCCAGTACGGCGTCCTGGCCATGGGCGCTGCGTAGAATGCTGGCGAGCATTTCCTTCACGCTGGTCTTGCCGCTGGAGCCGGTGATCGCTGCGACCGGACCGTTGAATGCGGCGCGATTGAGCGCACCGAGCTGCCCAAGCGCCAACCGGGTATCGGCAACGACCAGCTGCGGCAGGCCTGCATCTGCAACTTCACGCTCGACCAGTGCTGCAACGGCGCCTTTGGCGGCGACGTCCGCCAGATAGGCATGACCATCGAAGCGTGGCCCGGTCAGCGCGATGAACAGCTGGCCAGGTTCGATGGCCCGGCTGTCTGTGCTGACGGCAGTGAAGCTGGCATCCGCTCCGACCAGGCGGCCAGACAGCGGTAGCTGCAATTCGCTCAGGCGCATCGACTCAAGCATTGGCCTTCTCCCAGACGGACAGCGCCCTGCAGGCTTCCTCGAGATCGGAGAACGGCAAGCGTTCGCCGCGAACTTCCTGATAGTCCTCGTGACCTTTGCCGGCCAGCACGACCACATCTTCCGCTCGCGCGGCCGCGATCAGACTGGCGATTGCCTGCGCGCGGCCATGGCTGAAAGTGACCGCCGCAGGATTGCTGAACCCCGAACGGATACCCTCGAGAATCTGTTCAGGCGCCTCATTGCGCGGATTGTCATCGGTGACCACGACGCCGTCGGCCAGCCGCTCCGCGACTTCAGCCATCAGCGGGCGCTTGCCGGTATCACGATCACCGCCGCAACCGAACAGACAAAGCAGCCTGCCGCGCGCGTGTGGACGCAGCGCGGTGAGGACTTTCTCCAGCGCATCGGGGGTGTGTGCGTAGTCGACCACGATCAGCGGATGGTCGCCGCCACCCAGCCGCTGCATGCGGCCGGCGGGGCCTTGCAGTTCAGGCAGCACGGCCAGGATTTCGTCCAGCGGATAGTCCATGCCAAGCAGGGCGCCGACGGCGGCCAATACATTGCTGACGTTGAAACGCCCGAGCAGCGGACTGCGCAACGAGCGCTCGCCCTGCGGCGTGATCAGCCGAGCATGAATGCCGTCGTCGTCGAGACGCGCTTCAGCGCAGAACAGGTAGGCCGTGGGGTCTTCCAGGCTGTAAGTGATCAGGCGCGACTCGCGCTCCTCGCCGGCCAGCACGCGGCCAAAGGCATCGTCGAGGTTGATTACCCGACAGCTCAGCCCGGGCACCTCGAACAGGCGCGCCTTGGCAGCACCGTAAGCATCCATGCTGCCGTGGTAATCGAGGTGGTCACGCGACAGATTGGTGAACACGGCGACATCGAAATCCAGGGCCGCGACGCGCCCCTGATCGAGACCATGCGAGGACACTTCCATCGCTACCGCGCGAGCGCCCTCTTGTTTAAGGTTCGCCAGTGTTGCCTGCACGCCGATGGCGTCCGGCGTGGTATGGCGTCCCAGTTCCAGCTGTCCGTGGAATCCGGTGCCAAGCGTGCCGATGATTCCGCAGGGTTCGCCGAGCCGATCGAGCGCCTGGGCAATCAGCTGGCTGACACTGGTCTTGCCGTTGGTTCCGGTCACACCGATCACACGCAGGCTGCGGCTGGGCTCGCCGTAGAAGCGGCCGGCAATCGCCGATAGCTGTTCTGCCAGATGCAGCACCGGAACCATGACTGCGTTGCCGGTCAGTGACTGGTCGAGGCCCTCTGCTTCATAAGCGACCGCGGCCGCGCCACGGGCGACGGCATCCTGTATGTGATCGCGACCATCGAACTGCAGACCCGGTACAGCGAGGAACAGGTCTCCGCCGCGAACCTTGCGACTGTCGAGTGTCAGCTCACGGATCAGCACGTCGCTGCCGGCCTGAGGCAGCAGGTGATTCAATGGCATCGGCATCAGATACGCCCTCCCTTGCCCTTTGCCGCTTCGGCGGTCTGCAGCTCGGCAGGCGGCGGCAGATTGTCCGGTGCGACGTTCATCAGCCGCAGGGCGCGCGCCATGACCTTGCCGAACACCGGTGCCGCGACCAGTCCGCCGTAGTACTGTCCTTTGCTCGGCTCGTCCACGACGATCACCGCAGCGATGCGCGGATTGGAAAGTGGCGCAACCCCGGCGAAGAACGAGCGATAGGCGTCTTTGGTGTAGCCGCCGGTGCCGGAAATCTTCTTCGCGGTACCGCTCTTGCCGCCTACGTGATAGCCCGGCACCTTGGCACGAGCGCCGCCGCCACCCTCCTCTTCCACGACCGCGCGCAACATCTGCAGAACAATGCCGGAAATCTCTTTGTCAATAACCTGCACGCCGTCCTGGGTGCGATCCAGACGCAACAGAGAGAGCGGCACGTTGCTGCCCTGGTTACCCAGCACGGCATACGCATGCGCCAACTGTACGGCGGTCACCGACAGGCCATAGCCGTAGGCAAGCGAAGCCGTCTCAGCGTCTCGCCACTTGCGATGATTGGGCAGATTGCCGACGCGCTCGCCGGGGAAACCCAGCCCGGTATCCTGGCCAAAACCGGCCTGTTGCATCACCGCGTATACCGGCTCGGCGCCGATATCCAAGGCGATCTTGCTGATGCCGACGTTGCTCGACTTCATCAGAATCCCGGTCAGCGTCAGCATGCCGCCACGGGAGACATCACGAATCGTGTAGCGGCCGATACGCATCCACCCGGGCAAGGTATTGACGACCGAATCCGGCTGATATTTACCGGTACCCAGCGCCGCCGCGATGCTGAAAGGTTTGACGGTGGAACCGGGCTCGAAGACGTCGATCATGGCGCGATTGCGCATTGCCGCGGGCTGCAGATTGCGCCGATTGTTCGGGTTATAGGTAGGCTGGTTGGCCATGGCGAGAATCTCGCCGGTCTTGACGTCGACCATCACCAGGCTGGCGGCTTTGGCACCGTATTCCTGCACGACGTTGCGCAGCTCGCTGTGCGCGAGGTACTGCAGGCGCAGATCGATCGACAATGCCATCGCCTTGCCGGCCTTGGCGTTCTTTACTACCTGAACGTCCTTGATCAACCGCCCGCGACGATCCTTAAGCACCTGACGCTTGCCTGGCACACCAGCCAGCCACTCGTCATACGCGAGTTCCATGCCCTCACGGCCACGATCATCGATATCGGTGAAGCCGACCACATGGGCAGCCACTTCGCCAGCCGGATAGAACCGACGGAACTCTTCTTGCGCATAAACGCCGGGGATCTTCAGGTCGAGGACTTCCTGCCCCTGCTCCGGGGTAAGTCCGCGCACCAGATAGATGAACTCGCGCGACGCCTGCGACCTGAGACGCTCGCTCAGCGTGGCAGCATCCTGACCCAGCGCCTTGGCCAAGTCCGGCCAACGCGACTTTGCTGCCTGCAGCTCTTTGGGATTGCCCCACAACGTGGTAACCGGCGTGCTCACCGCGAGCGGTTCACCGTTGCGATCGGTGATCAGACCACGATGCGCAGGAATCGGGATATGCCGAACGCTGCGCGCATCACCCTGCCCCTTGAGGAAGCCCTGATCCATCACCTGAAGATCGACGATACGCCAGACAATTGCACCGACCAGCAGCGCCAGCAGCGTGAGCACGATACGAAACCGCCACGGATACAGCGCACCTTGAAGGGTCATGGCTTCACCAGCCTGACGTCTGCCGCTTCGGGGATATGCATGTGCAACTGCTCGGTCGCCAGCGTCTCGATGCGGCTGTGCGCAGTCCAGGTGCTCTGCTCGAGGATCAACCGCCCCCACTCGGCCTGGGCCTTGTCACGCACGCTAAGCTCACCGTAGAGCTCGTTGAGCAACTGACGATTCCAATGTGCCGAGTAGGCAACTGCGATCGCCGACAGCAGGACACTGACGAACAGCACCAGCATCAACAGGCTGCCGCTGGGCATGGAGCGCATTACCTTGGTCACCGCAGCTTCTCCGCCACGCGCATTACCGCACTGCGCGAACGCGGGTTGCCCTTGACCTCGGCATCGGAAGCGTACTGCGGCTTGCCGAGCAGCTTAAGGCGCGGCTCGAATGCCTTCGGAATGATGGGCAGGTCGCGTGGCAGCTTGTCCGCCTCGCCCTTGGCGTGGCGGCGCATGAACTGCTTGACGATGCGGTCTTCCAGCGAATGAAAGCTGATGACCACCAGCCGGCCGCCCACTTCCAGTGCCTCCAGGGCTGCATCAAGGCCATGCTCCAGGTCGCCAAGCTCATTGTTGATGTAGATGCGCAGTCCCTGAAACGCACGAGTCGCCGGATTCTTGCCCTTCTCCCAAGCGGGATTGGCCTCAGTCAGGACCTTGGCGAGGTCGGCGGTACGCTCGAAAGGCGCCGCTTCGCGGCGCTGCACCACCGCACGAGCCATGCGCTTGGCGAAGCGCTCTTCGCCATAATCCTTGAACACCCGGGCGATCTCATCTTCGTCGGCGTGCGCTATCCAATCGGCCGCACTGACGCCTCGGCTAGGATCCATGCGCATGTCCAGAGGACCGTCGTTAAGAAAACTGAAGCCGCGCTCGGGGTCGTCCAGCTGCGGTGACGAAACGCCCAGATCCAGCAAAACGCCACTGACGGTTCCGCTCCAGCCGCGCTGCGCCACCTCTTCGCCAAGTTCGGCAAAACTTCTCTGCACAACGACAAAGCGGCCGTCCTCGGCCGCCAGTGCTTGCCCCGTAGCGATGGCTAACGGATCCTTGTCGAATCCTAGCAATAGGCCATCAGGCCCAAGCTGCTGAAGCAGTAGCCGGCTGTGACCACCCCGCCCAAAGGTGCCATCCAGATAGCGTCCGTCCGGGCGCACGCTCAGCGCCGCGACGGCTTCGTCGAGCAACACGGTGATATGTCGCAAGCTGCTGATCTGGTTCACAGGATTAGGTCACGTAGTTCTTCCGGCAGACCGCCGGGTTGCTTGATGGCCGCCAGGTCCGCGTCAGAAACCGCGTTCCAGTCGTCCTCGTTCCATAGTTGAAACTTGTTCAGTTGCCCTACCAACATCGCGCGCTTGTCCAGCCGGGCGTACTCACGAAGACGCGGCGGCACCACGACGCGCCCACTGCCATCCATTTCCAGATCGACAGCATTACCAATCAGCAGGCGTTGCAGGCGACGGGCCTCTTCACGCAAGGAGGGCAATTCGCGGAGCTTGGCTTCGATCAGCTCCCACTCGGGCAAGGGGTAAATGCACAAACAACGGTCCACGGCGTCGATCGTGATGATCAGCTGGCCATCGCCACGGGAATTCAGCTCGTCGCGATACCGGCTGGGCATGGCTAGCCGGCCTTTGGCGTCGAGACTGATGGCGTTAGCTCCGCGAAACACGGCTGCGCTTCCCCTGAATTAGCTATCCATGCCCATATCTACCCACTTTCTGCCACTTCCTACCACTTGTGCGCACTATAGAAACGCAGCCGCCCCACCGTCAAGGCGAGCCAGACGGGAAAAAGCCTTACGGAGCGGCAATTTAGCGACGTTGAGAGGTAATTCGAGCGGAGAATGCGCAGAGGACTGGAAGCATCTTCAGAGACAACAGCGAGTTGCTCAACAAAGTTAAAGTACTTTGTTAAGAGCAAGAATGTTTCGGAATTAAAAATAGGGTATTGCGAAGGAAGAAGGAGGAGAGTCGATCTGTAAGCCGGGTTCTGTCGAGGACAGCCATTCCTCTACGACAGCCATCGCTGACTGCCTCTAGCAACCTACCCGGATCCAGCGCGGGCCACGCCGATGGATCCCTATTTGGTCTTGCTCCAAGTGGGGTTTACCTAGCCACGGACTGTTGCCAGCCGCGCGGTGCGCTCTTACCGCACCTTTTCACCCTTACCGGCACTGAAGTGCTTAGGCGGTTATTTTCTGTGGCACTTTCCGTAGGCTCGCGCCTCCCAGGCGTTACCTGGCACTTCGCCCTATGGAGCCCGGACTTTCCTCCCTCCCTTTTTGTGGAACAAAAAGAGACAGCGACTGTCCGATCGACTCTCCAGGCGCCAGAGTATCGCCGCAACGCGCTGCCTGCAAGCTCACCAGGCGGCACGAGGCCCAGACCCAGCTCCTATTTGCGTTCCAACGCCGCCTGGTACAACAGATTCTTACGCACACCGGTAATATCGGCTGCGATTGCGGCCGCCCGCTTGAGCGGCATTTCTGCCAACAGCAGATCGAGCACCCGGAGCGCCTCTGCGCTCACCGCGCTCTCGTCTAGCGGAGCATGCCAACCCTCTACAAGCACCACGCACTCGCCGCGCTGCTGATTGCTGTCGGCCTCGACCCACGCGTGCAACTCGCTCAGCGGCAGCCCTTTCAGTGTTTCGAACGTCTTGGTCAGCTCTCGGCCGAGCACGGCAATTCGATCGCCACCGAACACATCTCGAAAGTCGCCAAGCGATTCCAGTATGCGGTGCGGAGCTTCGTAGAAGATCAGAGTGCGTGGCTCTTCTTTCAGCGCTTCGAGCCGTGCACATCGTGCAGCAGCCTTGGCTGGCAGAAAGCCTTCGAAGATGAATCGATCCGAGGGCAACCCAGCCGCCGACAGTGCGGCGATCAGCGCACAAGCACCCGGGACCGGCACCACTGCAACCCCAGCGGCACGCGCCTGGCGCACCAGGTGATATCCCGGATCGGAAATCAATGGCGTACCCGCATCGGAGATCAGCGCGACATCATCTCCACCTTGCAACCGCCCGATGAATCGCCCCCCCTCTTCACGCTCGTTATGCTCGTGGCAAGCTGCCAGCGGCGTCTGAATACCGAAGTGCGCGAGCAACCGAGACGAGTGACGGGTATCCTCCGCGGCTATCAGCGACACCTCTCGCAGCACCCGCAGCGCTCGGGCACTGATGTCCTCCAGATTGCCGATCGGCGTGGCGACGACATAAAGCGTCCCCATTCCGGAATTCGCACCACCGCTGGCAGTCACAAGGGCTTACCTCTGTCACGGAAATGCGCATTGTAGCCCGATTCACCGCCGCAACATCGCCGCCACTTCAGCGCTTGGGTACAATCCGCCAACACTCGCCAGTGCTTTCAGGAACGATCAAACAATGGCTTGCTTACGCCCCCTTCTACTCCTGTGCGTCGCAATCATGCTCGCAGCTTGCGCCAGCTCTCCCTCTTCGACATTGGGCGAACTGCCTCGCACACCACAGGCTTCCACCCAGCAACTGCTGGAGAAAGCCGACCAAAGCGACCCCGAACAAGCCGTGCAGCTGCGCCTGGCCGCCGCCGACCAGAGCATCCAACAGGGCAACCATGCCCAGGCTCGCAGCATTCTGGAAAAGGTTCAGCTGGATACACTGAAACCAGCGCAGCAGATCTTCGCATTGACACTGCAGGCCGAAATCGCACTAGCCGATGGCAAACCTGAACAAGCCGAGCAAGCACTGCAGCACCCTGCGTTCGAACGCCTGGGCGAGCTACCAGTGGCGCAGCAGGTTCGTAGCCAGCTGGCGCGGGCGGAAGCGCTGGAGGCGACCGACAAGCCCCTCGCCGCTGCGCGCGAACGGGTTTTCACTGCTCCACTCCTGAGTGGCGAGCAAGCCAGAACCAACCACGAAGCCATCTGGAAACTCATATCCGCACTTCCCGAGCAGCAACTGCAAGGCGCGGCAGATGACGATCTCGCCGGCTGGCAGTCGCTGGCGCTGTCACTGAAACGCGCCGGCACCGTTGCCCAGCAACAGCGCGCCATTGACGACTGGATTGCACAAAACCCCCAGCACCCTGCCGCAGAACAGCTCCCTGAGCCACTACAGAAACTTCGTGAGCTGGCCGATCAGCCCCTGAACAACATCGCACTGCTGCTCCCCATGGACGGCCAGCTGGCAAGCGTCGCTCGCGCCCTGCGTGACGGCTTCCTTGCGGCACACCTGCACGCGCAGCAATCCGGCCAGGCGCTGCGCATCGAGCTTTATGACAGCACCCGCATGACCTCCATCGACGAGTTCTACAGACAGGCCCAGGCTGCCGGCGTACAGCTGGTCGTGGGCCCGCTGGAAAAGGATCTGGTGCGCCAACTGGCCGAGAGCGATCAGCTGCCGATCACGACACTCGCCCTGAACTACAGTGACGCCGGTCAGAGCACCCCGCCCCAGCTGTTCCAGTTCGGCCTGGCTGCCGAGGACGAAGCCCGCGAGGTCGCCCGCCGCGCATGGGCGGACGGCCATCGCCGCGCCATCGCACTGGCTCCTCGCGGAGACTGGGGCGGGCGGATTCTGGATGCCTTCCGCCAGAGCTGGGAAGAAGCCGGCGGAACACTGGTTGCAGCCGAGCCATTGGCCGAGCCCGTGCAACTCGCCAACCAGATCGCCGATCTGCTGCAACTGCGCAATAGCGAGAGTCGTGGCGGACGGGTCAGCAGCATCACTGACGCCTCGACGAGCAACCAGCCCACTCGCCGGCAGGACGTCGACTTCCTGTTCCTGGCAGCCACTCCGCAGCAGGCCCAGCAAGTCCGACCCACCCTGATCTTCCAATATGCGGGCGACCTTCCGGTATACGCCACCTCTCACCTGCATGCGGCCAGCCACGATCGCACCCAGTACCTGGACCTCGAAGGCATTCGTTTCACAGAAACACCTTGGCTATTGAACGACCAACTTCCATTGCGCCAGGAAGTCGAGCAGAAATGGCCGCAGGCGGGAGGCAGTCTGGGTCGACTGTACGCAATGGGTGCGGACGCCTACCTTCTCGCGCCGCGGCTGAATCAACTGCTGGCACTTCCGGATACTCAACTCGACGGCCTCTCCGGCACGCTCAGCCTGAACCCGCAGCAGCGCATCGAGCGTCATCTTCCATGGGCCGAGTTCCGCGACGGCGAGGTCCAGCGCCTGGATAACACGCAGTAATGAGCGACAGCCAGAGCAGCGGACGCTCTGCCGAAGCACTCGCGTTGCGTCACCTGTGCGAACAGGGCCTGCGCCTGCTGACGCGCAACTGGTCCTGCCGCAGCGGGGAGCTTGATCTGGTCATGCTCGACGGCGATACAGTAGTATTCGTCGAGGTCCGCTACAGGCGCTACGCCGCCTGGGGTGGCGCCCTTGAAAGCATCGATGCGCGCAAGCAGCAGAAGCTGATCAAGGCTGCCCAGCTCTTCCTGCAGAAGGAAAGCCGATGGGCCCGGAGCCCTTGTCGCTTCGACGTCGTTGCGATCACATCAGCCGGGCAGACCGAGAATCTGAACTGGATCCGCAACGCATTTGATAGCTGAACGATTCATTACGCAGCGACTGCTGCACGATGCCGCCCAGCCCTAGCGAACCGCAAGCGCATACCGAAGCGATAGCCGGTGGCGCTTGCAACCTTTAAGGTCGAACACAATGGACATGCAAACCCGAATCCGCCAACTGTTCCAGGCCAGCATCGAAACCAAGCAGCAGGCCATGGAAGTCCTGGCCCCGAGCATCGAGCAGGCTGGACAGGCGATGGTCAATGCCCTTCTTAGCGAAGGCAAGATTCTTACCTGTGGCAACGGCGGCTCCGCCGGCGACGCGCAGCATTTCTCCTCCGAACTGCTCAACCGGTTTGAGCGTGAGCGGCCGAGCCTTCCCGCCATCGCTCTGACCACAGACAGCTCGACGATCACCTCGATCGCCAACGATTACAGCTACAACGAAGTATTCTCCAAGCAGATCCGCGCCCTGGGTCAGCCAGGCGACGTATTGCTAGCGATCTCTACAAGCGGCAATTCCGCCAACGTGATCCAGGCCATCCAGGCAGCTCATGACCGGGAGATGCTGGTAGTGGCACTGACTGGACGGGACGGCGGCGGCATGGCGTCGCTGCTGCTGCCAGAAGACGTCGAAATCCGCGTACCAGCCAAGGTAACCGCCCGCATCCAGGAAGTGCACCTCCTGGCTATCCACTGCTTGTGCGACCTGATCGACAACCAATTGTTCGGAAGTGAGGAATGAACGTGCCCCGCCTGCCCGTTATCGCCCTAGGCCTATGTCTGGCCGTCAGCGGCTGTAGTTCGGTACTGACCGCAACCCGCGACGATCCAATTGCCGACAACCGCGGCACCCGCACCATCGGCAGCAAGATCGACGACTCGCTGATCGAAACAAAGGCTGCGGTCAATATCGCCAAGGCCCATCCCGACCTTGATCAGGGCTCGCACATTGTCGTAGCGAGCTACAACGGCGTCGTGCTGCTGGCCGGACAGACTCCGCGCGCAGAACTCAAGGAAACGGCCGAACGAGCTGCAGGCAGCGTGCAGCGCGTCAAGCGCGTCCACAATGAACTGCAGATCCTGCAGCCTTCCTCTGCACTGGCACGCAGCAACGACTCTTGGCTGACCACCAAGATCAAGACCCAGATGCTCGCAGATAACAGCGTGCCGGGCTCGCGGATCAAGGTGATCACCGAAAACGGCATTGTCTATCTGCTGGGCCTGGTTACCCGCCAGGAAGGCAACCGCGCAACCAACCTCGTTCAGAGCGTCAGTGGCGTGCAGCGTATCGTCAAACTGTTCGAATACATCGACTGACCGACTTTGGCGCCCGATAGGCCCGGGCGCCGCGATCGCCTACTTGACCACCTTCAAACTCGGACGTCCGCCCGGCCGCGGCGCGTCGTCACCACCGCTCTCGCTTGGCGCATCGTCGTCCGGCGGCGTCGGCTCGATCTCGAACACCATGCCCTGCCCATTTTCCCTGGCATAGATGGCCATCACAGCAGCGGACGGCACGTTCAACGAGTGAGCAACGCCACCGAAACGCCCCTCGAAGCTGATCGCCTCATTATCCATGTGCAGGTAGCGTATCGCGCTTGGCGCAACGTTCAGCACGATCTGCCCGTCACTGGCGAACCCGGCAGGGACCTGCACGCCGGGATAATCGACGTTGACCAGCAAGTGCGGCGTGCAATCATTGTCCACGATCCACTCGTAGAGCGCCCTGACTAGATAGGGGCGACTTGAATTCATGGGAACCCTCTCTCAGCGCATGTTGCGCTCGACGGCGGAAAGACTGGCCTGAAAGGCCTCGCGGGCGAAACTGCGCTCCATATAGTCAAGCAACGGCTTGGCAGCTCGAGGCAACTCGATACCGAGTCTGGGCAAACGCCAGAGGATAGGCAACAGGCAGCAGTCGACGAGACTGATCTCGTCACTCATGAAATACGGCTTTTCCGCGAATATCGGCGACACGCCGGTCAAGCTTTCACGAAGCTCTTTGCGCGCCTGCGCGCGCTCCGGCTCAGCGGTACGCTGGTCAAGGATACGGTCGGCCAGCGAACACCAATCTCGCTGAATGCGATGAACCAGCAGGCGAGTATTCGCCCGCGCAACTGGATACACCGGCAATAAAGGGGGATGGGGGTAACGCTCTTCCAGATACTCCAGAATCACACTCGGCTCATACAGTGCCAGATCGCGATCCACCAGCGTCGGAACACTGGCATACGGGTTCACCTCGGCCAGCTTGACCGGACACTGCCCCGCCTCGACGTCAAGTATGTCCACACTGACGCCTTTCTCTGCGAGCACGAGACGAACGCGATGGGAATAGTGGTCGGCGGGATCGGAGTAGCAGCCCAACCGATTGGTTGCAGCCATAGGTCCTTCCTCACTCTTTTATCTTGAAGCAGAAAAAACACGCGCGCCCAGAGGGCGCGCGCAGGGTACAGCAGTTGGAACGTGCAGCTTAGTGAACGTCTTTCCAGTACTCACGCTTGAGCAGGTAAGCGAACACGAAGAACACCGCCAGGAACAGCAGCACATAGGTACCGATGCGCTGGCTCTCCAGCTTGACCGGGTTTGCCGAATAGGCAAGGAAGGTCACCAGGTTCTTGATCTTCTCGTCATACTCGGCCTCGGAGAGCGTGCCGGTACCAGGCTCGATGACCATCTGATCGCATGCCTCTTTAGTGATCGGCGTGCCGGTCAGAGGATCAAACTGCTTGCGACCGTCTTCGACCACCTGCACCTGCTTGCAGCCCACGACGCGACGCCCCTGAAGCGGAGCCAAGACGTGCGGCATACCCACGTTCGGGAAGACCGTGTTGTTGACGCCATAAGGGCGGGCCGGATCTTCGTAGAAACTGCGCATGTAGGTGTACAGCCAGTCGTTGCCGCGAACGCGAGCAACCAGGGTCAGGTCCGGCGGAGCGGCACCAAACCAGACCTTGGCATCATCAGGCTTCATGCCGATCTTCATGTGATCGCCAAACTTGGCATCAGCAAAGACGATGTTGTCCATCATGACCTCTTCGGGAATACCGAGGTCAGTGGCAACACGCTCATAACGCTGGTACTGCGCGCTATGACAACCCATGCAGTAGTTGGCGAAAGTCTTCAGCCCGTCCTGCATGGCCGCTTTGTCAGTCAGGTCGATATCGACCTTATCCAAGTGCACCTCGGTCCCTGCAGCGGAGGCAAAGACCGGCAGGATTGCAAGAATCAATGCAGCAAATTGCTTTTTCATCAGCCAGCCACCCTTTGCGGAACCACTTTGGTCTTCTCGAGCTTGGTATAGAACGGCATCAGGATGAAGTAGCCGAAGTAGATAGCAGTACATATCCGCGCGAGCAGAGTGCGCTCGGGAGTCGGTGCAAGTACGCCAAGCACGCCGAGAATGATGAAGGATACACAGAACGCCAACAGCGTTACTTTGCTCATCCAACCCTTGTACTTCATGGATTTGACCGGGCTTCGATCCAACCAGGGCAACACGAAGAGCACTGCGATCGCCGCCCCCATGGCGATAACACCAAGCAGCTTGTCAGGCACCGCACGCAGAATCGCGTAGAACGGAGTGAAGTACCAAACAGGAGCAATGTGTGCCGGAGTCTTGAACGCGTTCGCCACTTCGAAGTTCGGCTTCTCAAGGAAATAGCCACCCATCTCAGGGAAGAAGAACACGACCGCACAGAAGACGAAGAGGAACACCACGACACCGACAATGTCCTTAACGGTGTAGTACGGGTGGAACGGGATACCATCGAGCGGCACGCCGTTCTCATCCTTGGTCTTCTTGATATCGACACCCATCGGGTTGTTCGAGCCAACCTCGTGCAGCGCCAGGATGTGCAGAACGACCAGGCCAAGAATGACGATTGGCAGCGCGATCACGTGCAACGCGAAGAAGCGGTTCAGCGTGATGCCTGAGATGAGGTAGTCACCGCGAATCCACTGGGTCAGGTCACCACCGATGACCGGAATGGCACCAAACAGCGAGATGATTACCTGGGCACCCCAGTAGGACATCTGTCCCCAAGGCAGCAGATAGCCCATGAAGGCCTCAGCCATGAGCGCCAGATAGATCATCATGCCGAAGATCCACACCAGCTCGCGCGGCTTCTGATAGGAGCCGTAGAGGATCCCGCGAAACATATGCAGATAGACCACCACGAAGAACGCAGACGCGCCCGTGGAGTGCAGGTAACGGATGATCCAGCCGTACTCAACGTCGCGCATGATGTATTCGACGGAGGCGAACGCGCCCTCAGCCGAAGGCTCGAAGCTCATGGTCAGCCAGATACCGGTAAGAATCTGATTGACCAGTACGAGCAGCGCCAGCGAACCGAAGAAATACAGGACGTTGAAGTTCTTGGGGGCGTAGTACTTCGAAAGATGGTCTTCCCACATCTTGGTCGCGGGGAAGCGGGCGTCGACCCATTCCATGAACTTGCTCATCAGGCGTTCTCCTGGTCCACACCGATGATGATTACATTATCGGTCTCGTACGAGTGCGGGGGCACCGGCAGGTTCAAGGGAGCTGGCTGCGACTTATAGACGCGACCGGCCATATCGTATTTGGAACCATGGCAAGGACAGAAATACCCACCAAGCCAATCAGCACCGAGATCGGCCGCAGCCACCTCAGGACGGAAGGACGGCGCACAGCCGAGGTGAGTACACAGACCGACCACCACGAGCAACTCGGGCTTGATCGACCGGTTCTTCGGATCGACATAAGCAGGCTGCTCGGAAGCCTTGGACTCAGGATCGGCTACCTGGCCGGCAACCTTCTCCAGATTTCCGAGGACCTCGTCGGTCCGACGCACGATAAATACCGGCTGACCGCGCCACTCGGCGACCATCTGCTGCCCCGGCTCGATCTTGCTGATATTTACCCTTACCGGCGCACCGGCAGCCTTGGCCTTGGCACTCGGGAACCACGATCCCACAAACGGGACCGCAGCACCCACCGCTCCTGCAGCGCCCACCACCGAAGTGGCGGCCACAAGGAAGCGACGCCGGCCTGCATTCACGCCGTCATTGCTCATTCAGTCGTCTCCCATCAGCTTCTTATGGCCTGCTTGACGCAGGCATGTACCACGTAAAATTGGGCCGCGAAAAATTCGCCAAATGGTAAAGAAAAGGCCTTCTTCTGACAAGGTAATAGCCTGTCACATAAGCCCTAATGCCCGGCCTTCAGGCTTTCCAGCGCGCGACACACTGTCGCACCGCCATATAAAAACGCATCCCAAAAAAAAACGCCCAGCTCCGAACGAAACTGGGCGTTTCTTTTGAAAGCGCGAATTAGCGCTTGGAGTACTGCGGACGCTTGCGCGCTTTGCGCAGACCGACCTTCTTACGCTCCACTTCACGAGCGTCGCGAGTGACGAAGCCAGCCTTACGCAGCGGGCTGCGCAGAGTTTCGTCATACGAGATCAGAGCACGAGTGATACCGTGACGAATGGCACCGGCTTGACCACTGACACCACCACCAAAAACGGTGACGTAGATGTCGAACTTCTCGACAGTCTCAGTCAGCTCCAGCGGCTGGCGAACGACCATGCGGGCAGTTTCGCGACCGAAGAAGTTATCCAGCTCACGGTTGTTGATGGAGATCTTGCCAGTACCCGGGCGCAGAAAGACGCGCGCGGTTGCAGTCTTGCGACGGCCAGTGCCGTAATTTTGAGTCGCCGACATAATGAACTATTCCGTTAAATCTTCAGTTCTTGGGGCTGCTGGGCGGTGTGCGGGTGGTTGGCACCCTTGTACACCTTCAGCTTACGATACATGTCGCGACCCAGCGGGTTCTTCGGCAGCATGCCTTTGACCGCGGTCTCGATCACACGCTCGGGCGCCTTGGCGATCAGCTTCTCGAAGCTGATCGACTTGATGCCACCCGGGAAACCGGAGTGAGAGTAGTACACCTTGTCTGTGGCCTTGGCACCAGTCACACGCACTTGCTCAGCGTTGATCACGACGATGTAATCGCCAGTATCTACGTGAGGGGTGTATTCCGGCTTATGCTTGCCACGCAGGCGGCTA
Source organism: Stutzerimonas stutzeri (assembly GCF_000935215.1). Classification (GTDB taxonomy): domain Bacteria; phylum Pseudomonadota; class Gammaproteobacteria; order Pseudomonadales; family Pseudomonadaceae; genus Stutzerimonas. Next base: position 19,886 of record NZ_JXXD01000141.1, read on the forward strand.
GCGATTTCGGTTGCCAGACGACCCAGGGTCTGGCCGGCAGCGTCGACGACGAACCAGTCGCGCTTGACGGTTTCCGGTTTAGCAGTAAATGTCTTCATTCGTTATAGCCTCAGGGGCCGCCCTGAAAATAAGACGGCGAATCTTACTGAATGGTGCTCGCCCTGGCAAGGCCAGGGCAGCCGGAAACAGACGCTATCGGGGGCTCGGGTCAGCGCGTCCGCCACGGCAGTGGTTCGGTAGGCTAGGCATCCCCTACCTTTGGCTTGCGTCGACAGGCTAGGCATCCCCGGCGACAGGCTGCGGAATTATCCTGATTACCAGCAAAATAGCAACCGACATTTATAGTTATCGAATTCCGCTACACCCGCTCTCAAGCAGGCACAGCCCACCAAACAGGGAGCCTCACTCCCTAGATCTGCCAGCGTGACATCCAGGGCACTTCGGATACGTCGAACGCTCTCATGAGCACAAGCCGTCCCGTCTTCGTTAAGCTCTTCGGCACTCAGTCTCGGATCACGCGAGGTATTGCATGGAATATCGCTCACTCGGCCGCACAAATCTGAAAGTCAGTTCACTTTGCCTCGGCACCATGACATGGGGAGAACAGAACGACCAGGCCCAGGCATTCGCCCAGATCGACCGGGCGAAGACTGCCGGCATCAACTTCATAGATACGGCCGAGATGTACCCGGTGCCGCCGCGCCCGGAAACCTACGCAACCACTGAGCAATACATAGGAAATTACTTCCAGAGCCGGGGCGACAGAGCCGACTGGATCATAGCCACGAAGATCGCGGGACCCGGCAACGGCATTACACACATTCGCGACGGTCAACCCAAATTCAATCGCGAACAGATCCGCACCGCGCTCGATAACAGCCTTCGGCGTCTGCAGACCGACTGGATCGACCTGTACCAGCTGCATTGGCCGGAACGCAGCACCAACTTTTTCGGGCAGCTGGGCTACCGACATCAAGATGGCGACTTCACTCCACTGGAAGAAACTCTCGAAGCGCTCGATGCCGAAGTCAAAGCGGGCAGAATCCGCCACATCGGCCTGTCCAACGAAACGCCTTGGGGCGCGATGAAATACCTGCAATTAGCCGAAGCTCGCGGCTTGCCGCGTTCGGTTTCGATACAGAACCCTTATAACCTGCTCAATCGCAGTTTCGAGGTCGGCCTGGCGGAAATCAGCATCCGCGAACAATGCGGCCTACTCGCGTACTCGCCACTAGCATTCGGCATGCTCAGCGGCAAATACGAGAACGGTGCTCGCCCTGCCAGCGCGCGCCTCACGCTCTTTCAACGTTTCGCACGCTATAACAATCCCCAGGCCAAAGCCGCATGCTCTCGGTACGTTAAACTGGCTCGCGAGCATGGACTGGATCCAGCACAGATGGCACTTGCCTATGTCACAGCGCAACCCTTCGTCACCAGCAATATCATCGGCGCGACATCACTAGAGCAACTTGAGTCGAATATCCGTAGCGCCGAAATTACGCTCTCGAGTGAAGTGCTAGCCGCAATTGAAGCGATCCACACAGAACAGCCGAATCCAGCCCCCTAAGCCCCTTCACGAAGCAACGACTACTGCGCACCGGCAACAACGAGCACAAAGGAATCACTAGCATGATCGCCGCTCACCTGCTTGCTCCATCCAGCCTGCTGGCAGGCTGGATAATCTATGTGATCGCGCTGTTATGGGCGACCTGGCGAGCTCCCTGGGTCGAGCTCTTCAGTGATACTCGCCGTCAGCACTTGCTGTTCGGCGCAATGCTTTCGATCTTTCTGCTCTGGCTGGTGCGAAGGGACTTCGATTCGGGCCTTTCATTCCACTTCATCGGGCTGACAGCCGTCACCTTGCTACTGGACTGGCCACTGGCAATCATCGCCGCCCTCATCGCCCAGGTCGGCCTGACACTGACAGGTCATCAACAAGTTGCAGCCCTGGGCATGAACGGCATCCTGCTGGTACTGATCCCAGTGCTGGTCACGGTTGTATGCGCGCGAATCGTCGAACGCGCCCAACCCCGCAACCTGTTCGTCTTCATTTTCTTCGCTGGATTCTTTCCAGCGGCGCTCGCAGCATTGGCGTGCATCCTGGCATCGCTCGGCGTACTGCTACTAGATGGTCGCTACCCGATGCCGCCTTGGCTGGCGGATTTTGCCGGCTACCTATGGCTGGTCATGTTCCCCGAAGCCTTCATCAACGGCACAGCCATTACCGCTCTGGTGGTTTTCTACCCGGACTGGATGGAAAGTTTCAATCAAAGCCGCTATCTGCAGGCGCCATGGAAAGAAGACAAGTAGCGTCAAAGCGCTAGTGCTCGCGCGGAGGCATGTCACCGGAGAACAGATCATCCTCGAGCTCATTGCCAGGAATCGCGTGCGCTTCCGACGCCCAGGCACCAAGATCGATAAGCTTGCAACGATCGGAACAGAACGGCCGGCTTGGGCTTTGCGCCCCCCACTCTACCGGCGCTCCACACGTCGGACACTCAACTATCGCAGCGGTCATACCTGCCCTCCTCGTAACTTCAAATAAAAGCGGTGCAATCGCTCGACCTCCGACCCTAGCCACGACAGATCTCGATCATTTACCAGCACATCATCGGCATGTTGCAGGCGCGCTTCACGACTGGCCTGCGCCTTGAGAATCGCCCGCACCTGCTCCTCACTGACTTGATCACGTGCCATCGTGCGCGCAACCTGGAGTGACACAGGGACGTCCACAACCAGCACACGATTGACCTGACGGTACTGCCCTGACTCGATCAGGAGCGGAGAAGCCATGATGGCGTAAGGCGACTCAGCCAAGGCGAGATGCCTGGCGATCTCAGCTCGAATCAGAGGATGCAGCAGCTGTTCCAACCACTGCCTGTCGGCCGGGTTATCGAATATACGCTCACGCAGCCCTTTTCGATCCAGAGAGCCGTCCGTGAGCAAGATGCCTGAGCCGAAGCGCTCGGCAATCTGCAGCAACGCTGGCCGCCCCGGCTCGACCACCCAGCGCGCCGCCTGATCGGCATCGACGACATGTACGCCCAGACTGGCGAAGCGATCCAGCACCGCGGTCTTGCCACTACCAATGCCGCCAGTCAACCCGAGAATCCAGGGTTTCATTGCAACCACACCCAGACTAAAAACAGGACGCGCAGTAGTAACTACTCAGCCTGCGAAGCGCAAGCCCAGAACGTCTTTCGTTAAGAGTACAAGTCGGCGGAACGGCTTTCGACTCAGCAATAGTGTCCGACTTAGAAGCGCGCGAACTGGAGATAGCTCTCGGTAATCCAGTCACCCCAAAGCAACGCGATCCAGCCGGCGATCGCCAAGTAGGGACCGAAAGGGATGGGCGTGCTGCTCTCGGCGCGCTGCACCCGCAACAGGATTGTGCCAAGAACAGCCCCAACCACCGACGACAGTAGGATGGTAAGTGGTAACACCTGCCAGCCACCCCAAGCTCCTAACATCGCAAGCAGTTTGAAATCGCCATAGCCCATACCTTCTTTGCCGGTGACCAGCTTGAACAGCCAATAAACCGACCACAGGCTCAGATATCCCGCTACCGCTCCCCACAGTGCACTTTCAAGCGATACGAACAAGCCGAAGCTGTTCAGGATGAGACCAAGCCACAACAACGGCAGAACCAGCGAATCGGGCAGCAACTGATGATCGATATCGATCATGCTCATCGCCACCAACCCCCAGGTCAGGAACAGCATTGCGCCAGCCTGCCAGGTCAACCCGAAATGCCAAGCGACATAGCCAGAAAGCAGGCCGCACGCCAACTCCACAAGGGGATAGCGACTGCTGATCGGCGCCCGGCATGACGAACACTTGCCACGCAAGGCCAGCCAGCTGACCAAGGGGATATTCTCCCAAGAGCGAATCTGATGATCACAGTGCGGGCACCGCGAGCTTGGCAGCAGCAGATTGAAGCGCTCACGGACCGGCTCCGGCGGGCACTCGAGATACTCAAGCGCCTGCGCGCGCCACTCACGCTGCATCATGATCGGCAGGCGATAAATCAAGACATTGAGAAAGCTGCCGATCAACAAGCCCAGCAAAGCAGCGAACAAAACAAAGGCCAGCACGTGGCTGGCCAGATAATCGATCAACATCATAATCAGACGACGGCACCCAGCTGGAAAATCGGGAGATACATGGCAATGATCAAACCGCCGACCAGCACACCAAGCACCGCCATGATCATTGGCTCCATCAGAGCAGTCAGCCCGTCGACCATATTGTCGACTTCGTCTTCATAGAACGTCGCCACCTTCGCAAGCATCTCATCAAGAGAGCCGGACTCCTCGCCAATCGCCGTCATCTGGATCGCCATACTGGGAAAGGTGCCGGTAGTGCGCATCGAAAAGTTAAGCTGCATACCACTGGATACATCAGCCTTGACCTTCATGGTCGCATTGCGGAACACCACATTGCCGGTCGCCCCGGCCACCGAGTCCAATGCATCGACCAACGGTACACCGGCGGCAAAGGTAGTGGCCAGCGTGCGCGCAAAGCGCGCCACCGCAGACTTATAGAGAATATCGCCGACCACTGGGATCTTGAGCAAAAAACGGTCAAACCCATTGCGGAAACGTTCCGATTTGCCGTGGGCAGTCTTGAAAGCATAAGCCGCCCCAAACATGACGAGCAGCACCACGTGCCACCAGGCCTGCAGCGCTTCGGACAAGCCAATCACCATCAATGTAAACGCCGGGAGCTCCGCGCCGAAGTTTGCGAAGACGTCCTGAAACTGCGGAACCACCTTGATCAGCAAGATCGCCGAAACAATGATTGCAACCAATACGACGGCAATAGGGTAATTCATCGCCTTCTTGATCTTGGCCTTCAGGGCCTCGGTCTTTTCCTTGTAGGTTGCCACCCGATCAAGCAGCGTTTCTAGCGAACCGGACTGCTCGCCCGAGTCAACCAGATTGCAATAGAGATCATCGAAGTATTGAGGCTTCTTGCGCAGCGCCGTTGCGAAGCTATTACCCGCGGCGACCTCCTGTTTCAGATCATCCACCAGCTTGCGCATGTTCGGATTGTCAAAGCCCTCACCGATGATGTCGAAGGACTGCAATAGCGGCACACCTGCTTTCATCATGGTTGCCATCTGGCGAGTGAACAGGGCGATGTCCATCGGCTTGATCTTTTTGCCAGCACTGAACAGCGAAACCGACTTCTTGCGCACCTTTTGGGGATTGACACCCTGCTTGCGCAGCTGCGCCTTGACCATCGCGGGGCTCACGCCGTTGAGCTCGCCCTTTATCTTCGCGCCCTGCTTGTTTGTCCCTTCCCAGGTGAACACACTGGTTTTTATCGCTTTCTGCGCCATGTTAGTCCTTGGTCACCCGGTTCACTTCTTCCAGGCTGGTCACGCCCTGCATGGCTTTAACTAGAGCCGAAGTACGCAGATCGTTAAAGCCGTCTTTACGCATCTGGGTGGAAATGTCGATGGAATTGCCGTCCTCCATGATAATCCTGGCCAACGCCGGCGTGTTTTTAACCACTTCATAAATACCGACACGCCCTTTGTAACCGCCCACACAGTTTTCGCAGCCTACCGGCCCGTAAATCTTGAAAGTACCGATGCTTTCTTCGGGGAAGCCTTCCTTGAGCAACGCATCGCGCGGTACCTCGACTTCCTTCTTGCAGGTCGAGCACAGCTTGCGCGCCAGCCGCTGGGCGATGATCAGGTTCACCGAGGTGGCGATATTGAACGCAGCCACCCCCATGTTACGCAGGCGCGTCAGGGTTTCCGCGGCACTGTTGGTGTGCAGGGTGGACATCACCATATGGCCTGTCTGCGCCGCCTTGATGGCGATCTCGGCCGTTTCCAGGTCACGAATCTCACCTACCATGATCACGTCCGGATCCTGGCGCAGAAAGGCGCGCAACGCCTGGGCGAAATCCATGCCCTGACGTGGATTGACGTTAACCTGGTTGATGCCCTCCAGGTTGATCTCCACCGGGTCTTCAGCAGTCGAGATATTCACATCCACCGTGTTGAGGATATTCAGACCGGTGTACAGCGAAACCGTCTTGCCCGAGCCGGTCGGCCCGGTGACCAGGATCATGCCCTGGGGCTGCTTGAGCGCATCCATATACAGCTGCTTCTGCGACTCCTCGTAGCCCAGGGCATCGATGCCCATCTGCGCGCTGGAGGGATCGAGAATCCGCATCACGATCTTTTCGCCCCACAGCGTCGGCAGGGTGTTCACGCGAAAGTCGATGGCCTTAGTCTTGGAAAGCTTCATCTTGATCCGGCCATCCTGCGGCTTGCGCCGCTCGGAAATATCCAGCCCGGCCATCACTTTCAACCGCGCGGAGATACGCGGAGCCAGCTGGATCGGTGGCCGCGCCACCTCATGCAGCACCCCATCGGTACGCAGGCGCACCCGGTAGGCCTTTTCATAGGGTTCAAAGTGTAGGTCCGATGAGCCACCGCGTATGGCATCGAGCAGCATCTTATTGACGAAGCGTACTACCGGGGCGTCATCGGCGGCCTCACCCTCCTCTCCGCCTTTGGCATCATCATTGACAGACTCGACGTCGATGCCGTCCAGATCAACTTCGCCCAACTCCTCCAGACCACTCGTACCGCTGTCATAGAGCTTGTCGATGGCAGCACCCAGCTTGTCGTCCTCCACCAGAATCGATTCGATGGTCAGCCCGGTACTGAACTGGATATCGGCGATCGACTGGTGATTGGCCGGATCGGAAATGGCGACATAGAGTTTGGTGCCACGCTTGACCAGAGGCAGTACCCGATGCTGACGCGCTAGCTTCTCACTGACTAGATCCTTGGGGAGCGAGTCCTTTTCCAGCGCAGCCAAGTCCATCAAGGCGACCCCAAACTGGTCAGACGCAAGCTCGGCAACCGCCCGCCCCTTCGCCAGCTTGTTCTGCACCACATAGGTCACTAGTGACAGCTTATTGCGATGCGCCTGCAGTTGGGCCTGCTGCGCCGTCTTTTCATCCAATACCCCAGCCTGCACCATCTGCCGGGCCAGGCCGGAAAGGGAGATATTTTCGTTCATAACGCTCTCACGGAAATCGAATGCTCCGCCTTATAACGCAGTTAACCGAAGGTTCAAACAACCACACCACAAAGTGCCGTGTTTCGTCACATATCGCCGCCACAAGCATGTGGTTTAAAAAAATCCATGGAAAGCCGCCGGACCTGCCACCCCGTCTTACGCGCAAGTGCCATCACCCGAAGAGACCGGCCCATCTCTTTCATACAGCAAGACACGGACAGCCATCACATTATCGATCAAGAAAAATCGCCTGATCATAATCTGGCACGCCAACTGCTTTAGATCTGCCAGGCTCACAGCCTTAACACTTAAAGGAGATTCAAATGAAAGCTCAGATGCAGAAGGGTTTTACTCTTATTGAATTGATGATCGTTGTAGCGATCATCGGGATTTTGGCTGCGGTTGCGATCCCGCAATATCAGGACTACACCTCCAAGTCTCAAGTATCGGCTGGTCTCGCTGAAGTTGCCCCGGCGAAGACTGCCTTTGAGCTAGCTATTAATGACGGTCGAGCGCTCACTGCTAACAACCTCACCGAGCTAGGGATTCAGCACTCCGCTCGCTGCACCATGACGTCGGCGGCCTATGTTCCCGCCACTGGTATTACCGCAAAAACCAACCTCATCACATGCGAATTGAAAGGTAACGCAAAAATTACCGGCGCCAAGATCAATATGGCTCGCGATGCGGATGGCAAGTGGAGCTGCGAGATTGATAAAGTTACCGGCTGGAAGGAGGCTTACACTCCCGCTGGCTGCACCGCTTCCTAATCGTTTACACTTAGCCTTGCAGGGCGGGTTAGGCTTACGCTGACACACCGCTCTGACCGGCCACGCGAAGCCCCTTCTGTGGGGCTTCGCTTTTTTGGGCCTCAAGCGCTTGCCGTGGAAAACTGCCATGTCACGGATCGAAGCCCTTATTCCGGCTACGATAGCTTACGCACTGCTTGCAGTGCTGCTCATCGCCTTTTCCTTCTCGGCCATAGACACTTGGCATCTCGGTTACGGCTGGCATGACCAACAGCGCATCTATCAATTGCTCCTGCTATGCGCCTGCGCCCCGCTGGCTTTTTTGTTACCCCAACGTGCCTTGCCCCGCCCCGCCTTACTGCTCTTGTCCAGCCTGCTTTTGCTGGGGCTGTGTTCATCCGCGTTGTCGGCCTTGCCACAATGGGCCTTGAAGGAATGGAGCCGCTATATCGGGCTACTCCTTCTGTCTTTAGTTGTAGGCGGCCTAGCAGAACGCCCAATCTGGCAAAGCTTCATACTTTGGGTAATGGCTGCTGTCGGCTTCCTCCATGCGTTTCAGTTTCTCGTTTATTACTTGATGGCGTTTGTCACTGGCATACGTATGCTCGATGCCGACATTCTGTTCAATGGTTTTTCCAACCCCCGTTTTTTTGGCCAGTTCCAAGTCATGCTGTTTCCCGTAATGGCGCTACTACTGAAGCGCTGCCATCACCAGCGCCGTACGTCTCTCACTACGCTGTTGGGGCTAGCACTTATTACTCAATGGTGCATCGCCTATACACTTGGCGGACGGGGCTTATGGCTAGGGCTAATAGTCAGTCACTTCGTTTTGCTGCTGATTAACCGGCAGCTTTGGCGCATCATGGCATTGCAAGCCAGCATGGCCTTATTGGGCTTTTCGCTATTTCTGTTGCTGTTCAAGCTTATTCCATTCTGGCTAGAACTCGCTCCCAGCTTACGTAATAGCTTGCGCGTCAGCCTGTCAGGACGTGAGCATCTATGGCAGCTGGCTTGGGAAGCAGCAGTAGCCAATCCATGGCTGGGCGTTGGCCCAATGCACTACTCGGCAAACTACAATCCCATTGCCGCCCATCCTCACCAGGTCGTGCTTCAATGGCTTGCTGAATGGGGCTTTGCCACGACCCTTTTTGCTCTCGCTATAGGTGCCTGGGGTCTGTCACATGGCGCTCGCTGCTTATGTCAAACTTCCGCCCATGAACTAGATGCGGGGCTTTGGGTAGCAATTGTCGGCGCACTAGTTCTGGCTCAGATCGATGGCGTCTTCGTCATGCCCTACACCGAAACCTGGCTGGCGTTATTAATTGGCCTAGCGCTGGCTCGCTGGAGTTCTCCCATACCTGCAAAAATGTCTCAACGTATAGCCATCGGAATCTTTGCCATACCGGTTGTGCTGGTGCTGGGAAAAGTACTAATTAAAGAAGCCCCGACGCTTCCGCTAACCCAAGAGACAGATATAAAAGAACACCATACAGGCTGGACGCCTCGTTTTTGGTCGCATGGATGGCTACCAGTGAAATCACCATAAGCAACTTCCGCACACGACACCAACGCTACGACCTACAGCTATGGGCCTTGCGTTACAAACATCGCGATATGGCGGCAGTTGCGCAGAGCCGAATACATTCTGGCGCGACCATAAGTCGTCCAAGGTCAATGCGATCCGTACCAAGACACTGATCTAGCAGGCCGATCTGGTAGTGGTGAGCTTTGGCGACAAGTAGAAGCAGTGGAACGCCGCGTTCGACGCGGGTTACTTCGCGGCGTCGGACAAGCCCTACATCACGCTGCATAGCGAAGACATCGTCCACCCCCCCATGAAGGAAGTCGATGCTGCGGCGATGGCTTGGGCGACCAGTACCGAGCAGGTCGTGAAAATTCTGAAGTATGTGCTGCGCGACTGATAGCCAGCGGTATCGGCAGGCCTACGGCCTGCGTTCGCCGCGAGGGCGCGCCTCCCACGAAAGCGGCTCGATGAACATACGGCATCGTGGAAACGCCAACCTGGGCGCGAAGCTTGGCCCTGCAGCACGTTGATCACGCCGAAGCGCTCAACGCTTGAACTCACGAACACGACTCCACCCTTCCCATTCCGTGTTAGTGACGGAGCGATCCCGAATGCAAAACGCCCTGCATCTGCAGGGCGTTTCTTTGTCACCGAAGCGTCCTTAGATCGCGCCGCGCTGACGCAGCAGGTCGATCACCTGTTTGACCCCCTCAGCGACACCGACAGATTCGGTATCGATCACCAAATCCGCATTGCCCGGCACATCATAGGGGAAGGACTCGCCCGGGATGTTGTCGCCGCCCGCAGCATACAAGCCTTGCGGATCGCGTTGCTGGCAGGTCAGCGGCGACGCCTGGACGTACACCGTGATCAGACGTTCGGCGCCTACCAGTGCCCTGACCTGTTCACGGCCTTCGGCGTCCGGCGCGACGAAGGCCGCCAGGGTAACCAGGCCGGCTTCGTTGAACTGCTTGGCAACCTGCGCGGCGCGGCGCCAGTTCTCGGTGCGGCCGGCGCGATCCTGCGGCAGGCCCTTGTTCAGGTCGTGGCGCAGGTTCTGGCCATCCAGCACGTAGACAGCACGCCCCATGTCGAACAGCTTGCGCTCGACTCCGTAGGCCAGCGTGCTCTTGCCCGCACCCGACAGGCCGGTGAACAGCACGGTGGCCGGCTGCTGGCCGAAGCGTGCCGCGCGCTCTTCGGTAGCCACGTGAGCCAACGCGCCGTGATGGCTGCCGGAACCCTGGATGACCGGATCGGCGATGATCATGCCCGCACCGACGGTACCGTTGGTGAGCCGGTCGATGACGATGAAGGCACCGGTGGTGCGGTTCTGCGCATAACCGTCCAGCGCGATGGACGTATCCAGGCTGACCCGGACCTTGCCGATCTCGTTGAGTTGCAGGCTGCTCGCCGGGCCTTGCTCCAGGGTATTCACGTCCACCGTGTGGGCGATGCTGGCGATGGAGCCGGGCACGTAGCTGGTGGCGCGCTTGATGTCGTACTTCTTGCCCGGCAGCATCGGCTCTTCGCCCATCCACACCAGCATGGCGTCGAAGCTGTCGGCGATACGTGGGCGACTGTCCGCATGTACCAGCATGTCGCCGCGCGAGACATCGATCTCGTCTTCCAGCGTCAGGGTGACGGCCTCACCCGGCGTCGCCTGCTCGAGCTCGCCATCGAAGGTGACGATGGACTTCACCCGGCTGGTCTTGCCGGACGGTAGCACAGCGATTTCGTCACCCTTGCGCACGATACCGCTGGCCAGGGTGCCGGCGAAGCCACGGAAGTTCAGATTCGGGCGGTTGACGTACTGCACCGGGAAGCGCAGGTCATCGAAGTTACGATCGCCGGCGATCTCGACGCTCTCGAGAATCTCCATCAGCGACTGCCCTTCATACCAAGGCGCACGTTCGCTGCGATTGACCACGTTGTCGCCCTTCAGCGCCGACATCGGCACGAAGTGCAGAGACGACGGCTTGAGTTCGATGCGATCGGCAAATGCCAGGTAGTCGGCCTTGATCTTCTCGAACACGCCCTGATCGAAGCTCATCAGGTCCATCTTGTTGATGGCGACGACGATATGCTTGATGCCCAGCAACGAGGTGATGAAGCTGTGGCGCTTGGTCTGGGTCTGCACCCCGTAGCGGGCATCTACCAGGATGATCGCGAGGTCGCAGGTGGACGCGCCGGTGGCCATGTTGCGCGTGTACTGCTCATGGCCGGGGGTGTCGGCAATGATGAACTTGCGCTTGGCGGTACTGAAATAACGGTAGGCAACGTCGATGGTGATGCCCTGCTCGCGCTCGGCCTGCAGCCCATCGACCAGCAGCGCCAGATCGACGTCTTCGCCAGTGGTACCGACCTTTTTGGAGTCGCGGGTAATCGCTTCGAGATGGTCCTCGTAGATCATCTTCGAATCGTGCAGCAGGCGGCCGATCAGGGTGCTCTTGCCGTCATCGACGTTGCCGCAGGTCAGGAAACGCAGGAGTTCCTTGCGCTCGTGTTGCGCCAGGTAGGCGAGGATGTCCTCGCTGATCAGTTCGGATTGATGACTCATGATGCGTTTCCTTAGAAATAACCCTGGCGTTTCTTTTCTTCCATCGAGCCGGTGGCGTCATGGTCGATGACGCGCCCCTGGCGCTCGGAAGTGCGGGTCAGGAGCATCTCCTGGATGATTTCCGGCAGGCTGGTCGCGGTCGACTCGACCGCACCGGTGAGCGGGTAGCAGCCGAGGGTGCGGAAGCGGACCATGCGTTTTTCGATGCGCCCTTTTTCCTCATCGGTGAGGTGCTCGAGGATCCGCTCATCGTCGATCATGATCAGCGTGCCGTTCTTCTCGATGACTTCCCGCTCGGCAGCGAAGTACAGCGGCACGATCGGGATCTGCTCGAGGTAGATGTATTGCCAGATGTCCAACTCAGTCCAGTTGGAGAGCGGGAACACACGGATCGACTCGCCCTTCTTGACCTTGCCGTTGTAGAGATTCCACAGCTCGGGGCGCTGGTTCTTCGGGTCCCAGCGGTGCTTGCTGTCACGGAAGGAGTAGACACGCTCCTTGGCGCGAGACTTCTCTTCGTCGCGACGGGCACCACCGAAGGCGGCATCGAAACCGTACTTGTCCAGCGCCTGCTTGAGCCCTTCGGTCTTCATCACATCGGTGTGCTTGGCACTTCCGTAGGTGAAGGGGTTCATGTCCTGCGCCACACCGTCGGGGTTGATGTGGGTGATCAGCTCAAGGCCCATCTCCTCGACCATCTTGGTGCGGAAGCTGTACATCTCCTGAAATTTCCAGCGCGTGTCGACATGCAGCACTGGGAACGGCAGCTTGCCAGGGAAGAAGGCCTTGCGCGCCAGGTGCAGCATTACGGCCGAATCTTTGCCGATGGAATACAGCATCACCGGGTTGCCGAACTCTGCAGCGACCTCACGAATGATATGGATGCTCTCCGCCTCCAGCTGTTTCAGATGCGTCAGTTTGTCGACCATGGCTACTCACGATTTTGCAGATGGACGGCCGGCGGGCCGTGGAATGGGCGCAACTCTAACACGACTTTCGATTCTAATCAGGCAGCCTTTTAGACCTAAAAGCTATAGATTTATATCGACTCGCCGCCGTGCTGCGGGACCGCTGAAATGGAGAATGCATGCCCCACTGCGCTCATAGGGCAAGCTTCAGGCGGGGTTCGGGCAATCGATAAATTGGTGCTCGATGCCGAAGCGGTTGGCAAGGTACTCACCCAGCGCATGGACCCCATAGCGCTCTGTCGCGTGGTGACCTGCAGCGAAGAAGCTCAGGCCGTTCTCTCGCGCGATATGCGCCGTGGGTTCGGAGATCTCGCCGGTGATATAGGCGTCCACTCCGACCGCCACGGCCTGGTCGATATAGCCTTGCGCGCCGCCAGTACACCAGGCGACACGCCGAATCGGGCTGTCGCCGGCGACCATCAGCGGCTCCCGCCCGAGCACGTCATGGATTCGACGCATGAACTCAGCCGGCGCCAGCGGCTTCTCGAGCGAACCAACCAGCCCCACCGAATGCGGATTACCCGGTTCCAGTGGACCGTCAATGCTAAGACCGAGCAATGCACCCAATCGGGCATTGTTGCCGACCTCGGGATGCACATCGAGCGGCAGGTGATAGGCCAGCAGGCTGACGTCATTGCTCAGCAAGGTCTTCAGGCGGCGCTGCTTCATGCCGACGATGCGGGCGTCCTCGTTCTTCCAGAAATACCCATGATGGACCAGAACAACATCGGCGCCCGCCTCGACCGCCGCATCCAGCAACGCCTGGCTGGCCGTCACACCACTGACGATCCGCGCCACCCGAGGGCGCCCTTCGACCTGCAGACCATTGGGGCAGTAATCGGCAATCCTGGCGGCATCCAGATATCGGTCTGCTTCCTGAACCAGGGCAGTGAGCGCAACAGTCATGGCAACCTCTTGGTAGATGAGACATGGCTCGATAGATTTCTCGTCGAACCGCCGTGGCAAATCATGCACACATGAAGCTGCATTTCAGTTAGAGCTTCGTATAATGCCGCCACCTTAAGGGGCGCTCCCCGCGCCCGCAACTCTGTCCGGACCCCTGCGCGATGTTCAATGCCCTACGTTTTCTCGGCTGGCCGTTGCTGGTCGGCCTGCTCGTAGCACTGCTGATCATCCAGCGTTACCCACAGCTGGTGGGTATCAAGGAGCAGGACCTCAGCCTGCGCCAGGCCCCGCTGGTTGCCAGCGCCCCACAGCAAGGGCCCTACTCCTACGGCAGCGCAGTGGCCGCAGCTGCACCGGCAGTCGCCAACCTCTACACCACCAAGGTCATCGAGAAGAGCGAGCAGCAACCGCTGTCCAAGGACCCGCTGTTTCAACGCTTCTTCAGTGACAACCTGCCCAGACAGCGGCGCATGGAGTCGAGTCTCGGTTCTGCGGTGATCATGAGTTCCGAAGGCTATCTGCTGACCAACAATCATGTAACTGCCAACGCAGAGCAGATTGTGGTAGCCCTCAAGGACGGCCGCGAAACGCTGGCACGGGTGATTGGCAGCGATCCCGAGACCGACCTTGCCGTGCTGAAGATCGACCTCGCAAACCTGCCGGCCATCACGCTCGGCCATTCAGATCGCATACGCGTGGGCGACGTCACCCTGGCGATCGGCAATCCCTTCGGTGTTGGCCAGACGGTCACCATGGGCATCATCAGCGCCACCGGTCGCAACCAGCTGGGCCTGAATACCTATGAGGATTTCATCCAGACAGACGCTGCAATCAACCGCGGCAACTCGGGCGGCGCGCTGGTGGATGCCGGCGGCAACCTGATCGGCATCAATACCGCCATCATTTCCGAGTCTGGCGGTTCCCAGGGCATCGGTTTCGCGATTCCGGTAAAGCTGGCACTGGAAGTGATGAAGTCGATCATCGAGCACGGCCAGGTTATCCGTGGCTGGCTGGGCGTGGAGGTGCAGTCGCTGACCCAGGAGCTTGCCGAGTCCTTTGGTCAGGAAGGACGACCGGGAATCGTGGTGGCGGGTGTCTACCGCGACGGCCCGGCGGCACGCGCCGGGCTTCAGCCAGGCGACCTGATCCTGAGCATCGACGGGGTGCAGTCGGCCGACGGACGCAGCTCGATGAACCAGGTTGCGCGCGCGCGTCCGGGCGAGAACATCGACATCGATATCCTGCGCAATGGCAAGCCACTGACCCTTACCGCCGAGGTCGGCATGCGACCACCTGTGAACGCGGCACCTAAATAACAAGGACTGTCCGCCCAACGGTATTAGGAACCGCCGCAACAGGCGCCATCTCCGCGGCGCGCGAGGCAATGGCAGGCCGTATACCTGCTCAAAAATCTCAGCCTCAGCCAAGCGCCGCCAGCAGCGCCTGATTCTGCTCCGGCGTACCGATGGTGATACGCAAGAACTGCTCGATACGTGGCTGCTTGAAGTGCCGCACGATCACGCCCTGCTCGCGCAGGCTCGCGGCTATCGCGGCCGCATCGCGCTGCGGATGACGTGCGAAAATGAAGTTCGCCGCCGATGGCAGAACCTCGAACCCCAGCCCCTGCATAGCCGTGACTACCGCCTCGCGACTGTCGATGACCTGCTGACAGGTCTGCTGGAAATGGGCGCGATCCTCGAACGCCGCCGCGGCGCCGGCGATGGCGATACGGTCCAGCGGGTAGGAATTGAAGCTGTTCTTGATCCGCTCCAGCGCCTCGATCAGATCCGGATGGCCGACCGCCAGCCCCACACGAAGACCGGCCAGCGAACGCGACTTGGACAGCGTCTGCGTCACCAGCAGATTCGGATAACGGTCCACCAATGCGATGGCAGACTCACCGCCGAAATCCACATAGGCCTCATCGATCAGCACCACGGATTCAGTGTTCGCCTGCAATAGCTGCTCGATCGCCTGAAGTGGAAGCAGGCAGCCAGTCGGCGCATTCGGGTTAGGGAAGATGATGCCGCCGTTCGGCCGGCTGTAATCGGCCACATCGATCTGGAACTGTTCATCGAGCGCGACGGTTTCGTAGGCGATGCCATACAGCCCACAGTACACCGGGTAGAAGCTGTAGCTGATATCAGGAAACAGCAGCGGGCGGTCATGCTGGAACAAACCATGAAAGGCATGGGCTAGCACTTCGTCCGAGCCATTGCCGACGAAGACCTGAGCTGGGCACACGCCGTAATATTCGGCCACCGCCTGCTTCAGCCGCTCGCCGTTCGGGTCCGGATACAGCCGCAGACCGTCGTTGAGCTCGGCCTGCATCGCGGCGATCGCACGTGGCGATGGGCCATAGGGGTTCTCGTTGGTGTTGAGCTTGACCAGCTTGCTCAGCTTGGGCTGCTCACCCGGCACATAGGGCACCAGGTCCTTGACGAAGGGGCTCCAGAATTTGCTCATCTGCCCTTCTCTCCTCGAAAGTGATCGGTTGGTCGTGAGGCGATAGTTCAAACGCCTTGCCAAGTGGCGACGGCGAACGGGCATGAGCCAGTCCGTGCCGGCCGCCCAGCGTCAGCTCTTGATGCGGTACTCGGCGCTGCGCGCATGCGCCGTCAGCGATTCGCCGCGCGCCAGCACCGACGCCACTTTGCCCAACGTCGAGGCACCCTCGGCCGAGCAATTGATGATCGACGAGCGCTTCTGGAAGTCATACACACCCAGCGGCGAGGAGAAGCGCGCCGTGCCCGAGGTCGGCAGCACGTGGTTCGGGCCAGCGCAGTAATCGCCCAGCGCCTCGGCGGTGTAACGCCCCATGAAGATCGCGCCGGCATGCCGAATCTGCGGCAGCCATTGCTCCGGCTCGGCGACCGAAAGCTCCAGGTGCTCAGGCGCGATACGGTTGGCGACATCGATCGCCTGCTGCATGTCGGCCACCTGAATCAGCGCACCACGGCCTTCGATGGAGGTACGGGCGATATCGGCACGCTCCAGTGTCGGCAGCAGGCGGGCGATGCTTTCGGCGACGCGATCAAGGAAGACGGCATCCGGGCTGACCAGAATCGACTGGGCATCCTCGTCATGCTCGGCCTGGGAGAACAGGTCCATGGCGATCCAGTCCGGGTCGGTCTGGCCGTCGCAGACCACCAGGATTTCCGACGGGCCGGCGATCATGTCGATGCCGACCTTGCCGAACACATGGCGTTTGGCGGTAGCCACATAGATGTTTCCGGGGCCGACGATCTTGTCCACCGGCGGCACGCTCTCGGTACCGTAGGCCAGCGCCGCGACCGCCTGCGCACCACCGATGGTAAAGACCCGATCGACGCCGGCAATGCAGGCCGCCGCGAGCACCAACTCATTGAGCTCGCCACGCGGGGTAGGCACGACCATGACCACTTCCGGCACACCAGCAACCTTGGCCGGAATGGCGTTCATCAGCACCGACGATGGATAGGATGCCTTGCCGCCCGGCACGTAGAGACCGGCGCGGTCCAGCGGGGTGACTTTCTGCCCCAGCACCGTGCCGTCGGCTTCGGTATAGGTCCAGGAGTCCTGTTTCTGCCGCTCGTGATAGCTGCGCACCCGCTCGGCAGCAATTTCGAGAGCCTCGCGCTGTTCCGGGGTAATCCGCTCGAGGGCCTGCTCCAGACGTGCGCGTGGCAGGATCAGATCGGCCATGGAGGCGACCTGGAGACCATCGAAGCGCTGGGTCAGCTCGACCAGCGCGGCATCGCCACGCTCGCGTACGGCCTTGATGATTTCCAGCACCCGCGAGTTCACGCCATCGTCGGAAACGCTTTCCCAGCTCAACAGATGATCCAGATGACGCGCGAAGTCGGCATCGGCAGCGTTGAGTCGGCGAATGGCGGAGGGAGCGGTCATAGCGGGCCTCATGGTTGGCTAGGCATCGGAAGCAGCCGGCTTCGTTGCAACCGCACGAAGCACAGGCCGGACTCTCAGGCGCCGCTAGAATATCAAGCCCACCGTGCGGGCACCTGAGAATTTCAGCTATGGCACGAATAGGCAGGCGCGGTGGCGACCGCGAGATGCATCAATGCTGATGCTGCTGAACCGCCGTCTGCAGGGTATCGATCAGCGCCTGGATGCGCGCGTGCTGCATCTTCATCGAAGCCTTGTTCACCACCAGCCGCGAACTGATGTGCGCGATCAGTTCCTGGGGCTCCAGACCATTGGCACGCAGGGTGTTGCCGGTGTCGACGACATCGATGATCTTGTCCGCCAGCCCCACCAGCGGCGCCAGCTCCATGGAGCCGTACAGCTTGATGATGTCGACCTGGCGGCCCTGCTCGGCGTAGTAGCGCTTGGCGACGTTGACGAACTTGGTCGCCACGCGCAGACGGCCCTTGGGCTCCGGCGCGCCGACCTTGCCAGCGGTCATCAATTTGCAGTTGGCGATGCGCAGATCGAGTGGCTCGTACAGCCCCTGGCCTCCGTACTCCATCAACACATCCTTGCCGGCGACGCCGAGATCGGCCGCACCATGCTCGACGTAGGTGGGCACGTCGGTAGCGCGGACGATCAGCAGACGCACGTCATCCTGGGTGGTCGGGATGATCAGCTTGCGGCTCTTGTCCGGGTTCTCGGTGGGCACGATGCCGGCTGCGGCGAGCAGCGGCAGGGTATCGTCGAGGATGCGACCTTTGGACAGGGCGATGGTAAGCATGGAGCACATTTCCTTTGGAACCTCGGGTGGGCCCTCGCTAGTCAAGGGCCCGCTAGCCATCCGTCTCGCGAAACCTAGCCCGGCACGCGGCGAATCTTCGCGCCCAGCAGCTGCAGCTTCTCTTCGATGCACTCGTAGCCACGGTCGATGTGGTAGATGCGATCGATCAGCGTATCGCCCTCGGCGACCAGACCGGCGATGACCAGGCTTGCCGACGCACGCAGATCGGTCGCCATGACCGGCGCCCCCTTGAGACGCTCGACACCCGTGACGATGGCGGTATTGCCTTCGACCAGGATCTGCGAGCCCATGCGGTTCATCTCGTAGACGTGCATGAAGCGGTTTTCGAAGACCGTCTCGATCACCGTGCCGGTGCCTTCGGCAATGGCGTTCAGGGCGATGAACTGGGCCTGCATGTCGGTCGGAAACGCGGGGTATGGCGCAGTGCGCACATTGACCGCCTTGGGTCGTTTACCCTTCATGTCCAGCTCGATCCAGTCACTGCCGGTATCGATGTGCGCGCCGGCCTCGACCAGTTTGTGCAGTACGGCTTCGAGCAGCGTCGCATCCGTGTCCTTCAGGCGCACACGACCGCCGGTGGCGGCGGCGGCGACCAGGTAGGTCCCGGTTTCGATACGGTCGGGCATCACGCTGTAGCGACCGCCGCCCAGGCGCTTGACGCCATCGATGGTGATGGTGTCGGTGCCGGCACCGGATACCTTGGCGCCCATGGCGTTGAGGAAGTTGGCCAGATCGACCACCTCGGGCTCGCGCGCGGCGTTTTCCAGCACGCTGCGGCCGTTGGCCAGCGCGGCGGCCATCATGATGTTCTCGGTACCGGTCACACTGACCGTATCGAAGAAGAAATGCGCACCACGCAGACCGCCGGCAGGCGCCTTGGCCTTGATGTAGCCACCCTCGACGTCGATGTGCGCGCCCATGGCTTCGAGACCACGGATGTGCAGGTCGACCGGACGCGAACCGATCGCGCAACCGCCAGGCAGAGCTACTTCGGCTTCACCGAAACGCGCGACCATCGGCCCGAGCACCAGGATCGAGGCACGCATGGTCTTCACCAGCTCATAAGGCGCGACCAGCGTCTTGATGCTGCTGGCGTCGACTTCGACGCTGAGCTTCTCGTCGATGACCGGCTGCACGCCCATGCGACCGAACAGCTCGATCATCGTGGTGATGTCATGCAGGTGCGGCAGATTGCACACGGTGACCGGGGTATCGGCCAGCAAGGTCGCGGCCAGAATCGGCAGGGCGGAGTTCTTCGCACCGGAAATGCGAATCTCGCCATCGAGGCGAATGCCGCCGGTAATGATCAGTTTGTCCATGAGTATTCCCGTAAGCCGCAGGCTGGAAGCACTGCCGAAGGGGGCGGCGCAGTCAATACGACGCGCTCTGCCTGGAATGAGTGGAGGTGCTGGCCGGCCGCGATCAGACGCGCCCGGCCCAGTCGGCGCGACTGAAGAACTTCATGGTGACGGCGTGAATGCTGCCGTCGGCGATCCAGGGATTGAGATGAGCGTAGATTTGCTGCTGGCGCTTGACGGGGCTCAGACCGGCCAGCTCGTCACTGATCACGTTGAGCTGGAAGTTGCAGCCTTCGCCTTCCACTTCTACCTGGGCACCTGGAATCTTCTCTTCCAGGAAATTCTTCACTTCTTGGGCCTGCATGTTCAACCTCGATCGGCGCAGGACGCGCACGGGCCGGTCATCATACAAAAAAGCCCGGAGGCTGCGAACCCCGAACCTCGCCGAACCGACGGAGATGTCTCAATCGAGCGTCTCGGCGCCCTGGTCACGGCCACGCTGGTGGCGTGGCCGGCCGCTATCGCTCTGCACGGCGGGAAAGCGTGAAGAGGCGAAGCGCACCACCAGAATGGCCAACGCCAACAGCAGGATCGCCCCCGACACATAGACCACGCCCATGTCAGGACGATGGTGATGTGAAACATCGGAAATCAACAGACGGGTCAGTGCGGTGATGGCCACATAGATCAGAAATCGCACCGGCATGTGGTTGGTCTTGAAATAGATCCCGACCATCGCACCCAGCTCCAGGTAGATGAACAGCAGCAGGATGTCATCGACCGTGATATGCCCCTTCTCGACCATACCGAGAAAGGCCATGACCGCCGCCCAGGCCGTCACCGCGCCGATCGCGAACAGCGCCAGATAGTGGAACGTTTCCACCAACAGGTTGCCCAGCGATTCGGCCAACTCGTGCACGCTATCGCGCAGCTCTTCCGCCCAGCGCAGTTTCATACGGCTCTTCCTTTCAGGCCCGGGATGCTTCCAGCGGCAGGATATCCAGCAAGCCGGACACCTTGGCAATCTTTTCCATATCCTCCGGCAAGGCAGTGATTCGCAGATCGACGCCGGAGGTCCTGGCATCGCGCATGAAGGCCAGCAGAAGAGAAAGGCCAACGCTGCTGGATCGCTCGACCGCCGAGCAATCCAGCATCAGTGCCGAGCGGCTGTCCGCGATCAGCGCTCTCCCGGCCTCGCGTAG
Source organism: Stutzerimonas stutzeri (assembly GCF_000935215.1). Classification (GTDB taxonomy): domain Bacteria; phylum Pseudomonadota; class Gammaproteobacteria; order Pseudomonadales; family Pseudomonadaceae; genus Stutzerimonas. Next base: position 40,854 of record NZ_JXXD01000141.1, read on the forward strand.
TGCAGGCCCGCTGCTGTAGTCGAGCACGCCGATCAGGCGCAGCTCGCCTTCGCCAGCACGCTCGATACGCGCCTCACTCATCGCCAGCGGCCTGCTGTCCGGCCTCGGTGTCCTTGGCTCGCGCCACCACCTCGGCCCAACCGTCGATGGTCTTGTTCAGATCGCCGCCATTGCGCTGCATGGAATCGGCGAACTGATCGCGGAACAGCTTGCCGATATTGATGCCGTTGATGATCACGTTGCGAACCCGCCACTCGCCGTCGTTGACCATGGTGTAAGACACCGGATAGATCTCGCCCTGGCGCCCTACCACCTCCATGCCGACGCTGGTGCGCTTGTCATCCGCCTTGCCGCTCGACGGCAGCACGCGGATCTGCTGGTTGTTGTATTCCAGCAGGGCGTTGCCATAGAACTGCATCAGGCTGCGCTTGAAATTCTCCTGGAAGCGCGTCATCTGCTCAGGCGAGGCGTTGCGCGAGTATTTGACCGTCATGATGCTGCGCGAGATGCCTTCGGCATCGACCACCGGGCCGAGAATCTCGTTAAGCGAGTCATAGAATGCCGCCGGATCGTTGCGGTACTGCTCCTTGTTGGCCTTCAGATCGGCCAGCAACTCATCGGTGGTCTGCTGAATGACTTGGTGGGCTGTCAGCGCAGCATGGGAGAACATGGGCAGAACGGCCAACAGAATCAGCAGGCCGCGGCGCAAGGCAGTCATCATGTGCATCTCCTTCAATCTTTATTAACCGAGTTGAGCAGGAACTTGCCGATCAGATCCTCGAGCACCAGTGAGGACTGGGTGTCCTGAATGGTGTCGCCATCCGCGAGCAACTCCTCCTCGCCGCCGACGCTGATGCCGATGTACTTCTCGCCCAGCAGTCCTGCGGTAAGGATCGAAGCCGTCGAGTCGGCGGGCAGGATGTCGACATCCTGCTGGATTTCCAGCGTCACTCGTCCGGTGTAGCTATCACGATCCAGGTCGATCGCGGTGACCTTGCCGATCGTCACGCCGGCCATGGTCACCTTGGATCGGACAGTCAATCCGGCAATATTGTCGAAATAGGCATACAGCTTGTAGGTATCGGCATTGGTAACGCTCAGCCCGCTGACGCGCAGCGACAGCAGCAGCAAGGCCAGCAGGCCGGCAAGCAGGAACAGCCCGACACCCATTTCCAGTGTGCGGATACGCATCAGAAATCTCCAAACATCAACGCGGTCAGAATGAAATCGAGGCCGAGTACCGCCAGCGAGGCGTAAACCACGGTCCGGGTGGTGGCACGGCTGATACCTTCGGAGGTCGGATCACAGTCGTAGCCTTGGAATACAGCGATCCAGGTCACCACCAGCGCAAAGACGACGCTCTTGATAACGCCGTTGAGTACATCGGAACTGAAGTCGACACTGTTCTGCATGTTGGCCCAGAACGAGCCTTCGTAAACACCGAGCCACTCCACCGCCACCATCGCCCCGCCCCAGATGCCGACCACGTTGAAGATCAGCGTCAGTAGCGGCAGTGAGATGAAACCGGCCCAGAGGCGCGGTGCGATGATGTACTTGAGCGGATCGACTCCGATCATTTCCAGGCTCGAGAGCTGCTCGGTCGACTTCATATTGCCGATCTCGGCCGCCAGAGCCGAGCCGGCACGCCCGGCGAACAGCAGCGCAGTAACCACCGGACCGAGCTCGCGCAGTAGGGTCAGCGCGACCATCTGCCCAACCGCCTGCTCGGAGCCGTAGCTGCTGAGAATGTTATAGCCCTGCAGCGCCAGCACCATGCCGATGAAGATGCCGGAGACAACTACAATCGCCAGCGACAGCACACCCACCGAATAGAGCTGCTTGACCAGCAGCGAAAAGCCGTTACGCAGCCCGCTTCGCCCGAATAGCGCATGCACCAGAAATATCGTCGAGCGCCCTAGGGCTGCCAGCACATCCAGTCCGGCGCGACCGAGCAGGGCAATCCGATCCAACAACGAACGCTTACGCATCGGTGCCTCTCAGTAGATCGTCGGCATAGGCCGGTGCAGGAAAATGGAATGGCACCGGCCCGTCGGCTGCGCCCGTCATGAATTGCCTGATGCGCGGATTGTGCGACTCCATCAGCTCCGCCGGCGTACCCTGGCCAAGCACCTGGCCGTCGCCCACCACATAGATGTAGTCGGCAATGGACGCGGTTTCGGCCAGGTCGTGGGAGACCACGATACTGGTGATGCCCAGTGCGTCGTTGAGCAGGCGAATCAGCCGCACAAGAACGCCCATCGCAATCGGATCCTGTCCGGCGAAGGGTTCGTCATACATCAGAATCTGCGGGTCCAAGGCAATCGCCCTCGCCAGCGCGACACGCCGCTTCATACCACCGGACAGCTCGTCGGGCATCAGCTCGATGGCGCCACGCAGCCCCACCGCTTCGAGCTTCATCAGCACGATGTCGCGGATCATCTCGTCCGGCAACCTGGTGTGCACCCGCAGCGGAAACGCCACGTTCTCGAACACGTCGAGATCGGTGAACAGCGCGCCGCTCTGGCACAGCACACCCATCTGCTTGCGCATATCGAACAACTCGCTGCGCGAGAGGCTCGGCAGATTGTTGCCTGCCACCCAGACTTCCCCGCGCGACGGCATCAATTGCGCAGCGATAAGGCGCAACAGCGTCGTCTTGCCACAACCGGACGGCCCCATGATGGCCGTGACCTTCCCTCGCGGTATGGCGATATCGACATCGTTGAAAATACTGCGCTCGCCTCGCTTGAAGGTCACTCCCTTCAGCTCGACAGCGAAGTCATTGCAGGCGCTCATCTGGTCTCCTTGCATACAGTCTGCGAAGCAGACGGCTCCCGATGACGCTGGGATACTTTCTGCCCTGACCGTTTTCGGCGGCGCACTATAGCATTGCGCCGGAGGCCGCCCAAACCGATGAGCGTTTCGGCAGATTGCTAGCCACGCGCCGTTCAGCTTCGGTTCAGCTCAGGCTGATCGAATCGCTTTGCGCGCCGACCGTGACGCACCGACATTTTCCATGAGCACGCAGCGGTTTCTCGCTATAATCCCCGCCTTTTAATCGGACGACCTCGCCAGCCATGAGCCAGAGCAGCCAATTGATCGAAACCGCGCAACGCACCATCCGCCTGGAAATCGAGGCGGTTGAGCAGTTGAACGCACGTATCGATGCCGATTTCGTGCAGGCGTGCGAGCTGATCCTTGGCTGCAAGGGCCGTGTGGTGGTGGTTGGCATGGGCAAGTCCGGGCACGTCGGCCGCAAGATCGCTGCCACCTTGGCCAGCACCGGCACCGCCGCCTTCTTCGTGCATCCTGCCGAGGCCAGTCATGGCGACATGGGCATGATCACTCAGGACGATGTCGTCCTCGCCCTTTCCAACTCCGGCACCACCAGCGAGATCGTCACTCTGCTACCGCTGATCAAGCGGCTCGGCATCACCCTGATCAGCATGACCGGCAACCCCAACTCGGTGCTGGCCAAGGCCGCCGCGGTGAATCTGGACGCCAGTGTCGCCATCGAAGCCTGCCCACTGAATCTTGCGCCGACCTCCTCCACCACCGCCAGCCTGGTGCTCGGCGATGCCCTGGCTATCGCGCTGCTCGAGGCCCGCGGGTTCACCGCCGAAGATTTCGCTTTCTCTCACCCGGGTGGTGCGCTGGGCCGTCGCCTGCTATTGAAAGTCGAGCACGTCATGCACACCGGCGAGCGCTTGCCGAAGGTTCCGCGCGGCACATCGCTGCGCGATGCCCTGCTGGAAATGACGCAGAAGGGCCTGGGCATGACCGTCATCGTCGAAGCGGACGGACGGCTCGCTGGTATCTTCACCGACGGCGACCTGCGCCGCGCACTGGACAAGGGTGTCGACGTTCGCCAGACGCGCATCGACGAAATCATGACCGTACATGGCAAGACCGCCCATGCCGAAATGCTCGCCGCCGAAGCACTGAAGATCATGGAGGACCACAAGATCAGTGCGCTGGTGGTGGTCGACGAGCAGGAGCTGCCGGTGGGCGCGCTGAACATGCATGACCTGCTGCGCGCGGGGGTCATGTAAATGCACGAGCAGCTCCTGCAGCGCGCCCGCGACATCCGCCTGGCGATCTTCGACGTCGACGGCGTGCTCACCGATGGCCGTCTTTATTTCCTGACCGACGGCAGCGAGTTCAAGACGTTCAACACACTGGACGGCCACGGCATCAAGATGCTGATCAACTCCGGCGTGCGCACCGCGATCATCAGCGGGCGCAAGACGCCCGTGGTAGAGCGTCGAGCGCAGAACCTCGGTATCCAGCACCTTTATCAGGGCCGCGAGGACAAGCTGGTCGTGCTCGACGAACTGCTGACCGAACTTGGCCTGAGCTACTCTGAAGTAGCCTATCTCGGTGACGACCTGCCTGATCTGCCGGTGATACGCCGCGTAGGCCTCGGCATGGCCGTGGCCAGCGCCGACACCTTCGTTCGTGAACATGCCCATGGCGTTACCCTGGCCCGCGGTGGCGAGGGTGCGGCACGCGAGTTCTGCGAACTGATCATGCGCGCGCAGGGCACCCTGGCCGCCGCGCAAAACGCATATCTGTAGGGGTCGGCATGCTTCGCAAAATGCGCTTCGCTGTACTGCTGACGCTGATCGCCGCCCTGCTGGTGGCGGTCGGCTACTGGAACATCCGGCCGGAAAGCTTCATGCAGGAGCCGTCCGTCGCCAGTGGCGCAACGCCTGATGTCGACTTCTATGTGATCAATTCCCGCACGGTGCAATATCAGCCCGACGGCAAGCGCAACTACGAACTGACCGCAGACAAGCTCGAGCACATCAAGGCGAGCGACATCAGCCTGCTGACCAAACCGGATCTGCTGTCCTATCGCGGCACCGAACTGCCGTGGCACGTGCGCAGTGAGCGCGGCGAAGTATCGGCCGAAGGCGACGAGGTGCTGCTGATCGATCAGGTCAAGGTCGAGCGAACCGACGCCAAAGGGCGCCCGACGATCCTGACCACCAGCCGCCTGACGGTATGGCCGGAGAAGGATTATGCCGAGACAAACCAAGCCGTTAGAATCGAGGCCGCCAATGGCGTGACCACGGCAACCGGCATGAAAGCGTACATGGATGACGGCAGGATGCTCCTGCTGTCCAACGTAAGAGGCCAGCATGAGCTGCGTTAAGACTCTCCCCCTCCTGCTCGGTTTGAGCGCATTCTGGCTTGGCGCCAGCGCCTGGGCGCTTCCCGAGGATCGTGAACAACCAATCCGCGTTCAAGCCGACACCGCCGAACTGGACGACCGACAGGGCGTGGCGGTCTACCGCGGCGACGTGGTCATCACCCAGGGCACGATGAAGATCACCGGCGACACGGTGACCATTACCCAGGATGACAACGGCGACGTCGAAGTCTTCACCTCCATCGGCAAGCCGGCCTACTACGAGCAGAAGCCTGCGGTGGACAAGGAGATCGTCAAAGCCTACGGCCTGACCATCCAGTATTTCGCCGCCAACGAGCGGATCGTGCTCATCGATCAGGCCAAGGTCGTTCAGGAAGGCAACACCTTCGAAGGCGAGAAGATCGTCTATGACACCCGTCGGCAGATCGTCAACGCCGGGCGCGCCACCAATGCCGATGTCACCACGCCGCGCCCGCGCGTGGACATGGTGATCCAGCCGCGCAAAAACGCTCAGGCTGCGGAGCAGCCCGAGTAATGGCCGTTCTCAAAGCCCAGCATCTGGCCAAGAGCTACAAGAGCCGGCAGGTCGTGCGCGATGTCAGCCTGTCCATTGAAAGCGGGCAGATCGTCGGCCTGCTCGGCCCCAACGGCGCCGGCAAGACCACCTGCTTTTACATGATCGTCGGCCTGGTGAATGCCGACCAGGGCCGCGTGCTGATTGATCAGGACGACGTCACCCACCTGCCGATGCACGGCCGCGCACGCGCCGGCATTGGCTACCTGCCACAGGAGGCCTCGATCTTTCGCAAGCTCTCGGTCGCCGATAACATCATGGCCATTCTCGAGACCCGCAAGGATCTGGACCGCAACGGCCGTCAGCAGGCGCTGGAAGGCCTACTGCAGGAATTCCATATAAACCATATCCGCGACAGCCTCGGCATGAGCCTCTCTGGTGGTGAAAGACGCCGCGTGGAGATTGCCCGCGCACTGGCCACGGCACCGAAGTTCATCCTGCTTGATGAACCCTTTGCCGGCGTGGACCCGATTTCGGTGGGCGATATCAAGCAGATCATCCATCACCTCAAGGCCAAGGGCATCGGCGTGCTGATCACCGATCACAACGTCCGCGAGACCCTGGATATCTGCGAGACGGCCTATATCGTCAACGACGGGCAACTGATTGCCGAGGGCGATGCGCAGACCATCCTGAGCAATCAGCTGGTCAAGGAAGTCTATCTGGGCCACGAATTCCGCCTGTAAGGCGGATTTTTTGCTCGGCTCGGCAAATCGGCTCTAGGCAAAGGCTTCATCGGCAGGCATATAATTTGCTTTCTGCCGGCGCCCCGCGCACGGCATGTCGGAATGGGCGCGGTTGCGCCGGCATAAAAGGTTCGAAGTCCTCTGCCATGAAACCATCGCTAGTCCTGAAGATGGGCCAGCAGCTGACGATGACACCGCAGCTGCAACAGGCCATAAGGCTCCTCCAGCTATCCACCCTCGATCTGCAACAGGAGATCCAGGAGGCGCTGGACTCCAATCCCATGCTCGAGCGCGAAGAAGACGGAGACGACTTCGACAGCTCCGACCCTATGGCCGAGGCCGCTGAACGGCCAGGCGACACCGTCACCGAGAAGAGCAGCAGCCAGGAAAGCACCTACGAGGAGCCCTCTCATAGCAGTGACAGCCTGGACGACAGCGACGGCGACTGGGGCGAGCGGATTCCCAGCGAGCTTCCGGTCGACACTGCCTGGGAAGACATCTACCAGACCAGCGCCAGCAGCCTGCCCAGCAACGATGACGACGAGTGGGATTTCACCAGCCGGACGTCGAGCGGCATAAGCCTGCAGAGCCATCTGCTGTGGCAGCTGAACCTCGCGCCAATGAGCGACACCGACCGACTGATCGCGACCACCCTCATCGACTGCATCAATGAACAGGGTTATCTCGAAGAGACGCTGCAGGAAATCGTCGACTCGTTCGATCCCGAGCTGGAAATCGAACTCGACGAGGTCGAGGTCGTTCTGCGTCGTATCCAGCAATTCGAACCGGCCGGCATCGGCGCACGTGACCTGCGCGAGTGTCTGCTGTTGCAGCTGCGCCAACTGCCCGACCGCACACCATGGCTGAGCGAAGCGAAGCGTCTGGTCAGCGACTATCTGGACATACTCGGCAGCCGGGATTACAGCCTGTTGATGCGGCGAATGAAGATCAAGGAAGACGATCTGCGCCAGGTCATCGAACTGATCCAGAGCCTGAACCCGCGCCCGGGGTCGCAGATCGAGGCGAGCGAACCGGAATACGTGGTGCCCGACGTGATCGTGCGCAAGCACAATGATCGCTGGCTGGTCGAGCTGAATCAGGAAGCCATGCCGCGCCTTCGCGTCAACGCGCAATACGCCGGCTTCGTCAAACGCGCCGACTCCAGTGCGGACAACACCTTCATGCGCAACCAGCTGCAGGAAGCGCGCTGGTTCATCAAGAGCCTGCTCAGCCGCAACGAGACCCTGATGAAGGTGGCGACTCAGATCGTCGAACACCAGCGCGCCTTCCTCGAGCATGGTGACGAGGCGATGAAGCCTCTGGTACTGCACGACATCGCCGAGGCGGTGGGCATGCATGAGTCGACCATCTCCCGCGTGACCACGCAGAAATACATGCACACGCCACGCGGCATCTACGAACTCAAATACTTCTTCTCCAGCCACGTCAGCACGGCGGAAGGCGGCGAATGTTCGTCCACCGCGATCCGCGCGATCATCAAGAAACTGGTCGCCGCCGAAAACCAGAAAAAGCCGTTGAGCGACAGCAAGATCGCTGGTTTACTGGAAGCGCAGGGCATCCAGGTGGCCCGCCGCACAGTTGCGAAGTACCGCGAGTCGCTCGGTATCGCACCATCCAGCGAGCGCAAACGTCTACTGTGATCGGCCCCTGGTCGAACTGTCCCGGCGCAGGCCTACCAACCTGCTCTTCGTACAAGGCAAAGGAGATAGCAGTATGCAAGTCAACATCAGCGGTGTTCATCTGGAAGTAACCGATGCCCTGCGTGACTACATCGAGGAGAAATTCGATCGGCTTGCTCGCCACTTCGACCGCATCATCAGCGTTCAGGTGATCCTCCAGGTCGAGAAACTCAAGCAGAAAGCCGAAGCAACCTTGCACGTCGCAGGCCGCGAAGTCGTGGCCATCGCCGATCACGAAGACATGTACGCTGCCGTCGACCTGTTGGTCGACAAGCTCGATCGCCAGTTGATCAAGCACAAGGAGAAGCAGCTCGACCACACACAGGGCGCTGTCACCCGCTGACTCCAATATGATCCGACTCGAAAACATCCTCACCCCCGGGCGTTCCTTGGTGAACGTCCCGGGCGGTAGCAAGAAGCGCGTCCTGGAACAGATCGCCAAGGTGATCGCCCAGGACCTTATCGATCTCGATTCCCAGACCATCTTCGAAAGCCTGATCGCGCGCGAGAAGCTCGGCTCGACCGGCTTCGGCAACGGCATCGCCATCCCGCACTGCCGCATGGTTGGCTGCAATGCTCCGCTGAGCGCCGTTCTGCGCCTGCAGACGCCAGTGGATTTCGACGCCATCGACGGCGCGCCGGTGGACCTTCTGTTCGTCCTGCTGGTACCGGAGGCCGCCACCGACGAGCATCTCGAACTGCTGCGCCAGATCGCCAGCATGCTCGACCGCGAAGACGTACGCCAACGACTGCGCCAGGCGCCGAGCAACGAAAGCCTCTACCAGGTAGTGGTCGACGTGCAGAACGGGGCATAGATGCGGCTGATCATCGTCAGTGGACGCTCGGGTTCGGGCAAGAGCACTGCACTGAACGTGCTTGAGGACAACGGTTTCTATTGCATCGACAACCTGCCTGCCGGACTGTTGCCTGAGCTTGCCGAGCGCGCCCTGCTGCACACTGAGCTGCTGCATCCGCAGGTCGCCGTGTCGATCGACGCGCGCAACCTACCCAGCCAGCTCAAGCGCTTCCCCGAGCTACTCGAAGAAGTCCGCGCCAGGCATATCCAGTGCGATGTGCTCTATCTGGACGCCGACGATGAGACCCTGCTCAAGCGCTTCTCGGAAACCCGCCGCCGCCATCCACTGACCAACGAAAATCGCTCTCTGGCCGAAGCGATCCATGATGAGGAGTTGCTGCTCGCAGCGATCATTGATCACGCCGACCTGAAGATTGACACCACCCATCTCAATCTCTATCAGCTGCGCGACGTGCTCAAGTTGCGCTTGCTCAACAAGCCTGAGCCGGGCACCGCTTTTCTGGTCGAGTCATTCGGTTTCAAGCGCGGGATGCCGGTCGATGCCGATCTCGTGTTCGACGTACGTTGCCTGCCCAACCCTTACTGGAAAGCCGAGCTTCGCGACTTTTCCGGGCTAGACCAGCCGGTGATCGACTACCTCAGCGCCCAGGCCGACGTGGAAGAAATGTTCCAGGATATCCACGGCTATCTGAGCAAATGGCTGCCGCGCTTTGCAGCCAGCAACCGCGCATATGTCACCATCGCCATCGGCTGCACCGGCGGCCATCATCGCTCGGTCTACCTGGCCGAGCGGCTAGGCCAGGCGTTGAGAGAACCGCTGAAGAACCTGCAGGTCCGTCATCGGGACCTCGCCTAGGAATACCTGCACCATGCCCGCCCGCGAAGTCACCATCATCAACAAACTCGGCCTGCACGCGCGCGCTGCCGCCAAGTTCGTCGCCGTTGCCAATCGCTACCCCTGCAAGATTCGCGTTGGCCGCTGTCCGGCCACGCTGGTCGACGGAAAGAGCATCATGGCGGTCATGATGCTCGCCGCCAGCAAAGGCACCACCGTGCACCTGGACACCGAAGGTGAACAGGAAGAGGACGCACTGAACGCGCTGACCGCGCTGATCGACGACTATTTCGAAGAAGGCGAGTAGACCACCTTGCCACAGCGGCGCGAATCGTTGCCGACCGCGCCGCGCCTACCTTACTTGCCAGCGACCATCATTCGCTCGACCAGCACCGAGCCGGTCCGCACGTTGCCGCGCGTTTCCACATCGCAACCGACCGCCACGATCTGGCGGAACATGTCGCGCAGATTTCCGGCAATCGTTACTTCCTGTACCGGGAACTGGATCTCGCCATTCTCGACCCAGTAGCCGCCGGCGCCACGAGAATAGTCGCCGGTCACCAGATTCAGGCCCTGTCCCATCAGCTCCGTTACCAGCAGGCCTCGGCCCATGCGCCGGATCAACGCCGCCTGATCCTCTTCCCCATGGCTGACGAACAGGTTGTGCACACCCCCGGCGTTGGCCGTACTGGGCATACCGAGCTTGCGTCCGGAATAGGTCGAAAGCACATAGGAGAGCAAGCGACCGTTTTCCACGAACGGCTTGGCATAGGTTGCCAGGCCATCGCCATCGTAGCTGGCACTACCGAGGGCACGGGGAATGTGCGGACGCTCATCGAGGCTCAGCCACTCGGGAAACAGCGTCTGCCCCAGGGCATCCTCGAGATAGGACGCCTTGCGGTAGAGATTTCCGCCGGAAATCGCTGCAATGAAGTGGCCAAACAGACCGGTCGCCAGCTCGGGGGCGAAAAGTACCGGCACTTCGCAGGTAGGAACCGGGCGCGCGCCCAGACGTCGCACGGCACGCTCGGCTGCACGCCGGCCGATGGTCTGCGGGTCGAGCAGCGCCTCGCCGATGCGATTGACGTCGTAGAAATAGTCACGCTGCATCTGCCCTTCGCTCTCGGCGATCATCACGCAACTCAGGCTGTGACGGCTGCTGCAATAGCCCCCGATGAAGCCGTTGCTGTTGCCATAGGCGCGGCAGCCCTGATGGGTATTTAGCGTAGTGCCGTCTGCGTTGCGGATACGCTGATCGAAGGCGAACGCGGCGTCTTCACAGCTGAGCGCCTGCTCGATGGCCTGTTCGGGGGTGACCGCCCACGGATGGTAAAGATCGAGATCGGGAAGCTCGCGAGCCATCAGCGTAGCGTCAGCGAGGCCAGCAAATTCGTCCTCCGAGGCATGCCTGGCGATGGCCAGCGCGGCGGCTACGGTTTCACGGATGGCGTCGTCACCACTGCCGGTGGTGCTCGCAGTGCCTTTGCTCTGGCCGACATAGAGCGTGATGCCGAAGCCCTGGTCGCGATTGAACTCGACCGTCTCCACCTCGCGCTGACGCACTGTGGTCGACAGCCCCTGCTCCATGGAGACCGAAACCTCGCTGGCGCTGGCGCCCTGCCGGCGCGCTTCCTCGATGATGCGCTCGACCTTCTCGCGCAAACCGGGCAGCGCGTGCGGGCCGATGCCCTCTACTTCACTCATAAGCACTCCCAAACCACTGCAATCGAATCAAGTTGCAACCTGGCGCCGCTCCTCTGAAGCCTGCTGCCAGGGCTGCTGTTATCATGGCGGCATTTCCTAGTGGACCATCCCCATGTCTGAACACTCCGACGCCGACGATTTCGACGAAAAAAGCAAGTCCCAGGTCAAACGCGAGCTGCTTGCCCTGCAGGAGCTAGGCGAGCGGCTAACTACCCTCAAGCCTGACCTCATCGCTCGCCTGCCGCTGAGCGACGCGTTGCAGAAGGCGCTGGTCGACGCGCCGAAACACAAGGCGCATATCGCGCGCAAACGGCACATCCAGTACATCGGTAAGCTGATGCGCGACCAGGATGTCGATGCCATTCTCGCGCTGGTCGATCAACTGGACGCCTCGACGCGCCAATACAACGAGCGCTTCCATGCGCTGGAGCGCTGGCGCGACCGTCTGATCGGCGGTGACGACGCCACCCTGGAAGCGTTCGTATCCGAGTACCCCGAGACCGACCGCCAGCATCTGCGCGGGTTGATCCGCCACGCCCAGCACGAGGCGGCGCGCAACAAGCCGCCGGCCGCCAGCCGTAAGATATTCAAGTACATCCGCGAACTGGACGAAGCCAAACGCGGCTTGCGCTGACGGCAATCTCAACCCGTACCTCAACCTCTACCCTTGAAGCTCGCGGCTGGCACTCGCCGCGGCTTCACGCACCCGTTCCGCCTACGGTTATCTCGTCGATCTTCAGGGTCGGCTGGCCGACGCCCACCGGCACCGACTGCCCATCCTTGCCACAGGTGCCGACACCGCTGTCGAGCGCCAGGTCGTTACCGACCATCGACACCCGGTTCATCACCTCGGGGCCATTGCCTATCAGCGTCGCGCCCTTCACCGGCGCGGTGATCTTGCCGTCCTCGATCAGATAGGCCTCACTGGTGGAGAAGACGAACTTGCCGCTGGTGATGTCGACCTGACCGCCGCCGAGGCTGGCGCAGTAGATGCCCTTCTTCACCGAGCGAATGATTTCCTGCGGATCGCTTTCGCCGGCCAGCATGTAGGTGTTGGTCATGCGCGGCATCGGTAGATGCGCGTAAGACTCGCGGCGGCCGTTACCGGTCGGCGCGACGCCCATAAGGCGGGCGTTTAACTTGTCCTGGATATAACCCTTGAGAATGCCGTTCTCGATCAGCGTGGTGCATTGGGTCGGCGTGCCTTCGTCATCGACGCTGAGCGAACCTCGGCGATCCGCCAGGGTACCGTCATCGACGATGGTGCACAGGCTGGACGCCACCTTCTGCCCGATCCGGCCACTGTAGGCCGAGCTGCCCTTGCGATTGAAATCACCCTCCAGGCCATGGCCGACGGCCTCGTGCAACAGCACGCCGGACCAGCCAGGCCCAAGCACAACCGGCAAGGAACCGGCCGGTGCCGGCACCGCTTCGAGGTTGACCAGCGCCTGACGCAGTGCCTCGCGGGCGTAGCCCATGGCGCGATCCTCGCTGAGGAAGTACTGGTAGCCGGTACGCCCGCCGCCACCCTGGCCACCGCGCTCGCGGCGGCCGTTCTGCTCGACGATCACGCTGACGTTGAAACGCACCAGAGGGCGGATGTCGGCCGCCATACCACCGTCCATTCCGGCCACCAGGATATGCTCCCAGACGCCCGCCAGGCTTACAGTCACCTGCTTGATGCGAGGGTCCAGCGCCCTGGTCGCGACGTCGATGCGCTTGAGCAGCTCGACCTTCTCGGCACGGCCGAGCCCGTCGAGCGGATTGTCCTGCGCGTACAACGGCGCGAATGCCGCCCTGGACAGCACCTTGACCTGGCCTTGCTGGCCGCTGCGCGCGATGGAGCGTGCAGCCTGAGCCGCCTGACGCAATGCATCGGCAGTGATCGCGTTGCTGTAGGCGAAACCGGTTTTCTCGCCGGACAGTGCGCGCACGCCGACGCCCTGCTCCAGATGGAAGCCGCCCTCCTTGACGATGCCATCCTCGAGCACCCAGGACTCGGAAACCTGATCCTGAAAGTACAGGTCCGCCGCATCCACGCCGGGCCCGGCGAGTTCACCGAGCAAGCCTGGCAGGTCATCGATACCCAGGCCGCCAGGTGTCAGCAGTCGCTCGGTGACAGGTAACAGCAGTTCACTCATATTCACTCCAAACGGTCCGTGGCCAGGCACGGTACGGAAAATCGGCGGTGGCGCTGCAGCGGCATTCGCTGGCGGATGGCAGCCTGTTCGGACGCATCCCGAGCGGCAACCAAAGCCGCCTCGCCAGTCGCCTGCTCGCACAGCAGACGGCCCCATGGGTCCACGATAGACGAATGCCCATGGGTGAGGCGACCACCAGGATGCTCTCCACCCTGTGCGGCAGCCAGGATATAGCACTGAGTCTCGATGGCACGGGCACGAATCAACGTCGCCCAGTGCGCTTCACCGGTCACCGTGGTGAACGCCGACGGCACGCTGATCAACTCGGCACCTGCCGCCCTCAGCGCACCATACAGCTCGGCGAAACGCAGGTCATAACACACGCTCAGCCCCAAGCGTCCAACCGGTGTGTCGGCGATCACCAGCCGTTGCCCCGCCGCATAGTCGTCCGATTCACGGTAGTGACCACGGTTGTCAGCGACCTCCGCATCGAACAGATGCAGCTTGTCGTAGCGCGCCACCCGCTGCCCCTGATCATCGAACAGCAGAGAGCAGGCATTCGGCTTGCCCTGCGGGTCGTCGTCGGGCGGTAACGGCAAGGTGCCGGCTACGATCCACAACCTGAGGTCACGGGCGACCTGTTTCAACCAGGGCAGGATCGACCCGTCGCCAGCGGCTTCGGCGCGACCCAGTTGCGGCAGATCGCTGCGGCCCATTGCGGCGAAGTTCTCCGGTAGCACCGCCAGCCGCGCGCCCGCTTCGGCCGCCTGCTCGAGCAGCTCGCGCGCGCGGGCCAGATTGAGCGTTACATCCGCCTGGCTGGCCATCTGAATCACGGCTAAGGACATGCTATCCCCGATGCTGAAAGACCCGGCTCGATGCGGATCAGTTGGGCTTTTCGAATGGTTTGTCGAAGCTGATCTTAGGCGCCTGCCAAGGCCCCTTGACGTCGTACTGTACGCTGGCGAAACGCGCCACGCGGTCGCCGAGCAGCTTGTCCACCACGAACAGCGCCCCGCCGATCGCCGGTGCGCCGACAATCAGCGCCGCCAGCGGCAGGTTGTTGCTGATCGGCAAGGTAACCAGCAACTTGGCGTCGATCTCGTCACGCGCCATATCCAGCCTGCCATCCAGCTCGAGGTTGGTCGACGGACCGCTGACAGTGATGGGCTCGCGGGTATTGAACACACCCTCCTTGGCCAGCAACCGCCCATCCAGCCGGTCGTAACTGAGCCCCTTGCTGAACAGATCGGAGAAGTCCAGCCGCAGGCGGCGCCCTATCGAATTGAAGTTGAGCACGCCGAACACGCGCAGCGCCTGGGCGCTGCCGTCGATCTCGACAAACTGCCCCTTGCGCAGCCGAGGTCGCATGCTGCCGGAATAGCGCGCCATGGCGAACCAAGCCGGCGAACCAGGCCACTGCCCATCCACATCCAGGCGAAAACTGTCACTGGTCACCGAAGGCGCAAAGCCCCACGCGAGCAATACGTCAGCGAGATTGCGCCCTTCTAGGCGGCCCTTGTACCAGGTCTGCGCACTGCCCCAGCCGCCGTTCCCGGTAATCTTCAGGCCCTTGAGGTCGAGAGCGATATCGCGAAACTCGGCCCCGCCGCTGACCGGGCGCAGCTTCAACGCCCAGGCGCCGAGCACATCGTCGCCCAGGGAAACCCGTTCGATTGCGACATCCATTGCCGGCAGGCTTTGCGGGTCGACATCAGCCAGCGGATCGGGTCGTTCCTTGACCGCCTCGTCGGATTGCGCGGCAGCCGGCAGACGCAGGCGCTGGAGATCGGCAACGATGATGCCGCCCTCGGCATCTGGCAGGCGAACCGAGCCGCTGATGATCGAACTGCGAAGGCCAAGGTCCCAGGCTTCCCTCATTCGCCGCAGGTCCAGCCCAAGATTGTCGATCCGGGTGCCAAAACCTTCGAAACGATCGATATCGACCTGCGCCCGGCGCAGCAGCGAGCCAGTCGTCTGCTGCGCTTGTGCCTTGCCGTGCTGTTCGAGCACCGCCTGCCAGGCTTTCAAGTCGAGCTGCGGCAGGCGCCCCCTGACATAAAGCCCGGCACTGGCCGGAAGATTG
>NZ_JXXD01000142.1 GCF_000935215.1 Stutzerimonas stutzeri
CGCCGCGCCGACTACGCCGGCTTCAACCTGCTGGTCGGCGATCGGCAGGCACTCTGGCACCTGAACTCACACCGCGGTGAGGCGACGGAGTTGCAGCCCGGAATCTACGGTCTGTCCAACGCCGGCCTCGACACGCCCTGGCCCAAGCTGAGAAAAGCCCGCGCAGCACTGGCGACCAACCTCGACCCGGCGACTCCCGAGAACCTGCTCGCCCTGCTGGCGGACCCAAGCCCAGCGGCCGAGCATGAACTGCCGCAGACCGGCGTGCCGCTGGAATGGGAAAGGCGGCTGTCGAGCATCTTCATCGCCAGTCCGGAGTACGGCACGCGCGCCAGCACAGCGCTGATCCGTCATGCCGACGGAGCGCTGGACATCCTGGAGCGTAGTTTCGGCCCGGACGGCCCAGTGGGCGAGGTGCGCTACCGCCACCCGCCAACGAGCTGATTGGCGAGCGGCGGATTGCTCAGACGGCGGCGGACGGGTTGATCAGCTTGCTCAGGCCGAGGTTGCGCAAGGTCAGCTGGACCGTGCTGTGGATGACCTGCGGGCTGTCCAGCAGCATGACCCGCGCCAGCAGCTGCTGAGCCGTATCCATGCTGATCTGACGCAGCAGCCATTTCACCTTGGGCAGGTTGGTAGCGTTCATCGACAGGCTGTCGAAGCCCATCGCCAGCAACAGCATGGCCGCCGCCGGGTCGCCCGCCATCTCGCCGCAGATGCTCACCGGCTTGCCCTCGCCATGGGCTTCCTTGACCACACGCTGCAGCGCTTCGAGCACCGCCGGATGCAGATAGTCGTAGAGATCGGCGACCCGCGGATTATTGCGATCCACCGCCAGCAGGTACTGCGTGAGGTCGTTCGAGCCGACCGAGATGAAGTCCACCATGCGCGCCAGTTCGCGCGTCAGGTAGACCGCCGCCGGCACTTCGATCATGACGCCGACCGGCGGCATGATCACGTCCAGCCCCTCGTCGCGCACCTCGCACCAGGCACGGTGAATCAGATGCAGCGCCTCTTCCAGTTCGCGGATGCCGGAAATCATCGGCAAGAGGATGCGCAGGTTGTTCAGCCCGGCGCTGGCCTTGAGCATGGCGCGGGTCTGCAGCAGGAAGATCTCGGGGTGGTCGAGGGTGACGCGGATACCGCGCCAGCCGAGGAACGGGTTTTCTTCCTTGATCGGGAAGTACGGCAGGCACTTGTCGCCGCCGATGTCGAGGCTGCGCATGGTTACCGGCAGCGGATGGAAGGCTTCCAGCTGCTCGCGGTAGATCGCCATCTGCTCCTTCTCGCTTGGGAAGCGCTCCTTGATCATGAACGGCACTTCGGTGCGATACAGGCCGACGCCCTCGGCGCCGCGCTCCTGCGCGCGCACCACATCGGCGAGCAGGCCGGTATTCACCCACAGCGGAATGCGATGACCGTCGGTGGTCTCGCACGGCAGCTCGCGCAGCACGTCGAGCCCGGCGGAGAGCTGGCGCTCCTGCTCGGCCAGCACTTCATACTGCTCGCGCAGGACCTTGCCCGGATTGGTGATGATCTCGCCGCGATAGCCGTCGATGATCAGCTCGATGCCGTCGACCTTGGAATAAGGCAGGTCGACCGCGCCCATCACCGTCGGAATGCCCATGGCACGGGCGAGAATGGCGACGTGGGAGTTGCTCGAGCCGAGCACCGAAACCATGCCCACCAGCTTGCCCTCTGGCACCTCGCCGAGCATCGCCGGCGAGAGCTCCTCACTGACCAGAATGGTCTTGTCGGGATAGGTCAGCGTCTGCTGACGCGCCTCCTGCAGGTAGGAAAGCAGGCGCCGGCCGATGTCTTTGACGTCCGATGCTCGCTCGCGCAGGTAGGCGTCGTCCATCATCTCGAAGCGCCGCACGTGCTCGCTGACCACCTGGCGCAGCGCGCCCTGCGCCCACTGGCCGGTACGGATGACCTTGGTCACTTCGCCGCCCAGGGCGGAGTCGTCGAGCATCATCAGGTACACATCGAACAGCGCGCGTTCTTCCTTGCGCATCTGCGTGGCGAGCTTTTCCGAGAGAGTGCGCATGTCGGCGCGCACGGCCTCCAGCGCGGCTTCGAAGAGCGTCAGCTCGGCTTCGATGTTGTCGATGTTCTTGTCTGGCACCACATCCAGATCAGCCGGCGGCAGCACCACCACGGCGGTTCCTACGCCAGCGCCCGGGGCGCCCGGGATGCCAATGAAGCGGGTTTCCTGGATGCCCTTGCCCTGCCGGCCAAGCCCGCGGATCGAGCCGGTCGCCTCGGCATGGGCGATAACACCGGCAAGCTGCGCGCTCATGGTGACGAGGAACGCTTCTTCACCCTCGTCGAACTGGCGGCGTTCCTTCTGCTGGATGACCAGTACGCCCATCACCCGACGGTGGTGGATGATCGGCGCACCGAGAAAGGAGGCATAGCGTTCCTCGCCGGTTTCGGCGAAGTAGCGATAGCGTGGGTGTTCGGAGGCGTGTTCGAGGTTGAGCGGCTCTTCGCGGGTGCCGACCAGGCCGACCAGGCCTTCGTTGGGCGCCATGCTGACCTTGCCGATGGCGCGCTTGTTGAGGCCTTCGGTGGCCATCAGGACGAAGCGTTCGGTTTCCGGATCGAGCAGATAGACCGAGCAGACCTGGCTACCCATGGCCTCCCTGACTCTCAGCACGATGATGCCCAACGCCGCCTTGAGGTCCTTGGCGGCATTCACTTCCTGGACAATCTTGCGCAGCGTGCCGAGCATGCTCAGAGGCTTTCTCCCCGAATCTCAGTTCCGCACCGGTAAACGCGGTGCGAGTTCTTTAAGTGCGCGACGATAGACCTCGCGCTTGAAGGTGACCACCTGTCCCAGCGGGTACCAGTAGCTGACCCAGCGCCAGCCGTCGAACTCCGGCTTGCCGGTCAGGTCCATGCGTACACGCTCTTCGGCGCTGGTCAGGCGCAGCAGGAACCATTTCTGTTTCTGTCCGATGCACAGCGGCTGGCTATGGGTACGCACCAGGCGTTGCGGCAGACGATAGCGCAACCAGCCACGGGTGCAGGCGAGGATCTTCACATCCTGCTCTTCCAGGCCGACTTCTTCGTTGAGTTCGCGAAACAGGGCTTCTTCCGGCGTTTCACGGGCGTTGATCCCGCCTTGCGGGAACTGCCAGGCATCCTGATTGATCCGCCTGGCCCACAGCACCTGACCGACATCGTTGGTCAGGATGATGCCGACGTTCGGGCGAAAACCATCGGAGTCGATCACGGCATACAACCTCGCAGACGCATGTCGCGGCATTGTTCCACAAAACCGCGATAAGCCGAAAGCACGGCAAGCCGCCGTTCGGCACGTACCCGCGCGCTCGGTGAGGGGCCGCCCGAGGCTGCGCGCAAGACGCTGCAACCGGTATGCTTGGGGCTGCCCTGACCCATCATCGAGGAAAACATCCGTGCGCCTGGCTCTATTCGATCTCGACAACACCCTGCTGGCCGGTGACAGTGACCACGCCTGGGGCGAATACCTCTGCCAGCGCGGCATCGTCGATCCGACCCAGTACAAGGCGCGCAACGACGCCTTCTATCAGGATTACCTGGCCGGCAATCTCGACGTGCACGCCTATCAGAATTTCTGCCAGGAACTGCTCGGCCGCAGCGAGATGGCGCAGCTGCAGCAGTGGCACGACGAATTCATGCAGGATTTCATCGAGCCCATCGTGCTGAGCAAGGGCGAGGCCCTGCTACGCCAGCATCTGGAGGCGGGCGACAAGGTAGTGATCATCACCGCCACCAATCGCTTCATCACCGGGCCGATCGCTGCACGCCTGGGCGTCGATACCCTGCTGGCGACCGAATGCGAGATGCGCGACGGGCGCTACACCGGCCGTCTGACCGACATCCCCTGCTTCCAGGAAGGCAAGGTCCAGCGCATCGAGCGCTGGCTCGCGGAAACCGAGCAGACTCTCGACGATGCCTATTTCTACAGCGACTCACGCAACGACCTGCCGCTGCTGCAGCGCGTCCCTCACCCAGTGGCGGTGGACCCGGACCCGGTGCTGCGCGACTTCGCCACCGAACGTGGCTGGCAGATCATCTCGCTGCGCTGAGCCAGCGCAGCAGTCATGCCCGAGCCGGTCGAATCAGACCGGCTTGGCGCCCATCAGGGCGGTGATGGCAATCAGCACGACCAGCACCAGCACAGCGTAGATGCCGGCGTTACGCGCCGCAGTGGCGTTGCCCGGCGCCTGCCAGGCGGCAAGACGCCCGGCCAGCAGCAGGACCAGCGGGATCAGCGCGAGGAACAGCACGGAGCTGGCCAGCAGCCAGAACTGGCCCAGCGGCCACCCGGCCAGATGCGTCAGCCACCAGCCGGTCACCGGCAGCGACAGGCCGATCACGGCCAGCAGCGGCAAGGACAGTCGGCGGGTGCGCTGCAGCTTGCGTTGCAGCACGGCCTGATCGCCACCGCGGCCAGCCTTCCAGAGCATCAGTAGATGCACGATGACACCCAGCAACAACAGCACCGCCGTCGCGCCATGAATGATTCTGAGGGTGAGGTAGTGGTCCATTTGCCTTCCTTTAGGTTCGCTTAGCCGAGAAACAGCTTGTATGCCGGATTCTCGCTCTCATCCCAATAGCGGTAGCCGATCTTGTCCAACGCCGCCGGCAGCAGATGGCGCTCATCGGCGGGCACCTGCAGCCCCGCTACCACTCGGCCATCAGCCGCGCCGTGGTTACGGTAGTGAAACATCGAGATGTTCCAGCGCCCGCCGAGCTTGTTGAGAAAGTTGAACAGCGCGCCGGGACGCTCGGGAAACTCGAAGCGCAGCACCATCTCGTTGCTGACGCCGGCGGCGTGGCCACCGACCATGTGCCGCGTGTGCAGCTTGGCGAGCTCGTTATCCGTGAGGTCGAGCACCGGAAAGCCCTTGTCGCGCAGCCCCTGCACGAGCGCCGCACGCGGGTCGTTCTCCGGGTGCGTCTGCACGCCGACGAAGATGTGCGCCTCGCGGTCGGTGTGGAAACGGTAGTTGAACTCGGTGATCTGGCGTTTGCCGATCGCCTCGCAGAAGGCCTTGAAGCTGCCCGGCTGCTCGGGGATGGTGACGGCGATGATCGCCTCGCGCTTCTCGCCCAGCTCGGCGCGCTCGGCGACGTGGCGCAGGCGGTCGAAATTGACGTTGGCGCCGGAGTCGATGCCCACCAGCACTTGGCCGCTGATGCCTTCGCGCTCGACGTATTTCTTGATCCCGGCCACCGCCAGCGCACCTGCCGGCTCGGTGATCGAGCGGGTATCGTCGTAGATATCCTTGATCGCCGCGCAGATCTCGTCGGTACTGACGGTGATCACTTCGTCGACATGATCCTTGCAGAGCTCGAAGGTGTGCTGACCGATCTGCGCCACCGCCACGCCGTCGGCGAACAGCCCGACCTGCTCCAGCACCACGCGCTCGCCGGCGGCCATTGCGGCCTGCAGACAATTGGAGTCGTCCGGCTCGACACCGATCACCTTGGTCTCTGGATAGAGATATTTCACGTAGGCGGCGATGCCCGCCACCAGGCCGCCGCCGCCCACCGGAACGAAGATCGCGTCGATCGGCCCCTGATGCTGACGGAGGATCTCCATCGCCACGGTACCCTGCCCGGCGATCACATCGGGATCGTCATAGGGGTGGATATAGACGTAGCCCTTCTCTTCCACCAGCTTCAGCGAATAGGCCAGCGCCTCGGGGAAGGCATCACCGTGCAGCACCACCTTGCCGCCGCGGGCGCGTACGCCCTGCACCTTCAGCTCCGGCGTGGTGCGTGGCATGACGATGGTGGCCTTGATACCCAACTGCTTGGCCGCCAGCGCAACGCCTTGGGCGTGATTGCCCGCCGATGCCGTGACCACGCCACGCGCCAGTTCCTCGGCCGACAGCTGCGCCAGCTTGTTGTAGGCGCCGCGAACCTTGAAGGAGAACACCGGCTGCAGATCCTCGCGCTTGAGCAGAATCTGGTTGCCGATTCGCTCGGAAAGCTGGCGGGCGGGCTGCAGCGGGGTTTCGATGGCGACGTCGTAGACGCGGGAAGTGAGGATCTTCTTGACGTAATGTTCGAGCATTCTGGCTGTCTTGGCAGGCATTGCGAGGGAACGAGGAGTCTACCCCCCGCACGCCCCCGGCGACCACCGGCAATCCACCACGGCTTCGGCATGACAAGACCCGCCGCCGGCAGAGGGCTATAATCCGAGCCTTCGTCTTTCCCGCCCGGATTCCCGCCATGACCCAGGATCAGCTCAAGCAGGCCGTCGCCCAGGCCGCCGTCGACCATATCGTCCCGCACCTCAGCGATCGCAGCATCATTGGCGTCGGCACTGGCTCCACCGCCAACTTCTTCATCGACCTGCTGGCCAAGCACAAGGGCTTCTTCGACGGCGCCGTGGCCAGCTCCGAAGTCACCGCCGAGCGCCTGAAGCAGCACGGCATCCCGGTCTACGACCTGAACTCGGTGAGCGAACTGGAGTTCTATGTCGACGGCGCCGACGAGGCGAACAAGCACCTGGAGCTGATCAAGGGCGGTGGCGCCGCCCTGACCCGCGAGAAGATCGTCGCCGCGGTAGCCAAGACCTTCATCTGCATCGCCGACGGCAGCAAGCTGGTCGAGCAGCTGGGCGCCTTCCCGCTGCCGGTGGAAGTCATCCCGATGGCGCGCAGTCATGTTGCCCGCGAGCTGGTCAAGCTCGGCGGCGACCCGGTCTACCGCGACGGCGTGGTCACCGACAACGGCAACGTCATCCTCGACGTGCACAACCTGATGATCGGCTTCGCGCCGGAACTGGAAGGCAAGATCAACGACATCGTCGGCGTGGTCTGCAACGGCCTGTTCGCCATGCGCCCGGCGGATTTGCTACTGCTCGGCACCAAGGACGGCGTGCAGACACTCAAGCGCTGATCCGCCGCGGCGAAGCGCAACGGCGCGACGCCGAACTGGCGACTACGCTTTAGGTGCGCTGCGACGAGTCCGCCGCAGCTCATCACAGGAGGTGTCGCCATGTCCGGCAAATTCCAGTTGAAGAAATCCAGCAACGGCCAGTTCCATTTCAATCTTCTGGCCGGCAACGGTCAGGTCATCCTGTCCAGCGAGCAGTACAAGGCCCATGCCTCGGCGCTCAACGGCATCGATTCGGTGCGCAAGAACGCGGTGCGCGAAGGTGCGTTCGAGGTCAAGGAGTCGAGCAACGGCAAGTACTTTTTCGTGCTCAAGGCAACCAACGGGCAGGTCATCGGCCAGAGTCAGATGTACGCCAGCCTGCACAGTGCCGAGCAGGGTTGCGACTCGGTACTACGCCACGCACCGAATGCCGCCCTGCAGGACGAAAGCGCGTCGGCCGCCTGACCGCCTTCAAAGCCGGTGATCGAGGCGGTAACCGATCACCTGGCCTGCTTGCTGAACACGTAGAACAGGTTCGGCTCGCTGACTACATACAGCGTGCCGTCCGGCCCCATCGCGATGCCTTCCGCCTGCGGCACATCCTGTTCCAGCCCATGCTTGCCGGCGTTCAGTGCCAGGCTGCTGAGTGGTTGGCCCTTGCTTCCCAATTCGACCACCAGCCGCGATTCGTCGGACAGCGCCAGCAGATGTCCGCTGCGCTCATCGAACTGCAAACTGGACAGATCACGCACGAACAGTCTGGCTTCGTGTTCATTGATATGTACTGCTGGCGTTTCGGCAGAATAGGGAAAGCCCGCGATTTCATAAATCTTGACCGGGTTGCGCTCTTTAGCGACGAACAGGCGTCCGCCGGCCGTATCGTACGCGAGGCCCTCGAAGCCCTTGTTGCCGTTGAGGTCGATGCCCAGCGAAAGCTGTGAGGCGTGCGTGGCATCGATAATGATCGTCTGCTCGTCGACTTCGACCCGAAACAGACGCTGCCGGCGCTCGTCGCTGATCACATACACGCCGGCGGAGATGTACTCGACAGCCTCCGGGTCGCCGAAGCCAACGAGCGGGATCGCGCGCAGCAGATCGCCCTCCAGGCTGAGTTCGAGCAGGTGCGGATTGCCATTGGTGACGGCGATCAGACTGTTGCGATCCGGGTCGAAAGTCAGCGCCGAGAGATCGTCGTCGATTCCTTCGACCACCTTGCCCTGGATCGTCACCTGGTAATCCGGCAGCCACAATGAGGCGCCCTCCGCCGGTTCACCGCGATGCCACTGATTGAGATGGAACCAGCCACGCTCAAACAACCGATAATGAACGCCGGCGGCAAGCACCAGCAGCAGGGCCACGGTCAGCAACCCCGCCAAGATTCTTTTCAACGCACGCATAAGGCCCACTTTCACCTGGATTGGGGCAGCGATTGTCTTCAGTCAGGCTTACACCAAGCTTAATGCGGCCGTTCAGCGCCTGCGGCTGAATACGTAGAAGCGGTTGGGCTCGCCGACCACGTAGATGTTGCCTTCGCCATCCATCGCCACACCTTCGGCCTGCTCGATCCCATGCACCAATCCATTGAGTCCGCCGAACAGGCTGATGAAGCTGCGCGGCTTGCCCTGCAGGTCCAGCTCCACCAGCAGCCGCGACTCGTCGGAAAGCATCAGCGTGTGGCCGCTGCGCGGGTCGATGGCGACGGAGGAAATGTCACGAACCAGCAGCCTTTGCCCGGGCACGGCCTGCAGCGCCCCGGCGGCGCCGTCCTCACCCGGGAATGGCAGCTCGAACAGGCCCTGCGGATCACGTTCCTTGGCCAGCAGCAGGCGCTGCGTACGCGGGTTCCAGGCCAGTCCCTCGAAGCCCTTGTTGCCGGCATCGGCGAAGCCCAGGTCATAGCTGGCCAGATCATCGAGATCGAGGCTTTCCACGCCGGGCTCCAGACGGAAAACCGCCACCAGCCGACGGCGCTCATCAACGATCGCAAGGCGTCCGTCACCCAGGGCCTCCACCGCCTCGGGATCGGCGAAACCGGTCAACGCGACGCGCCGCAGCACGACGCCAGCCGGGGTGAACTCGACCAGTTGTTCGCCGGTTACGGTGAACAGCGTGCCGGCCAGGGGATTCCAGGTCAGTCCTGAAGTTTCCTCGTCTTCCAGGCCGGCCAGGGTGGTTTCCAGGGTCAACTCGTAATCCGGCAGCC
The DNA here is from genome assembly GCF_000935215.1 of Stutzerimonas stutzeri. Classification (GTDB taxonomy): domain Bacteria; phylum Pseudomonadota; class Gammaproteobacteria; order Pseudomonadales; family Pseudomonadaceae; genus Stutzerimonas. The sequence goes on from NZ_JXXD01000142.1 coordinate 9,089, forward strand.
AGATGCTGGCTGCGCGCTGTTCGGCGCTGACCGAACGCTCGCCCCAATACAGCTGCAGCTGATCGTCCCAGTGCAGCAGGCGCGTGGCGACGAGCAGCGCTATAAAAAGCAACAGCAGGATGGCGGCGACGATCAGACGCCAGCGGGAATAACGAACGGGCATGAACAGCATTCCAGCGGAAGGTGCTGGATTACAACACGAGAGCGGTTCGCACAGAAGCAGCAGACGCGGCGGGTTTGCCCCGCCGCGTGCAGGTTAGATCACGCGGCTTTCGAAACGCGACAGCCCGACCAACTCCAGTACCAGTTGATCGCCCTGCTTGAGCGGGCCGACACCGGCCGGCGTGCCGGTCAGCACCACGTCGCCCGGCTGCAGACTGAAATGCCCGGCAATGTGCTGCAGCAGCGGCAGGATGGCATTGAGCATCTGGCTGCTGTTGCCGTCCTGGCGGACTTCGCCGTTGATGGTCAGGCGGATGCCGATGTCGCCCAGATCCTCCACCGCATCGCCCGGCACGAACGGCGCCAGCACGCAGGCGCCGTCGAAGCTCTTAGCGATTTCCCACGGATGGCCCTTTTCCTTGAGCCTGGCCTGCACGTCGCGCAAGGTCAGGTCCAGCGCCGGGGCGAAGCCGGAAATGGCATCGCGCACCTCTTCTTCGTTCGGCTTGCGCGACAGCGGCTTGCCGATCAGCACGGCGATTTCCGCTTCGTAATGCACGGCGCCGCGGTCGCTCGGAACGCTGAAGCCGTCGTCCAGCGGCACCGTGCAGCTGCCGGCCTTGATGAACAGCAGCGGCTCGGTCGGCACCGGGTTATTCAGTTCCTTGGCGTGCTCGGCATAGTTGCGGCCAATGCAGACCACCTTACCCAGCGGATAGTGGATCGGCGTGCCATCGGTGTAGTGGTGCTGGTAGCTCATCGAAGACTCCTGGTAATCCGTGGGCCGTTCAGGCCGCGAAAATCTTGCCCGGGTTCATGATCCCGTTGGGGTCGAACACCGCCTTGACTGCCTTCATGTACTCGATTTCCGCCGGCGAACGGCTGTATTCGAGGTAGTCGCGCTTGGTCATGCCGACGCCGTGTTCGGCCGAGATCGAGCCGTTGTACTTCTGTACGGTTTCGAACACCCACTTGTTCACCGTGGCGCACTTGCCGAAGAACTCGTCCTTGTCCATCGCATCCGGCTTGAGAATGTTCAGGTGCAGGTTGCCGTCGCCGATGTGGCCGAACCAGACGATTTCGAAGTCCGGATAGTGCTCGCCGACGATGGCGTCGATCTCCTTGAGGAAGGCCGGCACCTTGGCGATGGTCACCGAGATGTCGTTCTTGTACGGCGTCCAGTGACTGATGGTCTCGGAGATGTACTCGCGCAGCTTCCACAGGTTCTGCAGCTGCTGCTCGCTCTGGCTCATTACGCCATCGAGCACCCAGCCCTGCTCGACGCAATGCTCGAAGGTCGCCAGCGCCTGGTCTGCACGCTCCTCGGTGGTGGCCTCGAATTCCAGCAGCGCGTAGAACGGGCAGTCGGTTTCGAACGGCGCCGGCACGTCGCCACGCGCCAGCACCTTGGCCAGCGCCTTGTCGGAGAAGAACTCGAAGGCGGTCAGGTCCAGCTTGTCCTGGAAGGCGTGCAGCACCGGCATGATCGAATCGAAATCCGGGGTGCCCAGCACCAACGCAGTGAGGTTGGTCGGCTGGCGCTCCAGGCGCATGGTGGCCTCGACGACGAAACCCAGGGTGCCCTCGGCGCCGATGAACAGCTGGCGCAGGTCGTAGCCGGTGGCGTTCTTGATCAGGTCCTTGTTCAGTTCGAGGACGTCGCCCTTGCCGGTCACCACCTTCATGCCGGCGACCCAGTTGCGGGTCATGCCGTAGCGAATCACCTTGATGCCACCGGCGTTGGTGCCGATGTTGCCGCCAACCTGGCTGGAGCCGGCGGAGGCGAAGTCCACCGGGTAGTACAGGCCCTTGTCCTCGGCGAACTGCTGCAGCTGGGCGGTGACCACGCCGGGCTGGCAGACGGCGGTGCGATCCATCTCGTTGAATTCGAGAATCTGGTTCATGTAGTCGAACGACACCACCACCTCGCCATTGGCCGCCACGGCCGCTGCGGAAAGCCCGGTGCGACCGCCCGAGGGCACCAGCGCGACCTTGCGCTCGTTGGCCCAGCGCACGATGGCCTGGACCTGCTCGATGCTCTTGGGAAAGACGATGGCCGAGGGCGCCGGAGCGAAATGCTTGGTCCAGTCCTTGCCGTAGGCATTCAGCGAATCGGCGTCGGTCAGCACTTTGCCGGGCTCGACCAGGGTTTTCAGCTCATCGATCAGGGCGGGGTCGGTCATCACGGGAACTCTCATACGATTCATGGTCACCCTGAGCACGCTTCAGCACAGGGGTGGGGGTGTTTCGCGGGGCTCGTATGCTAGCATACGCACCCCTTTGAAACGTGCCTCGGCAGACTCCCGACACCGCTAATGACGGGTCGGCCAGCCTTCGCTGGACACTTCAGTCCTATCCTTCGGCCTTAAGGTTTTAATGCAGATGAGCCAGACCTCTCTCGACAAGAGCAAGATCAAGTTTCTTCTTCTCGAAGGCGTGCACCAGAACGCCGTCGACACCCTCAAGGCGGCCGGCTACACCAACATCGAGTACCTCAAGGGCGCGCTGTCCACCGAGGAGCTGAAGGAGAAGATCGCCGACGCCCATTTCATCGGCATCCGCTCGCGCACCCAGCTCACCGAGGAAGTCTTCGAGGCCGCCAAGAAGCTGATCGCCGTCGGCTGTTTCTGCATCGGCACCAACCAGGTCGACCTGAACGCTGCCCGCGAACGCGGCATCGCGGTGTTCAACGCGCCCTACTCCAACACCCGCTCGGTGGCTGAACTGGTGCTGGCCGAAGCCATTCTGCTGCTACGCGGCATTCCGGAGAAAAACGCCTCTTGCCACCGCGGCGGCTGGATCAAGTCGGCGGCCAACTCCTTCGAAATCCGCGGCAAGAAACTCGGCATCATCGGCTACGGCTCCATCGGCACCCAGCTCTCCGTGCTGGCCGAAGCGCTGGGCATGCAGGTCTATTTCTACGACGTAGTGACCAAGCTGCCGCTGGGCAACGCCAACCAGATCGGCTCGCTGTACGAGCTGCTTGGCATGTGCGACATCGTTTCCCTGCACGTACCTGAGCTGCCGTCCACCCAGTGGATGATCGGCGAGAAGGAAATCCGCGCCATGAAGAAGGGCGCCATCCTGATCAACGCCGCGCGCGGCACCGTGGTCGAGCTGGATCACCTGGCCGCCGCGATCAAGGACGAGCACCTGATCGGCGCCGCCATCGACGTGTTCCCGGTAGAGCCGAAGTCCAACGACGAGGAATTCGAAAGCCCGCTGCGTGGCCTGGATCGCGTGATCCTGACCCCGCACATCGGCGGTTCGACCGCCGAAGCACAGGCCAACATCGGCCTGGAAGTCGCCGAGAAGCTGGTCAAGTACAGCGACAACGGCACCTCGGTGTCCTCGGTCAACTTCCCGGAAGTCGCCCTGCCGTCGCACCCGGGCAAGCACCGCCTGCTGCACATCCACCAGAACATTCCGGGTGTGATGAGCGAGATCAACAAGGTCTTCGCCGACAACGGCATCAACATCTGCGGCCAGTTCCTGCAGACCAACGAGAAGGTCGGTTACGTCGTCATCGACGTGGACAAGGAGTACTCCGACCTGGCACTGGAGAAGCTGCAGCACGTCAACGGCACCATCCGCAGCCGCGTGCTGTTCTGATTCGCTGACGCGGTGCGTTGAAAGGGAGGCTTCGGCCTCCCTTTTTCGTTCATGCGCACTGACTAAACCCGAGCGCTCTCCGCTAGCTGCGCAGCACCCGATTACCCGCAGCATCGACATCCGCCCCTGGCTGCTCGTCACGCGGCTCGGGCGTCGGCGGCACATCGGTTTCGATCGGTGCCTGGCGCGGCTGCAGTATCGGTGCTTCGATCTGTTCCATCTCGTCCGATTGCCGGTCCGACTGCGGCCGCGGCTCGCGGTTGTCCAGCGGATGTTGACGGGCCTTTTCCGGATTGGTCGGCCCGGTAGTCTCGCCCAGGGCTGTCGACGCACCCACCAGCGACACCAGCAGAATGCTCAAACGCAGCATGCCCATCGTGCACCTCCGATCATTGCTCTTGCAGGTTCGGCACGCCGGCACCGACAAAGGTTTCCGCACGACTGCCGGCAACAGCCGAG
>NZ_JXXD01000143.1 GCF_000935215.1 Stutzerimonas stutzeri
GAAAACGGGGCCGGTGTAGCCGGCCCCGCTTGGTCAACGTACCGGCGGGGCGTACTGCACGCCGCCGTTGTTCCACAGGGCATTGAGGCCACGTTCGATCTTCAGCTCGCTGCCGGCGCCGACGTTTCGATCGAAGATCTCGCCATAGTTACCGACCTGCTTGACGATCTGCACCGCCCAGTCCTTCGGCAGCTTCAGATCCTTGCCATATTCCCCCTCCACACCCAGCAGGCGGGCGACGTCAGGGTTCTTGGTGCTCTTGGCCTTTTCTTCGACGTTTGCCGAAGTGATGCCCAATTCCTCGGCGTTGAGCATGGCGAACAAGGTCCAACGCACGATATCGAACCATTCCTCATCGCCTTGGCGGACCGCCGGGCCGAGGGGCTCCTTGGATATCACTTCGGGTAGCACTACGTAGTCATCAGGCTTTGCCAGCTTGATGCGCTGGGCGTAGAGCTGCGACTGGTCGGAAGTGAGCACGTCGCAGCGGCCCGACTCCAGTGACTTGGCGCTTTCATCCGAGGTGTCGTATGTGATGGGGGTGTACTTCAGGTTGTTGGCGCGGAAATAATCGGAGAGATTGAGTTCGGTAGTCGTGCCTGCCTGAATGCAGACAGTCGCGCCATCCAGCTCCTTGGCACTTTTGACACCCAGCTCCTTGTTCACCAGAAAGCCTTGACCGTCGTAATAGGTCACGCCGGTGAAATTCAGGCCCATCGCCGCATCACGCGAGCTGGTCCAGGTGGTGTTGCGCGACAGCATGTCCACTTCAGCGGATTGCAGCGCGGTGAAGCGCTCCTTGGCGGTCAACGGACTGTACTTGACCTTGCTGGCGTCACCGAACACGGCGGCGGCCACCGCGCGACAGACATCCACGTCGATCCCCAGGTATTGCCCCTTTGCATCGGCGTAGGAAAAGCCCGGAAGGCCATCACTGATACCGCACTGCACGAATCCTTTCTTCTGCACTGCATCGAGGGTCGCCCCCGCTTGCGCCAGCCCGCTGATTCCCAGCAGTGACGCTGCACCCAGCGCAGCCAGTGTGGATTTCACCCTAATCATCGAAACCTCCAGTTTGCTTTCTTATTCTCGGGTTCGGGCCTGTTGCCCCTCGATGCGTAACCGGCAGCAGCGAAGCGGCGCAGCCTGACCTGAGTCTAGTCGTCCGTGGATGATCGGCAATGTTCTTTGTGCCATTACCTCGACTCGCTCATGCGAGCCGTTCCCTTCTGAGTCGAACTGAACTTAGCAAGGCGCGTACCAGCTCATCCGGCAATGATGATGGATACGCCAGGTTGCGGGTTCTATCGAAGTGCGCGAGCGGGTAACCTCGCGCCACTCCCTCGCCGGCGGCACGTAATGCCCCAAGACGAGGCAACTTGCCCCCAACTGGAGCCGATCTATGAGCGAACCGTTGATCCTCGAACCCAATGGCATTGCCGATGCGTGCATCATCTGGCTGCATGGCCTGGGCGCTGATCGCTATGACTTCCTACCTGTGGCCGAAGCGCTGCAGCAGAAGCTTCATAGCGCTCGCTTCGTTCTGCCGCAGGCACCGACGCGTCCGGTAACCATCAACGGTGGCTGGAGCATGCCCAGCTGGTACGACATCCTGGCCATGAGCCCAGCCCGCGCGATCGATCGCGAGCAACTCGAGGCATCAGCGCAACAGGTCATCGGTCTGATCGAAGCACAGCGTGACGCGGGCATCGATCCGGCACGCATCTTTCTCGCCGGCTTCTCCCAAGGCGGCGCGGTGGTGCTGCATACGGCATTTCTGCGCTGGCAGGGCCCGCTGGGCGGCGTCATCGCACTGTCCACCTATGCCCCGACATTTGCCGAGCGCCTCGAGCTTTCCGATGATGTCCGGCGCTATCCGGCGCTATGCCTGCATGGCAGCCGCGATGATGTAGTGCCGCCTGCGATGGGCCGTGCCGCCTATCAGTGCCTGCACGACGCCGGCGTCAACGTCAGCTGGCGCGAGTACCCGATGAGCCACGAGGTGCTCCCGGAGGAAATCCGCGACATCGGCAACTGGCTCGCACCTTTGCTTGGCGAAAATGCCGCCTCCTGAGCACCAGCTCCGGTTGCCTATTCATCAAAGGAAGGATGAGCGGTGCGCTTGACCGTCCGCCACCTGGCAGGCTCAAGCGCGGTCGGCATCCTGCCACGCTTGAACCTGGCATCAGACACAGCCATGCCCCAAGGCCCTGACCAGGCCCGCGCGGTATCACACAACAGTACGTCAGGCGCGAGTGCGCCCGCTGGAAGCCAAGCCTTCCCGTGCGCGAGGCTTCGCCATGCATGCGTCTTGCATTACACTGGCGCGCGACACTTTCCTAATAAATGACGAGAAGACCGTGCTCAAAGCACTCAAGAAAATCTTTGGCAAGGCACCGGATGTACGGGCCAGCGCAGCCGATGACGTGCTCGCCGCCGACCACGAGGGCCAACACAGCGCCCCTCAGCAAGCAACGACGCCTGATTCTCAACCCAAGTCGCAGACCGCTGAGCGCGCCGCCGAAAAGCCGCGCCGTCAACGCAGCAGCAAGCCGCCAAAACCCGCCGCTCCGGCGTGGAAGCTGGAGGACTTCGAGGTCGAAGCGGCCGAAGGCAAGACCCGCTTCCACGACTTCAAGCTCGCACCCGAGCTGATGCACGCAATTCATGACCTGGGTTTTCCGTACTGCACGCCGATCCAGGCCCAGGTGCTCGGCTATACCCTCGCCGGCAGAGACGCCATTGGCCGCGCCCAGACCGGCACCGGCAAGACGGCTGCGTTTCTCATCTCCACCATCACACAGCTGCTCGACACTCCACCGCCGCGGGACCGCTATATGGGCGAACCGCGCGCACTGATCATCGCGCCGACCCGTGAACTCGTGGTGCAGATCGCCAATGACGCGCTGGACCTGACCAAATACACCAACCTGAACGTGATGAGCTTCGTCGGCGGCATGGACTTCGACAAGCAGCTCAAGCTGCTGGAATCGAAATTCTGCGACATCCTGGTTGCCACACCCGGGCGCCTGCTGGATTTCAACCAGCGCGGCGAGGTGCATCTGGACATGGTCGAGGTGATGGTGCTGGATGAAGCCGATCGCATGCTCGACATGGGCTTCATTCCGCAGGTCCGCCAGATCATCCGGCAGACGCCGCCCAAGAGCGAACGCCAGACCCTGCTGTTCTCAGCCACGTTCACCGATGACGTGATGAACCTGGCGCAGCAGTGGACGACCAACCCCGCCGTGGTCGAGATCGAGCCGGAAAACGTCGCCAGCGACACCGTCGAGCAACACGTATTCGCCGTGGCTGGCAGCGACAAGTACAAGCTGCTGTACAACCTGATCACCCAGAATGACTGGACGCGGGTGATGGTCTTCGCCAACCGCAAGGATGAAGTGCGGCGCATCGAGGAACGCCTGACCCGGGACGGCATCAGCGCCGCGCAGATGTCCGGCGACGTGCCGCAGCACAAGCGCATCCGCACGCTGGAAGGTTTCCGCGAGGGCAAGATTCGGGTACTGGTGGCGACCGATGTCGCCGGTCGAGGCATCCATGTCGACGGCATCAGCCACGTGATCAACTTTACGCTGCCGGAAGATCCGGATGACTACGTGCACCGCATCGGCCGCACCGGCCGTGCCGGCACCAGCGGCACGTCGATCAGCTTCGCCGGCGAGGACGACTCCTTCGCCCTGCCGCCGATCGAAGCGCTGATTGGCCGCAAGATTCAGTGCGAAATGCCGCCGGCGGAACTGCTCGCCCCGGTCCCTCATTCGCGCTGAGCCTATTGGGCGCGGCATTCGCCGCGCTCCTGCGACCGTCACTCGCCTCCTCCATCAATGACCTGAATCAGGCCTCAACAGAGGTCAAGCGGCTAGAGTGGTAGCTAGATCGGAAATCGAGGAGACATCGATGGACAGCATGCACTGGCTACTGTCGCTAATCGTCACCGGCTTCATCCTGCTCTGCGTAGGTTTCAACTACCGGGACCGGGACTGGGGCGTGGGCCTTCTTGGCCTGGGCGTGCTCACCATGTTCTCGACGCTGGCCTTCAAGATGTACATCACCTTCTATTGACGGCTCAGTCGTTCTCGCTCCAACGCTCAGCCGCGACCTGATCACTCGCGCGGCCCTCCACCCAGCGTGGCCCGGACGGCGTGGTTTCCTTCTTCCAGAACGGCGCCCGCGTCTTCAGGTAGTCCATCACAAAGCGACAGGCGTCGAAGGCAGCGTCGCGATGGGCGCTCGCCGCGCCGACGAAGACGATCGGCTCACCTGGCTCCAGGGGCCCGACGCGATGCAGCACGTCGAGCCGCAATAATGGCCAGCGCTGCTCCGCCTCGATAATGATTTTCTCCAGTGCCTTTTCGGTCATCCCCGGCGCATGTTCGAGGAACATTCCGGCGACATCCTGCCCATCATTGAAATCCCTTACGTAACCGACGAACCCGGCGACCGCGCCAATCCCCAGGTTGGCCGCATGCAGCGCATTGAGTTCGGCCCCCGGATCGAACGCTGCCGTCTGTACACGAACCGCCATGCTCAGCCTCCGGTCACGGTGGGAAAGAAAGCGACTTCATCGTCATCGGTGATCGGCTCATCGAGACCACAGAGCTCCTGATTACGGGCACACATCAGGTTCTGCTCGGCAAGCACCTCCCAGACACCGCCCCGCGCAAGCAGCTGCTGGCGCACGTCATCCACGTTGGCGAGCGAAGCATCCCACTGCAGGCGCTCGCCATCAGTGCCCAGGGTTTCGCGATAACGGGCAAAGAACTGGACGGTAATCATGCCGGCACCTGCCAGTGACCGCTCTTGCCGCCGAGTTTTTCCAGCAGGCGCACGCCTTCGATGACCATGCCGCGATCCACGGCCTTGCACATGTCGTAGATGGTCAGCGCAGCGACGCTGGCAGCGGTCAACGCTTCCATCTCGACACCTGTCTGCCCGGCCAGCTTGCAGGCAGCGCGAATCAGTACGCAGTCTTCACCATCCGCCTGCAGCTCGACCTTGATGCTGGTGAGCAGCAGCGGATGACACAGCGGAATCAGTTCGTAGGTCTTCTTTGCCGCCTGGATGCCGGCGATGCGCGCCACGGCGAAGACATCGCCCTTGGGATGACCACCCTGCTGGATCATTTGCAGGGTCTGCGGCAGCATGCGCACGCGGGCCTCGGCCACGGCTTCACGCGCGGTCACGGCCTTGTCGGTGACGTCGACCATGCTGGCCCGGCCTTGGGAATCGAGATGGGTGAGCATTCGGCGCTCCTGATCGGAAAATCACGAGTCTACCGCAGCCGCCGGCGATGAACCCGCCCCCGTAAGAGGTACTACCGGGCCATCGCCGCACGCGTCTCGGCTACATGTGCGCTTCGGCGTACTCGGCCAGCACCGAACGCGGCACGCCCTGCAAGGTGATGTGCACACCGTGGGAGAAATCCTTGAAGCGCTCGGTCAGGTAAGTAAGCCCCGAACTGGTCGCGGACAGATAAGGCGTGTCGATCTGCGCCAGATTGCCCAGACAGACCACCTTCGAGCCGTTGCCCGCGCGGGTGATGATGGTCTTCATCTGATGCGGCGTGAGGTTCTGGCATTCGTCGATCAGGATCAGGCTCTGCTGGAAGCTGCGACCGCGGATGTAGTTCAGCGATTTAAACTGCAGCGGCACCTTTTGCAGGATGTAGTCGATGCTGCCGTGGGTGTTCTCGTCCTCCATGTGCAGCGCTTCGAGGTTATCGGTGATTGCACCCAGCCACGGCTCCATCTTCTCGGCCTCGGTGCCGGGCAGAAAGCCGATGTCCTCGTCCAGCCCCTGTACGCTGCGGGTGGCGATGATGCGCCGGTAGCGCTTGCTGACCACGGTCTGCTCGATGGCCGCAGCCAGCGCGAGGATGGTCTTGCCCGAACCGGCGGCACCGGACAGGTTGACCAGATGGATATCCGGGTCGAGCAAGGCGAACAGCGCCAATGCCTGATGGATGTCCCGCGGGCGCAGGCCCCAGGCCTCCTGATGCAGCAGCGGCTCCTGATGCAGGTCGAGCAGCAGCAGCTCATCGGCCTTGATGCCCTTGATCCAGCCGACAAAGCCCTGTTCGTCGATGATGAACTCGTTGATGTGTACCGCGGGAAGGTTGTCGGTCAGCTGCACGCGGTGCCAGGTGCGCCCATGCCCCTGATGGGTCTCGACCTTGCTCACGCGATCCCAGAACGAGCCGCTGACGCTGTGATAGCCGGGGGAAAGCTGGCCGACGTCATCGACCAGCTGATCGGTATGGTAATCCTCCGCCGCTACGCCACAGGCACGCGCCTTCAGGCGCATGTTGATGTCCTTGGTCACCAGCACCACAGGCAAGCCTGGACGCCGTCTGCTCAGCTCGACCACCTGATTGATGATCTTGTTGTCGTTCAGATCCTCCGGCAACGCGCTGGACTCGCCACGCTTGCTCATGAGGATCGAAAGACTGCCGGAAGGCCCGCCCTTGCCGCGCTGGATCGGCACGCCGAGCTCGACCTCTTCCGGCGTGGCGTCACCGAGCAGCTTGTCGATCAAGCGGATTGCCTGACGACACTCGGCTGCGACGCTGTGCTTGCCAGCCTTGAGCTGGTCGAGTTCCTCCAGCACGGTCATCGGGATGGCGACCTGATGTTCCTGGAAGTTCAGCAAAGCGTTGGGATCGTGGATCAGTACATTCGTGTCGAGGACGTAGAGCGTGGGCTGGGTCGCGCGAGGTCTGCCGTAGTCATCCATACCGATCACCTTCTTCTGGGGCCAGAAACGAAGAGCCAAAAGCGCTTCGCTGCACAGTAACCGCCATGCGATTCAGGTGAGCGGACGAGGGTAGCCGGTGGATTCGGGGCTGCCCAGGAGCCGCCACCTGTGTCGCAGGGTTCGGCGGTCTGAATTCGGTAATACCGTAAAAGTTATGACAGACAAAAGACTTTTCCGTTGAACTCGGCTTTTTTTCACGAATCGACCAAACGGCCTTGGCGCGCGTATTTCAGCCGCGCTATTGTCGATGATCAAGGTGCGCGCTTTCGTCGCAGCGATTCACTTCCACGGTGATGTGCACCAGCTGTGGGAAGCCCTGCAACGCAGCCTTGTAGTGGTCGGCGGTGTGCGCCTGATGCGTCACCAGGCTCAGGATGCAGCTGTATTGCGACCGCCCTACCCGCCACAGATGCAGATCGGCGACCTCGGTATCCGGCACCTCCTGCAGCGCTTCCCGAACCCTGTGCACCAGCGGATCATCCATCTCCCGATCGAGCAGCACCTTGGCGGTATCGCGCAACAGGCCGCGCGCCCATACAAGGATCACCAGCGCGCCGACGATACCCATCACCGGGTCCAGCCAGCTCCAGCCGAAGAACTTGCCGCCCAGCAGCGCGATGATCGCAGCCACCGACGTCAGCGCATCGGTCAGCACATGGATGAAGGCGGCGTGCCGATTCAGGTCCTTGCCACCCGAAGCGTGTTCATGCTCATGCGCATGCTCGTCGTGACCGTGACCGTGACCGTGACCGTGACCGTGGTCATGCTGATCCCGCAGCAACCAGGCGGACAGCAGATTCACCAGCAAGCCGATCACGGCGACCATCAAAGCTGCATCGAAACCGATCGCGACCGGCGACCAGAGCCGCGACAGCGATTCGCCGATCATGAACAGCGCCACGACGACCAGCAGCAAGGCGCTGGTGAAACCGGCCAGCACCTCGATCTTCCAGGTTCCGAACGCGAAACGCTGGTCCGCCGCGTAGCGCCGAGCCAGCAGATACGCCAACGCCGCCAGGCCGATGGCTACCATGTGCGAGGCCATATGCCAGCCGTCCGCCAGCAACGCCATGGAGTTGAACCAGTAACCGGCGATGATCTCCACCAACATGGTCAAGCCGGTCAGAATGACCACCGCCCAGGTCTGACGCTCGGAGTTGCGCTCCAGCGGACGGTAGTCGTGAGGTGGTTGCCATTGCGCATGATTGCAGCCAGACATACGAACTCCTTGATTGACGCCTTCCAGCTTGTGCCTTGCCACGCGGGGAAGGTCAACCGTTGCCTATGGCCGCCATAGCTGGAGCCGCTCCGCTCGTACCCCTACAATCGCGCCATCAGACAGGAGACCCGTACATGCTGATGGTGATTTCCCCCGCCAAGACGCTCGACTATGAAACACCCCCGATAACCGAACGCTTCACTCAGCCTCAGTACCTGGAGCACTCGCAACTGCTGATCGACCTGTTGCGCGATTACTCGCCAGCGCAGATCAGCGAACTCATGCACCTTTCCGACAAGCTGGCCGCCCTGAACGTCGCGCGCTACGGCAGTTGGTCGGCTGAATTCACGCCGGAGAATGCCAAGCAGGCACTGCTCGCCTTCAAGGGCGATGTCTACACCGGTCTGAGCGTCGAGGATTTCACCGAGAGCGACCTGCTGTTCGCACAGGAGCATCTGCGCATGCTGTCGGGGCTTTACGGCCTGTTGCGCCCGCTGGACCTGATGCAGCCGTATCGGCTGGAAATGGGCACCAAACTGGCCAATCCGCGCGGCAAGGATCTGTACGCATTCTGGGGCGAGCGCATCACTGGCTGGCTGAACGAGGCGCTTGTCGAGCAGGGTGACGATGTCCTGCTGAATCTGGCCTCCAACGAGTACTTCAGCGCGGTCAAACGCAAGGCGCTGAACGCACGAGTCATCAACGTCGACTTCAAGGACATGAAGAACGGCCAGTACAAAATCATCTCGTTCTACGCGAAAAAGGCACGAGGCCTGATGGCCCGCTGGGTGATCAAGGAACGCATCGGCAACCCTGATCAGCTGCCAGAGTTCGACTACCAGGGCTACCGCTACAGTCGGGATGACTCGACCCGCGACCGCTTGGTATTCCTGCGCGACGCCGCCGACCAGTAAAACGCAATGCCGGCGGCAGAGCCCGTACGGGCTCTACCGCTGCCCTCAGCGACTCCATTAGCGGGTCCGCCCAGCACGTCCCACTGCCTCTACCAAGACCTCCCGATCAACCGTCCGCATTGCCCTGGGCAGATGAGCGCACCTTGAATCCGTTCGCAAAAACTGGCCGATCAACGGTTGCCGAGGCGGGAACTATCCAGCGTGGCTCGCAATCATAAGCGCGTACCGACAATTCCAGGTGGAAAGGGAAGTCGCACATGAACGTGCATTGGGTCATCAATTTCGCAGATCGCTCCGTTCGAGATCGTCAGTCGATCTTGGCGGTAGCGCAACTTCAGACGGCGATACGGCTGATTATCCAGCCCACAGCCGCGGCGTCGAGCAGAGCCTACGCGGCATCTGACACGGCAAACGCCGAGCAAGGCACGAACAGAGGGTTACGGCCATGCAAGCGCATCACTCCCGCTCGACCGACAGGTGCCACACACCGCGCGCGACGATGGCGCTCCTCAGTAGCGCGCCAAACGCCGACCACGAGCGCCCGGTGCAGATGACCATGATCGACATCTCGCCCGATACACATGCGGCCTGAACGGCCACGGTGCGACATCCAGGCGATTAACCAGACAGCAGATTTCAATCTCGAGGCATGCCTTGGGACAGAGTGGATTTCGTCCAGCCAACTGGCGATTCCTCCGACAAAGAACAGTAACAACCCAGGCGCGGCCAAGAGGCCGGCGTCACCGGACAAGTAGAACGACCTTCGAAACGATTCAGGAGAAGCAATATGATCCCGGTTATTCTTTCAGGCGGTAGCGGCTCCCGACTGTGGCCCCTTTCCCGCAAGTCGTTCCCCAAGCAGTTTCTTGCCCTGACCGGCGAGCAGACGTTGTTCCAGCAGACCGTCGAACGCCTGGCGTTCGATGGCATGCAGCAACCGCTGCTGGTCTGCAACAAGGACCACCGTTTCATCGTCAAGGAGCAGCTGGCCGCGCGCAAGCTCGGCGTTCAAGGCCTTCTGCTCGAGCCTTTCGGTCGTAACACCGCACCGGCCATTGGGATCGCGGCGATGAAGCTGGTTGAAGAGGGGCGCGACGAGCTGCTGCTAGTCCTGCCGGCCGACCATGTCATCGAAGACCAGAAGGCCTTCCAGCGCTCCCTGGCACTGGCGACCAATGCCGCGGAAAACGGCGAGATGGTTCTTTTCGGTGTTCCCCCAACCCGTCCTGAAACCGGTTTCGGTTATATCAAAGCCAGCCAGGACGCCAATCATGGTCTGCCCGATGGCATCAAGCGCGTGGCGCAGTTCGTCGAGAAGCCGGATGAGGCTCGCGCCCAGAGCTATCTGGAGTCAGGTGACTATTTCTGGAACAGCGGCATGTTCCTGTTCCGCGCCAGCGTGTTCCTGGAAGAACTGAAGAAGCACGATCCGGACATCTACGATACCTGCTCGCTCGCCCTGGAGCGCAGCGTGAAGAACGGCGAAGAAGTGCTGATCGCCCCCGCCACCTTCGCCTGTTGCCCGGACAACTCCATCGACTATGCAGTGATGGAAAAGACTCAACTGGCTTGCGTAGTGCCCATGTCGGCTGGCTGGAGCGATGTCGGCTCCTGGTCTTCGATCTGGGATGTGCACGAGAAGGACGAGAACGGTAACGTCCTCAAGGGCGACGTGATCGCCGAAGACTCGCGCAACTGCCTGGTACACGGCAACGGCAAACTGGTCACCGTGCTCGGCCTGGAAAACATCGTGGTGGTGGAGACCAAGGACGCCATGATGGTTGCCCACAAGGACAAGGTGCAGGACGTCAAGAAGCTGGTCAGCAAGCTCGACACTCAGGACCGCAGCGAAACCAAGAACCACTGCGCCGTGTACCGCCCTTGGGGCTGGTATGACTCGGTGGACATGGGTGGCCGCTTCCAGGTCAAGCGTATCTGCGTGAACCCAGGGGCCAGCCTCTCCCTGCAGATGCACCACCATCGCGCCGAGCATTGGATCGTTGTTTCCGGTACCGCTCAGGTCACCTGCAACGACAAGACTTTCCTGCTCACCGAAAATCAGTCGACTTATATCCCGATCACGTCAGTGCATCGCCTGGCCAACCCCGGGAAAATTCCGCTGGAGATCATCGAAGTCCAGTCCGGCAGCTATCTGGGTGAAGACGACATCGAGCGCTTTGATGACGTTTACGGCCGCGCCGAACAGAGCAACGAAGCCAAAGTTGCCCGTTAATGTTCGCCAAGTAACGAGAGGAAAGCCCGCTTCGGCGGGTTTTTCTTTGCTCGATTTCTGGCTCTGTGCGTACCTGAAAGCGCATACTTGCGGAAATCCGTGTAGCGCCTTGCCGCAAACGTAGTGTCAATGCCGCAGATAACCTGGTTTTTTTGAACTACTGCTCGAATCTGCCGCCTGCCACGTAATTGCTTAAACCTTTTCAGTTGACCTCCAGTCTCACGCACATAAGCTCGACTCTGTTGCAACTGAAAACTTCGGTTACAACCAAAGACGCGTCATTCATTTTCAGAGGCGTCTTAATTCAAACTAGAAAAACAGGATCCTTACGTGACGAAAGACGAACTGCGCGCCGAACTTGAGCGCCAGGCGCAGCGCTTTACCAATGTCTATGGTGGTGAAATTACGACTTACGCGGCTGAACGCGAACCCGAGCGCAAGCCGTGGCGCAAGAAACCCACTGTGCTTGATCAAGTGTTTCAGCGGGAACTGCAGAAGCTCGAACAGGAAAAACATGCCGATTGTGAAAGCGCGGCAACTGGGCAAGCCTGATCCTGACCTCCGTGCAGGTCAGGAAGTCAACTAGCGCAGCCAATACAAACAGCAGTAGTGAACTGAAGAGCGCCGATAAGTCAGCGCTTACCGCCGAGTAACGAGCCGAGCAACCCTCTGGCCAACTGACGCCCCAACTGACTGGCAGCCTGGCTCAACGCACTTTTGACGACTCGTCCGGCCAGATCCCCCAGATCGCTGCCTGCACTGCTCTTGCCTCGCGCAGGCTTCTCGACCGGACGCTCAGCCTCCTCGACTGCCTGCATGGCCCGAGCACTCAGTATTTCGTAGGCCGACTCACGGTCGACGGGCTTGTCATAACGGCCACGCAAGCTGGACCTCGCGATAAGCTGCATGCGCTCAGCTTCACTCAGCGGCCCCACTCGCGACTGTGGCGGCGCGATCGAGACTCGCTGCACCATCGCCGGCGTGCCTTTCGCCTCGAGCCCACCGACCAGGGCCTCGCCGATGCCCAACTGGGTCAGCACATCCAGCGTCGCAAAGTTCGGGTTCGCACGAAATCCGTCAGCCACCGAGCGCAGTGCTTTCTGCTCCTTGACGGTGTATGCCCGCAAACCATGCTGGATTCGCAGCCCCAGCTGCGCCAGTACCTGGTCAGGCAGATCGGCTGGGGACTGAGTGACGAAATAGACGCCAACACCTTTCGAACGAATCAGCCGCACCCCCTGCACCAGCCGCTCCTGCAACGCCTTGGGCGTATCGCCAAACAGAAGGTGCGCCTCATCGAAGAACAGGACCAGCAAAGGCCTGTCGGCATCGCCCCGCTCCGGAAGCTGCTCGAAGAGTTCGGCAAGCAGCCATAGCAGGAAGGTCGCATAAACCTTGGGCGCCTCATGCACCAGTACGCTGGCATCGAGCAGATGGATGGGACCTCGGCCGTCCGCCGCGGGGTGCAACAGATCCTCGAGTTGCAGCGCTGGCTCACCGAACAGCGCCTCGGCGCCCTGCTGTTCGAGCGTTGCCAGGCGCCGCAGCAGGGCCTGTGACGATGCACCGGTGAACAATGCACTGTCGTCGCCGAGCAACTGCGGCTCAGCCTTGAGGTGCGCCAACAGCGCCTTGAGGTCCTTCAGATCGAGTAACAGCAGGCCTTCGCGGTCTGCCACCTTGAACGCCGCGTACAAAGCGGCCTGCTGGCTGTCGGTGAGCTGCAGCAGGCTTCCCAGCAGCAGCGGCCCCATCTCGCTCAACGTAGTACGCAGCGGATGGCCGCTACGACCATGCACGTCCCACAGGGTTACCGGGTACGCCTGCGGCTGATGGTCCAGCCAGGGCATGCTGGCGATCCGCTCGGCGATCTTGCCCTGCGGTGCACCGGCAGCACCCAGGCCACAGAGATCGCCCTTGATGTCGGCAGCGAACACGGCAACTCCGGCATCGCTGAACTGCTCGGCCAGACGTTGCAAGGTCACTGTCTTACCGGTGCCGGTGGCTCCGGCAATCAACCCGTGCCGATTGGCCAGGCGCAGGGATTGGCTGTTCGGTTCACCCGTCGCATCAGCGCCGAGTACCAGACGATCGATTGCAGCCTTCATCAACCCGCCTCCTTGTCGTGCTCGCGCGCTCCGGATGGGGCGCTCTCGTCGGCCGTCGATGCACTCGATTGCCGACCTGCATTGCCCTGCTCAGCCTGAAGCTCGGCCCATAGCGCTGCGGCATCGGCGAACTCGGCGCCCTGCTCGGGCGACAGCGCCTCGGGATCGTATCGCTGTGTACAACCACTGCCGATGATGGGCGGCGCCTTGGCCGCGGCACGCTCGAGGGGATCGGTCACAGATGCTCCCGGATGTCAGTTGAACACCATCGTCTTGTTGCTGTGTACCAGCACACGGTCTTCCAAGTGATAGCGCAGGCCGCGAGAAAGCACCATCTTCTCTACGTCCTTGCCGAGCCGGACCATGTCCTCGATGCTGTCGCGATGGCTCACGCGCACCACGTCCTGTTCGATGATCGGGCCGGCGTCGAGCTCCTCGGTTACATAGTGACAGGTGGCGCCGATCAGCTTCACGCCGCGCAGCGAGGCCTGGTGATAGGGCTTGGCGCCGACGAAGGACGGCAGAAAGCTGTGATGGATGTTGATCACGCGCTGGGCGAACTCGTCGCACAGCTCGGACGGCAAGATCTGCATGTACCGCGCGAGCACAATCACATCGGCGCGCTGCTCGCGGACCAGGCGGGTGACTTCGGCGAACGCCTCCTGCTTATTGGCGGGGTCGACCGGCACGTGAATGTAGGGAATGCCATGCCATTCGACCATGCTGCGCAGGTCGTCATGGTTGGAAATCACGCAGGGAATGTCGCAGTCCAGCTCGCCGCTGTGCCAACGGTGCAGCAGATCGGCCAGGCAGTGGGATTCGCGACTGGCCATCAGCACCACGCGTTTGCGTTGCTCGGAGTCGGTGACTCGCCACTCCATTGAAAACTCACGAGCGATCGGAGCGAACGCCTGACGGAAACCGTCCAGATCGAAAGGCAGTGAGTCCGCGCGAATCTCGTGACGCATGAAGAACCAACCGCTCTGGTGATCCGAATGATGGTTGGCTTCAGTGATCCAGCCGTTGTAAGTGGCAAGAAAGTTACTGACCTTGGCAACAATGCCAACGCCATCGGGACAGGCAATGACCAGCCTGAAAGTGCGCATCAACGGTTACTCCGACTCAATGGGAAATGCGGCATTCTAGCCCAGCAGACAAAAGCACAGCCATCGCCATTAAGATCGAGGCGCAGCGCCAACTATGCGCGATGACGCAAACGGCGCGGCTCGCAGTCATCGGTTTGTTATGCAAAGCATAAAAACCAATCGAAAAAACTTGTCCGATAAAACAGGCTTTCCGCTTGATTTAAGCCTGCGCATAGCTGCAATAGCAGCTCTTAGCCTGCGTCACATATCCTTTCAAATAGTAGTGTGGCTTTTTTACAAGGCTATATTTACTTGCGGATTACGCAGGACTATGATTGCTGCCACTTGCGTTCAAACCTATCCCAAGGAAGTCATATGTCACTTATCAATGAGTATCGCGCTACTGAAGAAGCCATCAAGGAACTTCAAGAGCGCCTGAAGTCGCTGTCCGAAGACGACAAGCTGAAAAAGGAACTGGAATTCGAAGGCAAGCTGCGCGAACTCATGGGTGAATACCAGAAGTCCCTGCGCGACATCATTGCCCTGCTCGATCCGGAAGCCTCTCGCAACAGCAAGAGCCCTCGCGCTGCAAAAGCTCCCGCGACCAGCAAGCGCGCCCGCCGCGTGAAGCAATATAAAAACCCACACAGCGGTGAAGTGATTGAAACCAAAGGCGGCAATCACAAGACCCTGAAAGAATGGAAAGCCCAGTGGGGCTCCGACACCGTGGAAAGCTGGGCCACCCTTCTCGGCTAAGCGGCTACGGTTTATAACGAACGCCGTTTCTCGACATTAATCATTGATGTCGGGAAACGGCGTTTTTATTTGTGCTGCACTCTTCCTTCCCCGCTCGATTCAGGCGTGGCGCACAAACATACGCCCTCCCCAAGAGTTAATTGCTCAAGCGGTAACGCTCACGCAACCCCTGACCGTACTCGCGCCATTGCTGCAACAGTTGCCGTTGTGCCGGCGTGGCGCCGATCATGAATTGCTCGATATCCGACTCGAACTGCACGAGGGTGTTGGGCGCGCCACATGCCCCATCACTCAGCCGCTGTTGGCAGAACTGACGCCATTGCGCTTGCTCGTCGACGGATAACGCTTCAGGAAAGTTACGCGCGCGGTAACGAAACAACAGCTCGTCGAGGCGCGCATCATCGAATCGGAATGGCTGTTTCGCCAGCTCCGCAGGTGACAGGCTACGGACCTGGTCGCACAGCCGCCGGTCGCGGTCCCCGAGAAAACCGTCATACAGCTGCTGCTCCGGATCATCAGTGCCAGCGAAGCGGTCTTCGCGATAGATGTCTTCGAGCTTGGTGCTCCAGATCTGCCGCTGCTCTCGAAGCATCGCTGCACGCTCATGGCAAACCGGCATATCCAGACCAAGGCGCTGGATGTCTTGCGTGCGCAAAACCTTGAGCGGCGCCACCACGGGACACTTGTTGACGTGCACCAGCTTCAAGGGCACCGGCAACTCGCCATCGGCGAGCTGGTCACGTCGGGTATACAGGCGCTGACGCAGCGTTTCAGCCGTTTCCTGCAAGAGCGGCTCCGGTCCGGCCTGCAGATCGCAGACGATCAGCGCATTGCGATTGCGCGGGTGCCAGCCCAGCGGCAGGACCACCGAGAGAAAATGCCGTGCAGCGGAGAAGCGGCCGGACACGTGCACCATGGGTTCCAGCAACCGGATCTGCTCAAGCACCGCCTGCTTGCGGCGCAGGTTGTAGAGATAGTCGTACAGCCGCGGCTGCCGATCACGAACGAGTCTGGCCAGGGCGATGGTCGCGCGCACATCGGATAGCGCATCGTGCGCGTTCAGATGTTCCAGCCCGTTGGCCACACTCAGTCGTTCGAGCTTGAGCGTTACCCGCCCCTCCTCTTCAGGCCAGACCAGGCCTTCCGGGCGCAGAGCATAAGCCGTGCGTACCAGATCGATCAGATCCCAGCGGCTGTTGCCGCCCTGCCATTCACGGGCATAGGGATCGTAGAAGTTGCGGTACAGGCTGTAGCGCGTCACCTCGTCGTCGAACCGCAGGCTGTTGTAACCGGCGCCGCAGGTGCCAGGCAACGACAGCTGTTGATGCAGACGATGAATGAATTCGGCCTCGCACAAGCCCTTCTGTTCGAGGGTCGCGGGGGTGATCCCAGTGACCAGGCAGGCCGCCGGATGCGGAAGGATGTCGTCGGAGGGACGGCAATAGATGTTCAGCGGCTCGCCGACTTCCTCGAGCGCCTCGTTGGTGCGGATACCCGCCACCTGCAACGGACGGTCGCGGCTGGGCGAGATTCCTGTGGTTTCGAAGTCGTACCAGAAGATGCTTGAATTCACGGGAGAGTCCTTCTCGATCAGCGCGGCAGTCTATCAGCCAGGGCGGCACATCGTCGTGTGCGTCGCCCGATCTGCCCACGCAGCATTGGGTATGCGAACGACATCCTGCAAAGGAGCAGGCACTTCGCCATAATCACACCCCTCCGGCTTGCCCTCCGCTCAGACGACTCAGGCGCATTGCCGCAGCGGCACTTGCCGCATAGCATCGACCTTTGCCTGCCTCAGACGACTTTACCCTTGCCTTCAGCTCTCGACCGACCATCGCTGCTCGACAATAGCCATCGCGTGGAGACGCCCGAAGGCATCGATCTACTCCTGCGTCCGGCCGGGCTCGTACCGCGCGCGCTGGCCTTTGCCATCGACCTGGCGATCCGTGCCGCCATCCTGCTAGCCCTCTTCATCATCCTGGGGATGCTGGGCAATTTTGGTATCGGTCTTGGGACGCTGCTGCTGTTCCTCGTGCAATGGTGGTACATGGTGCTCTTCGAAGTACTGAACCAGGGACGTACGCCTGGCAAGTACTGGCTGGGTCTGCGAGTAGTGCATGACGATGGCACGCCGGTCGGCTGGACCTCCTCGCTGACGCGCAACCTGCTGCGCTTCGTCGATATGCTGCCGTTCGGCTATTTTCTCGGCGCACTGAGCTGCCTGGGCCACCCTGCCTTCAAGCGTCTCGGCGATCTCGCCGCAGGGACGTTGGTGGTCTACCGGGAAAGACCACAAGCGCGCCCGACGCTGCCGGAGGTGGAAGCTGCCAAACCGCCTTTTGCGTTAAGTCTCGATGAGCAACGCGCTCTTATTGCCTTCTCCGAGCGTCATGCCAGTCTTTCTGCCGAACGGCGTCTGGAGCTGGCTTCGATCCTTGCCGAACCGCTGGCGGTTACCGGTGAGAACGCCGAGGCAAAGATCCATGGCATCGCCCGCTCACTGGTAGGCGCGCCATGAAGCAGGCCACCTTCGAACGCCAGCATCACGCCGACTGGCATGACTTCATCAGCCAGCTGGACGCGCTGGAGCGTGGCAAGCCAAGTCCCAGCCAGGCCAGCGACTTCCCCGCCGCCTACCGCCGTCTTTGCCAACACCTGGCGCTGGCCGAATCGCGCGGCTACAGCAGCCAGCTGATCGATCAGTTGCGCCAGCTCGCCCTGCGCGGCCATCAGCAGCTCTATCGGCACCGCAGTCCATTGCTGGGGCGACTGCTCGGGTTCATCACCGGTGGCTTCGCCCGCGCGGTCCGTGAGCAGTGGCGTTACGTACTGGCAGCAAGCCTGCTGTTCTACGGCAGCCTGCTCGGCATGGCCGCTTTGGTCTTCGCCTTCCCGGAGCTGGTGTTCAGCATCCTGCCGCCGGACCAGGTCACACAGATGGAGCAGATGTACGACCCGGACGCCAGCCGCCTGGGTCGCTTCGCCGAGCGGGGCTCGGGCGACGACTGGCTGATGTTCGGCTATTACGTGATGAACAATATCGGCATCGCATTCCAGACGTTCGCCAGCGGGCTGCTGTTCGGCCTGGGTACGCTGTTCTTCCTGCTGTTCAATGGCCTGACGATCGGCGCCGTCGCGGGCCACCTGAGCGCCATCGGCTACCACCAGCCGTTCTGGTCGTTCGTTATCGGCCATGGCGCGTTCGAGCTGACCGCCATCACCCTTGCCGGCGCCGCGGGGCTGCAGCTCGGCGTATCGCTAGTGGCGCCGGGGCGCCTGACCCGCGCAGAGGCGCTGCGTCAGGCCGCCAAGCGAGGCATCCAGCTGGTCTGCGGGGCCACCCTGTTCTTGCTGATCGCTGCCTTTGTCGAGGCCTACTGGTCATCCATGACCCTGACCTCGCCCATGATCAAGTACATCGTCGGCGCGCTGCTCTGGCTGATCGTGGCCGCTTACTTCGCCTTTGCCGGGAGGGCGCAGCATGCAGCTGAGTGATGCCAGCGTCTCGATCCGCCCGCGCAGTCCATGGGAGGCGCTGGACCTCGGCACCCTGCTCGCCAGGCGCCACGCGAAGCTGCTGATGACGACCTGGGCGACCGTGACGCTGCCGCTTTTCGGCCTGATCAGTCTGCTGCTGTGGCAGCACCCAAGTCTGGCGCTGCTGCTGTTCTGGTGGCTCAAGCCCCTGTACGAGCGCTTGCCGCTGCATATCCTGTCCAAAGCACTGTTCGGTGAAACACCAGATTTCCGAGAGAGCCTGCGGGCCTTCCCCGGCCTGCTGCGGCCACAGCTGTTGGCCAGTCTCACCTGGCGTCGCCTGAGCACGACGCGCAGCTTCGATCTACCAGTGCAGCAGCTCGAGGGGCTCGACGGCAAAGCACGCAAGCAACGCCTGCTCACGCTCAGTCTGTGCAGCGGCCGCGCGCCCAGCTGGCTGACCGTGGTCGGCGTGCATCTGGAAGGCGCGCTCTGGCTCGGCCTGCTCGGCGTGCTGTATTTCCTGCTGCCGGCGCAGCTGGTACAGCGCTGGAACTGGGAGGATGTGCTCGGGCTGAGCGCCGAATGGCTCTGGCTGGAACACCTGTCCAATCTGCTCTATGCGCTGGTGCTCATCGTCTGGGAGCCTATCTATGTCGCCTGTGGCTTCAGCCTCTATCTCAATCGACGCACTCATCTGGAGGCGTGGGACATAGAGCTGGCCTTCCGTCGACTGCGCCAGCGCCTGCTCAGCGCTGCACCAGCGGTGCTGCTTGCCTGTGGCCTGTTGTTTTGGCCGGCAGCGCACGATGCCTGGGCAGCGGCGCCAACGGCCGACACAGCGCAACAGGGCCCGGAAACCGAGCGTCTGCTGAATCAGCCACTGACCAGCGAGACGGCCCGCGAACGAATCGACGCGCTGCTCGACCAACCGCCCTTTCAGCACCGGGAGACGGTCACCCGTTGGCGCTTTGGTGCGCAAGACAGCCCGCAGGAGCCCGGTGCTCTGGCACGCCTGCTCGAACGCCTGCTGCAGGGTGGCTCGCTGTGGGAAAGCCTGGAAAGTCTGGCGCAGGCACTCGAAGTGCTACTCTGGACCGCACTGGCCTTGCTGGTCGCGCTTCTGCTGTGGCGCTACCGCGACTGGCTGCAGACTTTCGGCAGCCGCATACAGCTGCCGGCCAGGCGCCGCCAACCTGCACCCGCGCAGCTGTTCGGCCTCGTCGTCGCGCCCGAAAGCCTGCCAAACGACGTTGCCAGCGAGGCCGAACGACTCTGGCAGCAGGATCCGCGCGCATCTCTGGCACTTCTCTATCGCGGTTTGCTCAGCCGCCTGCTGCATGATTTCCAGCTGCCGTTGAAGGCGGCGCATACCGAGGGCGAGGTGCTGGCGCGCGTGCGACAGCTTCAGCGCGAACCGCTGTCGCGCTTTGCCGAGCAACTTACGCAGCATTGGCAGCACCAGGCCTACGGGCACCGGAACGCCGAAGACGTGGTCCGCGACGAACTGTGTGCCGGCTGGCGCGCGCTGTTTGCCGAGGAGCCGAGGCCATGAACCGACTCCGCCCTCGCCTGCTCGCCGCGGCCGCGGTCCTGCTGATCGGGCTGCTGGTCATCTGGTTGGCCGGCAAGCTGCAATCCTATGAGGACGTCGTCGAGCACGGCCCGACCCCGGAGGCGCGCAGCAACACATACCTGGCCGCCGAACTGTTCCTGCGCGGCCTCGGCCTGCAGGTCGTGCATCAGGAAGGCATCGCCGGACTTGAGACACTGCCCACCTCTGGCCAGACGCTGCTCCTGCTAGGTGACCGCGGCAACCTGACCCCGCGGCAGACCGAGCGTCTGCTGGACTGGGCAAACGCCGGCGGCCATCTGGTCGTGGTTGCAGAGCGACTGTGGGATGAAGAGACCGGCAAAAGCGGCGACCTGCTGTTCGACCGGCTCAATCTGCAGCAGTACGCAGCTGACGATCTGGACGATGATGCGCAGACACCGCAGTCATCCACCGCCGAACAGCATCCGCAGCTGACCAAGCTGTATCTGGAGAATGAAAGTGCGCCGGCCTATCTGGCCTTCGATACCGACTTTCACCTCTATGATGCCGACAATCGCGCCCACGCCTGGGCCAACAGCGCAGGCGCCACGCACATGCTGCAACTGCAGCACGGTGACGGGCTGATCACCGCCCTGACCGATAGCTGGATCTGGCAGAACCGCAACATCGATCAGTACGACCATGCCTGGCTGCTCTGGTATCTGACTCAAGACAGCGCGGTGACTCTGGTGCACCGCAGCGAACACGACGGCTTGCTCGCACAGCTGCGCCGCCATTTCCCCGAACTTCTCACCGTGCTGGGCCTACTTGTGGCGTTCGCGCTCTGGCATGCCGGCCAACGCTTCGGCCCACTGCAGGCTCCGCTCAACCCGGCGCGTCGCCAGCTGCAGGAACACCTGCGTGGGTCGGCGGAGTTCCTGCTGCGCCATGGTCGCCAGCACAGTCTGCTGCAGCCGCTGCAACAGGACATCCAGCGCCGAGCGGGGCAACGTCATCCGGGCTTCGAGCAGCTTCCGCCGAATGCCCAGCTGCCACTGCTCGCCCGTCTCTCCAGCCTGCCGATCGCCAGCATCGAGCTGGCCATGCGCCCACTGCCGCAGCAACGTCTGTCGGCCACCGAATTCACCCGACAGGTCGCCCACCTGCAAACCCTCAGGAACGCGCTATGAGCGAACACATCCCAGATTCCGGCAACCCTGCTCCGGCCTCCAACCCGGTGAGCCAGCGCCTGCGAGCCAGCCAGCTCGCCCAGGCGCTGCGCGACGAGCTGCACAAGGCGGTGATCGGCCAGGACGACGTCATCGATGGCGTTCTGACCGCGTTGATCGCCGGCGGCCACGTGCTCATCGAAGGCGTGCCGGGACTGGGCAAGACACTGCTGGTACGGGCGCTGGCGCGCTGCTTCGGCGGCGAGTTCTCGCGCATCCAGTTCACCCCCGACCTGATGCCCAGCGACGTCACCGGCCATGCCGTCTACGACATGCAGAGCGAGCAGTTCAAGCTGCGCAAGGGGCCGGTGTTCACCAACCTTCTACTGGCCGATGAAATCAACCGTGCGCCAGCCAAGACTCAGGCCGCGCTGCTCGAGGTGATGCAGGAACGCCAGGTCACCCTGGAAGGCAAGGCCCTGGCGGTTCCGCAACCGTTTCTGGTCATGGCCACGCAGAACCCGATCGAACAGGAAGGCACCTACCCACTGCCGGAAGCCGAGCTCGACCGCTTCATGCTGATGTTGCGCATGGACTACCCGCAGGCGAACGAAGAGCTGGAGCTGGTACGCCAGGTCACCCGCTCGGCACGCGCCGACATGCTCGACGTCAGCGCCCTGCGCCAGCTGGTACAGGCCCGGGATGTGCTGGCCCTGCAGAAGATTGCCAGCGAACTGCCGCTGGACGATCAGGTACTGGACTATGCCGTGCGCCTTGCCCGCACCACTCGCAGCTGGCCGGGGCTGGCGCTGGGTGCCGGCCCCCGCGCATCGATCGCGCTGGTTCGTGGTGGTCGCGCCAGAGCGCTGCTGCGCGGCGGCGAGTTCGTCACGCCTGATGACATCAAGGGTTGCGCGCTGGCGGTACTGCGTCACCGGGTGCGCCTGTCGGCAGAGCTGGACATCGAGGGACTGTCGGTGGACCAGGTGCTGCAGCAGCTACTCGATCAGGTCGCGGCGCCACGCGCATGACGCCATCCCGTCGCCTGCTCGTTGCGCTGGCCGCGCTGGTGCTCGTGGCCGTTCCTCTTGGCGTTCTCGCCGCGTTCGGCGTCGAAGCCGGGCACTGGCAGTCCGCCTGGTGGGGCCTGTTGCTGGCGCTGGGTACGGTGACATCGCTCGACGCCTTCGCCCTGAGGCGACTGCCGTCGCCTGCGCTGCAACGCAGCCTGTCGGGAAATCTGCCACTGGGCCACTGGAGCAACGTGCAACTGCTGGTGCGCAACGCACATTCCCGCGCTATCGAGCTGGAGCTGTTCGACCACGTGCCTGAGGGCATGAGCTTCGAACAGCTGCCGCAACGCATGCGCCTGCAGCCCGCCGAACATTGCCAACTCGACTACCGTCTGCGCCCGACCCGCCGCGGCCAGTTCGTCTTCCAGCACTGCGATCTTCGCCTGGCCAGCCCGTTGGGCCTCTGGCGCAGCAGACGCCTGCTTGAGCTTGTCGACGGAACCCGGGTGTATCCCGACTTCGCTCGGTTGCACGGAGCCAGCCTGCAGGCGATCGACGTCTGGTTGAATCGCCTCGGCGTCCGCCAGCAACCGCGCCGCGGGCTGGGGCTGGAATTTCACCAGCTACGGGAGTTCCGCGAGGGCGACACCCTGCGGCAGATCGACTGGAAAGCCACGGCGCGGGCACGCATGCCGATTGCCCGCGAATATCAGGACGAGCGCGACCAGCAGATCGTGCTGATGCTCGACTGCGGTCGGCGTATGCGCAGCCAAGACGCCGAACTCACGCACTTCGACCATGCCCTCAACGCTGCCCTGCTGCTGGCCTATGCCGCGTTGCGCCAGGGCGATGCCGTGGGCGCCTGCACCTTCGCCAGCGCACAGCCGCGTCACGTCACCCCAGCCAAGGGCCAACAGCAACTTCACGTGTTACTGAACGGTCTTTACGACCTGCAGCCCACCCAGCAGCCCGCAGACTACGGCGCAGCGGTCGATCGGTTGCTGGCCCGGCAACAGCGCCAGGCACTGGTTATCGTTCTGAGCAACCTGCGCGATGAGGACGATGCCGAGCTGCACGGGGCGCTGAAGCGGCTCTCACGCAGACATCGGGTGTTGCTGGTGAGCCTGCGCGAAGAAGTCCTGGACCAGCTGCGCCTGCGGCCGGTGCAGAGCCTGGACGACGCGCTCGACTACTGCGGCGCCCAGGACTACCTGAACGCCCGCCAGGCGCTGCACAAGCGCCTGGCGGCCCATGGCATGCCGGTACTCGACGTCCAGCCTTGCGATCTGGGGCCGGCACTTATCGGGCGTTATCTGGCGTGGAAGAAAACCGGGACGCTGTGAGCGCGGCTCACAGACCGTGGCAGCAGTCCTTGTCAGTAAATCGATCCGATGCCGGGCTGGCATGATGCGCCAGAGGGATGTGCAACATCGGCTGGAAACTGAAGTAGTGATGCAGGGCAGCGATCATTTCGCGGATATCCCCAGGCGGGTCGATCAGGGAAAAACCGGTGTCGTAGCTGCCCGGCGTCACATCCTCGCTTGACCACAAACTGAACGCACTGAAATCCACTTGCCGCAGTTGACCGCTCTGGCCCGGAATCTTCAGGCGCATCTCGAAACGAACACCAAGCATCATCGGATAGGGGCTGATCAGCATCAGCCCGCCCTCGGACAGGTTGCCGATGAAGCCCAGCGGCTTCTCGGTGAACCGATTGAATACGTTGAGGTAGTACGGCAATTGATGCCGCTGGATACGACGCTGGTTCGCCATGTTCATGTCGTCGGAGCCTTCAGCCTTAACCCTGCAATTCGAGTCCTGTCGGCTCAACTGCATTCCTGGCTGATACGCGTCGCCAGGCGCTGTCGAGCCGCCTCTACTTCACTTTCACTGTAGTAGACGCGCTCTCCCGCTGCATCGTTACGAAAAAAACGTCCGCCAAGCTGCAGTCGCGACAACTGGCTGCGCAAGCCCTGGCATTCCTCCTCTCGTGCAGCCCGCGCCTTGCTGGCCTGCTCCCTCGCTGCCTGCTGCTCCTGCCGCCGCGCATCGAAGAATCGTTCGCTGCGCGCCTCACGCTCACGGGTCTGGTCGTCGCGTTCGACGACCTGGGGCCGAACCTCGACCTGCTCGGCTCCGGCTGCCGGGCGCTGACCGAAGTGAACCTGTCCGTTGGCATCGGTCCAGCGATAGATCTGCGCATCTGCCAGTGCAGGCAGCAGCATGGCGGTCATCAGCAAAGCTCGCATGATCCCTCACATGGCTTTCATGAAATCAACGTTTGGCCGGCTGAACCACCGGCGGTGCCTCGGCATGATAGTGGCCCAGCTGCCTCAGCGTCTCCAGGCGCGCGCGGGCGCGATAGGCGTACTCGCTGGAAGGGTATCGCTCGACGATGAAACGATAGGTTTCGCCAGCGTCGACGAACAGGCCCTGGCGCTCCAGACACTGGCCGCGCAACAGTGAAATCTCCGGCTGGACCTGGCTGCGCGGCTTGCTACGGCGTTCTGCCTGCGAGAGTGATTGCATCACCCGCTCGCAGTTGTCGGCCTCGTAGTACTGGTAAGCCGCATCCAGGTGGCGATCGAAAGCATGGCGACTGCTGCAGCCGACGGTCAGAAGACTCAGGAAAACGATGATCAGGGTGCGCATGGGTTCCTCCGTATGCCCCTGTATCGACCGAGCTGGAAAAAGCTGCAGACAGCCCGTCAGCCGGACGCAAAGAGTAGTGGTCGCCGAGCGATGACTACAACCGGCGAGCATAGTAGCCTCGGGGCCAGCCAGAAAAAGGAGCAATTGAATGATTCCGCGTCGCACCAAGATCGTCGCCACCCTGGGCCCAGCAAGCAGCTCGCCGGAGGTGTTGGAAAAGATGATCGTCGCCGGGCTGGATGTAGCCCGCCTGAATTTCTCCCACGGCAGCCCCGACGAGCATCGTGCCCGGGCCGAGCTGGTGCGTGAAATCGCCGCGCGCCACGGCCGCTTCGTCGCGCTGCTCGGAGACCTGCAGGGACCGAAGATCCGCATTGCCAAGTTCACCGACAAGCGCATTGAGCTGAAGGAAGGAGACCAGTTCCGCTTCTCCGTGACCCATCCGCGCGACGCCGGTAATCAGGAAGTGGTCGGCATCGATTACCCGGACCTGGTCAAGGATTGCGGCATCGGCGATGAGCTTCTGCTCGACGACGGCCGCGTGGTGATGCGCGTCGACAACGCCACCGCGGACGAACTGCACTGCACCGTGCTGATCGGTGGCCCGCTGTCGGACAACAAGGGCATCAACCGCCGTGGCGGCGGCCTGACGGCGCCGGCGCTGACCAACAAGGACAAGGCCGACATCAAGTTGGCCGCCGACCTGCAGCTGGACTACCTGGCAGTTTCCTTCCCTCGTGATGCCGCTGACATGGACCTGGCCCGCCGCCTGCGCGACGAAGCTGGCTCCGACGCCTGGCTGATCGCAAAGATCGAGCGGGCCGAAGCGGTCGCCGACGATGAGGCGCTGGATGGCCTGATCCGCGCCAGCGACGGCGTGATGGTGGCGCGCGGCGATCTCGGCGTGGAAGTTGGCGATGCCGAGCTGGTCGGCATTCAGAAGAAGATCATTCTGCACGCCCGCCGCCACAACAAGGTGGTGATCACCGCGACGCAGATGATGGAGTCGATGATCCACAGCCCGATGCCGACCCGCGCCGAGGTATCCGATGTAGCCAACGCCGTGCTGGACTACACCGATGCGGTGATGCTCTCGGCCGAAAGCGCCGCTGGCGAATACCCGATCGAAGCGATCAAGGCCATGGCCCGTGTGTGCTGCGGCGCGGAGAAGCACCCGACCAGCACCAAGTCCGGACACCGCCTCGGCCAGCAGTTCGAGCGCTGCGACGAGAGTGCGGCGCTGGCTGCGATGTACACCGCCAACCACTTCCCGGGGGTCAAGGCCATCATCGCCCTGACCGAAAGCGGCTACACACCGCTGATCATGTCGCGCATCCGGTCTTCGGTACCGATCTTCGCCTTCTCGCCGCACCGCGAAACCCAGGCACGGGTCGCGCTGTTCCGCGGCGTGCAGACCATCCCGTTCGATCCGGCTGCGCTACCTGCAGAAAAGGTCAGCCAGATGGCAGTCGAGGAACTGCTCAAGCGCAACATCGTGCAGCCCGGTGACTGGGTGATCCTGACCAAGGGCGACAGCTACCACGACAGCACAGGCGGTACCAACACGATGAAGATCCTGCGCGTCGGCGATCAGTAAGGTTGGCAGGGAATCACACGAGGCCGGCTCTTTAGCCGGCCTCGTGCTGTCTGCAAGATCGAACGGGAGCCAACTACCGCGGCTGAGTCGCGCTGACGAACGCGTCGCTGAATATCTGTCCACGCGGCAGGCCCGCGAGAAACAGGCGCCTGGCGCAGGCGTCGACGAACGCCGAGCCGCCGCAGAGCAGCGCGATGTCCCGCCGCGACGTTGGTCGTAGCGTCGAAAGCATGCTGTCACGCTGTTGCGCATCGACCCATTGCAGCTCCAGGTTCTCGTGCCTATCCGCCAACTCCTGCAACGGCCCGCGCAGGTAGTGCTCGTCGCGGCAAAAATGCACCAGCCTGATCGTCCCGGCATGGCCCTGGCGCAGGCTCTCGCGCAACAGGCTGAATAGAGGGGCCAACCCGGTTCCCGAAGCCAGCAGCAATAAAGAGCGCTCAGACCACTCCGGCTCGTAATGCAATGCACCACCGTGCAGGTCGCCCAGCCGCAGCGTGTCGCCCGCGCGCAGCTGCCGCGCGGCATCGCAGAACGCCCCCGGCCTGGAGCAATCGAGATGAAACTCCAGCCAGAGATCGTCGCCGGGAACACTGGCCAGCGAATACGGCCTAGCGATGCCGGCACCAGTCCACAGCAACAGGTGCTGACCTGCACGATAGCGCAGCGGCCGCTCCGGCAGCAGACGCAGGCGCAGCACGCTGCCGCTCAGCCACTCGGCGCTTTGCACCTGAGCGGGCTGCCCGTCGCGACGCGGGTCGAAAACTTCTACGCCGATTTCCTCCTCGACAAGGCACTGACAGGCCAGTCGCCAGCCGGCCGCATGCTGCTCGGGCCGCAGCAGGTCGGGTTGCAGATCGCGCGGTGCTCCGTCGACACAGCGCACCAGGCAGGCGTGGCAGCTGCCGGCGCGGCAACTGTAGGGTACGGGCAAGCCGGCAGCGATCAGGGCGTCGAGCAGGTTGGTAGCGGGCGCGACCGACCAGCGCTTGCCGGCGCAATGCAACTCAGGCATCGGCGGTGACCCAGGCGGGTTCGCAACGATTGCGACCACCGCGCTTGGCTCGATAAAGCGCTTCGTCGGCACGCTGCAGCGCTGCATCCAGGTCATCTCCGGCGTTCAGCAGGGTCAGGCCGATCGACAGGCTGAGATGTCCGGCTTCGATATTGGCGTCTTCCGGCTCGGCGATGGCGAAAGCCTCTCGCAGGCGCTCACAGCACGCGGTGAACTGCTCGGCGTCGGTATTGGGCAGCAGTAGCACGAACTCCTCGCCGCCATAACGGGCCAGCACGTCGTCATCACGCAGACAGGACCGCGCCACGCTGGCAAAGGCCTGCAGCACGCGGTCTCCGGTGGCATGGCCGTGGATATCGTTGATGCGTTTGAAGTGGTCCAGATCGATGAGCGCCAGCCCCGATTGATGCCCCTTGCGCAAGCGGTTCAGGTCGCCCTCGGCGATGCGCAGGAAACGCCGCCGGTTGTATAGGCCCGTCAACTCGTCGGTGGAAGCCAGATCCTCCAGTTGACGCATCATTCCGCGCAGGGTGTCCTGATGTGCCTGCAACGCGAAACGCCGCTGGCGCATGCGCTGGCGCAAGCGATACACGTGGCCGGCGAACAGACACATCCAGATCAGCGTCACCAGCAGCACGCTGGCCTGCAGCAAGAACACATCGGTCTCGATCGGCCGCTGCAGATAGTAATCCAGCGCAGCCATGCTGACGAAGCTGACGAAAGCCAGTGCGGCGTAGCGAATGAACACCTTCGGCGGCAGAAAGACTGCAAACATCAGCACCAGCAGATAGAGCACCAGCAGTGAGCCACGAGCGCTGCCGAGGTTGAACAGAAAGGTCGTCAGCCACAGCAGCCCCACCAGGACCTGCGGCTCAGTCAGGCTGGGATCCTTCGAGCGCAGGTTGACACCTCGGTGAAACAGCCAGAAGAACAGCAGCTGACTCACCACAATCAATGCTGACTGCGCCACGGCGCTGGCCACCGAGGCCTGATAGAAGCCCCCCGCCACCGCCACCCAGGTCAGCACCAGGCCCAGACCATAGGTCACGGAGGCCAGTGCGAATCGCCGCGTAACCAATTGCTGCAATGTACGCAGATCGGTCTCGTCACGCATCGCACTCATAGGGATCCTTCCCGCTGTGGCAATTTGCCGCACTCTACGCTTACCGAAAACAAAATCCTAGCCAGCATTCCCATCGCTCCTGGTCCATCCGTGTACCGCGCAGCCTGACGCGTTATACTGCGCCGCATTTTTTCGCGGCGCGTCGACTGCCACCCCCGACGCGCCTCTTATCGCCCCGTATGAGGACGCGCTGCATGACCGTGATCAAGCAAGACGACCTGATTCAAAGCGTCGCTGACGCTTTGCAGTTCATTTCTTACTACCACCCCGTGGATTTCATCCAGGCGATGCACGAAGCCTACCTGCGTGAAGAATCCCCGGCTGCCCGCGACTCCATGGCGCAGATCCTGATCAACTCGCGCATGTGCGCCACCGGTCATCGCCCGATCTGTCAGGACACCGGTATCGTCACCGTGTTCATCCGCGTCGGTATGGACGTGCGCTGGGACGGCGCGACCATGAGCCTGGACGACATGATCAATGAGGGTGTGCGCCGCGCCTACAACCTGCCGGAAAACGTCCTGCGTGCTTCGATCCTGGCCGACCCGGCAGGTTCCCGCAAGAACACTAAGGACAATACGCCAGCTGTCATTCATTACTCCATCGTCCCAGGTGACAAAGTCGAGGTGGATGTGGCCGCCAAAGGCGGTGGCTCGGAAAACAAGTCGAAGATGGCCATGCTCAACCCGTCCGACTCGATCGTCGACTGGGTACTGAAGACCGTGCCGACCATGGGCGCCGGCTGGTGCCCGCCGGGTATGCTCGGCATCGGCATCGGCGGCACCGCCGAGAAAGCCGCGGTGATGGCCAAGGAAGTCCTGATGGAATCCATCGACATCCATGAGCTGAAGGCCCGTGGCCCGCAGAACCGCATCGAAGAGCTGCGTCTTGAGCTGTTCGAGAAGGTCAACCAGCTGGGCATCGGCGCCCAGGGCCTCGGCGGCCTGACCACCGTGCTCGACGTGAAGATCATGGATTACCCGACCCACGCCGCCTCGCTGCCGGTTTGCATGATCCCCAACTGCGCCGCCACCCGCCACGCACACTTCGTGCTCGACGGTTCCGGCCCGGCCGAACTGACCCCGCCGCCGCTGGATGCCTACCCCGAGATCGTCTGGGAAGCCGGCCCGAGCGCGCGCCGCGTCAACCTCGACACCATCACCCCGGAAGAAGTGCAGAGCTGGAAGCCGGGCGAAACCGTCCTGCTCAACGGCAAGATGCTCACCGGCCGCGACGCCGCGCACAAGCGCATGGTCGACATGCTGAACAAGGGCGAAGAGCTGCCGGTCGACCTCAAGGGCCGTTTCATCTACTACGTCGGCCCCGTCGATCCGGTCGGTGACGAAGTGGTTGGCCCGGCTGGCCCGACCACCGCGACGCGCATGGACAAGTTCACCCGTCAGATTCTCGAGAGCACTGGTCTGCTGGGCATGATCGGCAAGTCCGAGCGTGGCCCGATCGCCATCGAAGCGATCAAGGACAACAAGGCGGTCTACCTGATGGCGGTTGGCGGCGCGGCTTACCTAGTCGCCCAGGCGATCAAGAAGTCCAAGGTGCTGGCCTTCGCCGAGCTGGGCATGGAAGCGATCTACGAGTTCGAAGTGAAGGACATGCCGGTGACCGTCGCCGTCGACACCAACGGCGAGTCGGTGCACATCACCGGCCCGGCGATCTGGCAGCAGAAGATCGCCGACAGCCTGGCGGTCGAAGTGCAGTAAGCGACACGCCAATAAAATAAAAAGCCCGGCTCGATGCCGGGCTTTTTATTGCCCGGCAATCAGCGGTTGAAGCGTTCGACCAGTACCCGCAGCCCGTACGCTGCGCATTCCAGGTCGCGACCGCGCTGCATGGTCAGGTCCGCCTTGCTGACATTGCTGTCGGTCGTGACGGCAATACGGGTGACCTGACGAGCAATGTCTTCGGCCACATGCGCCTGCTCTTCGGCAGCGGCAGCCATCTGCTGGCTCATCCCGGCAATGCGGCCGACCGCGTCGCGAATGCCCTGCAACGCCTGCTGCGCCTCGACGACCTGGGCCAACCCCTGTACCGCCTCCTTGTCACCCACCTGTGCGATTGTCACGGCCTCACCCGCCTTGCTGGTGAGCGACTGGATGATGCCCTGGATCTGCTGCGTCGACTCCCGCGTCTTGCCCGCCAACCCACGCACCTCGTCGGCGACCACGGCAAAGCCCCTGCCCTGCTCGCCAGCACGTGCGGCCTCGATGGCAGCATTCAGCGCCAGCAGGTTGGTCTGGTCGGCGATGCTCTGGATCATGCCGGCGGCGGATACGATCTGCTGGGTTTCGCCAGCCAGCTCGTTGACCACGTTGCCGATGCTGGTGACGGTCGCCGCCAGCATTTCCATCGCCTCGCGGGAACTCGCTGCGACCCGGTCACCATCGTCTGCCAGCGCGTTCGCCGTCCTCGCCTCCTCTGCCGTGTGCTGGACGTGCCCGGCGACCTCACTGATCGATGCGGTCATCTGCGTCACCGCGGTGGCCGTCATGTCCGTCTCGCCGCGCTGCTGGCGCAGCTCGCTTTCGGTCTGGCTGGCCAGCGAATAGGTTTCTGCCGATGCGCCGGCGACCTGCACGGCCAGATCGGACAGCCGCGTCAACGCCGTACGCAACCGCGCGTCTTCACTGACCAGGGCCATCTCCAGCCGCGCCGCATTGCCATGCTGCTGGGTATAGGTCAGGGCGACCACCGGATCGGTGAAGGCTTCGGGTACGCGCTGCAGGATACGCAACAACTGGCGTTCCGCAGCGAAGTGACAGCTGATTCCGAGCACGAAGAACAGACCGAGCACGACGAGCGCTTCCACTGCCGGCGGCAGCCAGAAGATTCCACCGGCCGCCAGCACCGCGGCGCCCATCGGCATCGCCAGCGCACGCGCCCAGCCCTGCGCGCGCCGGCTCAACGAAACCGCCGGTCGGCCGGTACGCAGACGCTCGTACAGTGCCGACGCCTGGGCGACCTGCTCGGCTGTCGGCTTGACTCGCACCGACTCGAAGCCGGTCAGCTTGCCATCGTCGAAAACAGGCGTGACGTAGGCGCTGACCCAGTAGAAATCGCCGTTCTTGCAGCGGTTCTTGACCACTCCCATCCAGCTTTTGCCGGCCTTCAGGTAGCGCCACATCACCTCGAACACGGCGGGTGGCATGTCCGGGTGGCGGACCAGATTGTGGTCACTGCCGATCAGCTCGGCTCGTGAGTAGCCACTGATGGCGACAAATTCGTCATTGCAATAAAGGATTTTGCCCTGGTTATCCGTCGCCGAAATCAGCCGCTGATGCGCCGGAAAGGTCCGTTCGGTGTTGCTTACCGGTCCGTTGTTTCTCATCGCCCGAACTCCCTGCCAGCGATTTGCTGAAAAATGCGACTCATCGGTCACGACGAATCAATCTGTTACAAGAGTCGGGCGGCGCAAAGCGAACTTGAGAGGGGACGGAAAGTATTTGCCGAACGGCATCGGCAGGTAGTGCCGCTCGTGAGCGGACTAGCGACCGGCGTTCTGTTCTGCGATGTACAGCGCTTCGACTTTCGCCCTGGCCCAGGGCGTCTTGCGCAGGAATTTCAGGCTGGACTTGATGCTCGGCTCATTGCTGAAACAGCGGACATCGACGCGCTCGGCAAGGCCGTCCCAGCCGAAGCGAGCATGCAGCTGGACCAGGATGGCCTCCAGCGTCACGCCATGAAGGGGGTCTTTTGCTTGAGTCATGGGGCACTCACGAACACGAGGGCATAGCCTCACGGATGAAAAAACCCGCCGCGCGGTCTGCGGGGCGGGCTTGGGTGACGGTCTGCATCTTACAGGCTGATGCGAGTTCCGAGCACCTCGAGGAATGCCGCCAGCCACGCCGGATGGGCGGGCCATGCCGGAGCGCTGACCAGGTTGCCATCGGTATGCGCCTGATCCACGGCAATGTCCACGTACTCGCCACCGGCCAGCTTCACCTCGGGTGCACAGGCGGGATAGGCACTGCAGGCACGCCCCTTGAGCACGCCCGCGGCGGCCAGCAGCTGGGCGCCGTGACAAACGGCGGCGATTGGCTTCCTGGCCTCATCGAACGCACGCACCAGCGCCAGCACCTGCTCGTTCAGGCGCAGATATTCCGGCGCCCGGCCACCGGGAATGACCAGGGCATCGTAGTCTTCGGCCCGCACGTCGGCGAAGTCGAAGTTCAGCGCAAAGTTGTGCCCCGGCTTCTCGCTATAGGTCTGGTCGCCCTCGAAATCGTGAATCGCGGTGCGCACGCTGTCGCCGGCCTTCTTGTCCGGGCACACGGCATGCACGCGATGGCCAACCATCTGCAGGGCCTGGAAAGGCACCATGGTTTCGTAGTCTTCGGCGTAAT
This sequence comes from Stutzerimonas stutzeri, assembly GCF_000935215.1. Taxonomy (GTDB): domain Bacteria; phylum Pseudomonadota; class Gammaproteobacteria; order Pseudomonadales; family Pseudomonadaceae; genus Stutzerimonas. Next base: position 33,028 of record NZ_JXXD01000143.1, read on the forward strand.
CACCCACCAGCATCAAAATGTTCTTCGCCGCCATTGGATCGTCCTCTTCGCGCGGGTTTGGAGCATTGCTCCGTGACGCGGCGGCTTCAGCCACCGCGGTTGAAGATGTTTACCAGCAGCCGGTCCAGCCAGCCCCACATGCGCTGGTAGAGGCGCAGGTGCAGCGGTCTGGCGTACCAGCTTTTAATGTCGATTTCGATACTGTCCTGAAAATCGCGCTCGAAGCATGCCTGCACCTGGGCACTCAACGCAGCGTCCATGGCCTCGAGATTGGCTTCCAGATTCCAGCGCAGGTTCCAGTGATCGAAGTTGCAAGAGCCGACGCTGACCCAGTCGTCAACCAGCACCATTTTCAGGTGGGAAAAGTGTGGCTGATATTCATGGATTCGCACGCCGGCACGCAGCAGCCGTGGATAGAAACGCTGCCCGGCGTAGCGCACCGGCGGGTGATCGGTATTGCGACTGGTCAGCAGCAGGCGCACGTCCACCCCGCGACGCGCCGCCCGGATCAGTGCCCGGCGCACCTTGCCGGTAGGCAGGAAATACGGTGTCGCCAGCCAGATGCGCGTCTGCGCGCGCCGCAGGTTGCGCAACAGGCTGTGCAGTATGTCGCGGTGCTGACGCGCCGCCGCATAGGCGACGCGCCCTAGCCCCGAGCCACTGGGCAGCACTGGAATGCGCGGCGCACCGCTGGGCAGGGGCAGCTGCCAGATGCGCCGCTTCAGGCAATGCACCCACTGGGTGTCGAACAGGTCCTGCCAGTCCTGCAGCAGCGGGCCGGTCATCTCGACCATCACCTCATGCCAATGCACGTCGGGCTCGTCAGGACGCCAGAATTCGTCGGTGACACCGGTGCCGCCGACATAACCGATGCAGCCGTCGACCAGCAGCAGCTTGCGGTGGTCACGATGCAGATTGCGCAGCCTCAGGCGGAGCGAAAGCGGGTTATAGAGACGCAGCTCGACGCCGGCGGCGGTCATCCGATCACGATTGGCCTGGCTCATCTTCAGGCAGCCGAAACCATCGAACAGGCAACGTACCCGAACGCCGCGTGCCGCCGCACGCAGCAGCGGCTCCAGCAGGCGGTCGAGACAAGCGCCGTCCTCCACCAGATAGAGCTCGAGATCGACCCGGCGCTCGGCGCGCTCGATGGCGTCGAGCATGGGCGGAAAGAACCCCGGCCCGTCTATCAGCAGGCGGAACTGATTGTCGCTGCGCCAGGGGAACACCGCTCCAGCCAGCATCACAGGGCGGCACCCCGCGTAGAGCCAGATGACGTCAGGCACAGCGACGAAGCGGATGAGCAACGAAATGACATGAAATCCCTTTTTCCGGACGGCATCCAAGGGCAGCGGCCTCGATACCGCCGCTCTGCACTGGCGGTGCTGAACGAGCAGTTGGCTAGCTTACCCGGGCGTTCGAGCAAGGCAAGGCAGCAGGTCAGACCGCCGCAGCGGAAGAGCCGCCGTGAAATACGATCTTCTATAGGCCCGACTCGCCTGGGCAGAGTTCCCAGCTGTTCGCCGGCGCCCGCCCTGCCTTCAACTGCCTACTGAAGATTCGAGCCCGAGGGCGACAAGCGCCTGTTCCAGACGGCGCGCCTGGGCATCGCGCGCCAAGCCCAGCACTGCGCGATCACGCCGCCACAATGCGCCCCGGGGGCCCTGCGAATCCGCCAACGCCCTATCCACCTCAGGTTGCAGCGCAGCGAACTGCTCGAGCAACGCGGCCAGCAGCAAATGAGTAGCAGGCTCATGGGCTGACCGCCGCGCGACCTCTGCCGCAGCCGCAAGAACGCCGAGCAGACGCAGTACCAGCGCGCGCGGCCACTGCTCAAGCAGCGCCACACCGTAGAGCCACGCAGTCAGCGCCGCCAGCACATATAGATCCTCGTGGCTGCGGAACGGTTTGACGTACTCGCTCCAGCCGTCACCAGGCAAGCGTTTCCCAGCAGCCCGCTCAAGGCTCAATCTGCCATGTGTAATATCCGGCACGATCGGCAGATCCGGCCCAGCCACCAGTGACACGCCGGCACCAGACGGCTCCACGACAAACAGTCCGAGGCGCGGCGACTCGCCGGCGCCCTCCTCCCGGGCCGAAACGAGCAGCCATTGCGCCGCGCCGCCCGCCGTCACGAAATCCTTGCTGCCAATGAGCTGGCCGTTCTCGCAACGCGTTGTCATGTCGGCCGGCCGCAACTTGCGCCGCTCCGTCGTGCATAACGCACCGAGCCCGGGCGGCGCATCCGACCAGAGCGCCCGCAGGGCTGCCTGGTATCCCGCGAGAAACGCCAACCCCGGGGTGGTCGCCAGTCGGCCGCCGTAGACCGCCTGACTGAAGGAGTCCGTACTTCCGGCACCGTCACACACGGCCTGGTACCAGTCGCGCAGCCCTGAGGTTGCAGCAACCGGCTGCAGCGGGCCGATCAATCGTTTCCAGGGCATCTTCATCTCCAAAGGTTCTGCCATTACCGGCCACTGGCTCGCGCCGTCATCCAACCATCATCCGAACGTCACAGTGGCGACACGCCCTGCTCCTAGCCTGATCACGCCAAACCAGCGAGCCCAACGATAACAACCAGACGCTCGCGTTGCATCGCCAACCCGCCACTACCCCGGCGGACAAGGAGACAGAGCATGAATGCCATCGTCGATCCACGCAGCACGCGTCAACTTCGAGCCGAACGCCTGCAAGGCGAACGGGCCCTCCGCGAAGCCCAGTCCTTGCGCTATCGGGTGTTCAGCAGTGAGTTCGACGCCCAACTCAATGGCGCCGAGCTCGGGCTGGACATGGACGATTTCGACATTCACTGCCGGCATATCGGTGTACGCGATCTGGCAAGTGGAGAGCTGGTCGCCACCACCCGCCTGCTCGATCACCTCACCGCCAAGCAGCTCGGGCGCTTCTACAGCGAAGGAGAATTTGCCCTGCATGGCCTGGCGGACATCAACGAACCGGTGCTGGAGATCGGCCGTACCTGCGTGGCGCCGGCTTATCGCAATGGTGCGACCATTGCGGTGCTGTGGAGCGAACTGGCCGAGGTGCTCAACCAAGGTGGCTATCGCTACCTTATGGGGTGCGCGAGCATCCCGATGCGCGACGGTGGCATCCAGGCCCGAGCGATCATGCAGCGACTGCGCGACAGCCACCTGAGCACTGAACTGCTGCACGCCGAGCCGCGAACACCACTTCCCGAACTGGAACTGCCGGACAACCTCACTGCCCAGCTGCCGCCGCTGCTCAAGGCCTATATGCGCCTCGGCGCGAAGATCTGTGGAGAACCCTGCTGGGACCCGGATTTTCAGGTTGCCGACATATTCATCCTGCTCAAGCGCGAGGAGCTGTGCCCGCGCTACGCTCGCCACTTCAAGGCGGCGGTATAGATGCCGCGGCTGCGCCTGTACTGGCGTCTGCTGCGGGTTGCCGCGGTGCTCCTGCTGGGGTTGCTGTTGGCGGCCGCACTAGGTCTCGGCGACCGCCTCGCGCTACGCACATCGCTGCAACACAGACAACAGCTGACCCGCTGGTTCATGGTTCGCCTGGCCGCCGCGCTGCCCTATCGCGTACGCATCATCGGTCAGCTACCAGCTCAGCCGATGCTGTGGGTCGCCAACCATGTTTCCTGGTGCGATATCCCGCTGCTGGGAATGCTGCGGCCGCTGTCGTTCCTGGCCAAGGCCGAAGTCGCACGCTGGCCCGTGCTTGGCTGGCTGGCACGCCAGGCTGGCACGCTGTTCATCCGCCGCGGCGCCGGCGATGCCGCGCAGATCAACCAGCAACTGAACAGCCACCTCATCCAGGGCCGCCACCTGCTTATCTTCCCTGAGGGCACCTCGACCGACGGCAACAGCGTGCGCACCTTCCACCCCCGGCTGTTCGCCTGTGCGATAGAGGCCGGCTGCGCCGTTCAACCCGTAGCGATCCGCTATACGCGCAACGGCAAGCCCGACACCGTCGCTCCCTTCATTGGCGACGACGAACTGCCAGCGCACCTGCGCAGGCTATTGGCCAGCGACGTGGCAGAAGTAGAAATCCATCTGCTGGCGCCGATCCCCATTGCCTCCCTCAGTCGCAGGGCGCTCGCCGAGCAAGCACAGCTGGCCATCGAGCGAGCACTGTCTGGGCAGCTGTGGGTGACCACGAGAGAGGCTGCATAGCGACCTCCCTATCGAGGCTGCGCCAAGCTTCGCCGATGAACTATCTCGCTCATCTTCATCTTGGCGGCCCCGGCCCGGCTGACATGCTCGGCAGCCTTTACGGGGACTTCGTCAAAGGCCCGCTGCAGGGTCGCCTGCCGGCGCAGATCGAAGCAGGCATCCGTCTGCATCGGCAGATCGATGCCTTCACCGACAGCCATCCGCTGGTGCTGCAGGCCAAAGCGCGCTTTCCCAGCGAGCGTCGCCGCTACGCCGGGATACTGCTGGACCTGTTCTTCGATCATTGCCTGGCTGCGAACTGGGCGGACTACTCCGGCGAGCCGCTGGACCAGTTCACCCGGCGCGCCTACCGAGCGCTGGCCGATGAGCCCGCGCTGCCTGGCAAGCTCGCCGTGATCGCACCGCACATGGCGGCACACGACTGGCTCGGCAGTTACCGTGAATTCGAGGTACTGGGCAGGGTGCTGGCGAACATGGGCCGTCGCCTGAGCCGGCCGGAAGGCCTGGCCGGCGGGCTGGAAGAGCTGGAGCAGCTGTACGACCCGCTGCTCGAGGACTTCCGCCACTTCTACCCGCAGCTGCAGCAGTTCGCCAAGGCAGCGATGTAGCGCGATCGCCCCGTACTACTGCGCATAGCCCGGGCTTTGCGCATCCAGCTTGCGCAACAGACCGGGCCATGCCAGCGCGCCGCCCATGCCCGAGCGAGTGCGGGTCACGCCCGCTGCCATGGCCTTCGCACCGGCCAGAATCTGCTCCGGAATGGCGATCAGCTCGCTGCCACCGGCCTGCGCCATGACCTGGATTTCACAAGCGCGCTGGAAGATGAACATCATCAGAAAGGTATCAGCGATGCTGCTGCCGCAGGTCAGCAGACCGTGGTTGTGCAGCAGCATGAAAGCGGTTTCGCCGAGATCGGCCTGCAGGCGCGCCTTCTCGTCGTGATTCAGCGCCACACCCTCATAGCCATGGGTCGAAAGACTCGCCAAAACGAACAGTGACTGCTGGCTGATCGGTAGCACGCCCTGACGCTGGGCCGAGACCGCCACCCCGGCGGCGGTATGTGTGTGCATGACGCAGGCGACGTCGTGGCGAACCTCATGCACGGCGCTGTGAATGGTGTACCCAGCGGGATTGATCTCGTACGGACTGTCCGTCACTTTGTTGCCGGCCAGATCGACTTTCACCAGGCTGGACGCGGTGATTTCGTGAAACATCAGCCCGTATGGGTTGATCAGAAAGTGATCGGTTTCGGGAATCTTGGCCGAGATGTGCGTGAAGATCAGGTCATCCCAGCCATGCAGCGCGACCAGTCGGTAACAGGCCGCCAGATCGACCCGCGCCTGCCATTCGGCGGGGCTCACTTGGGTTTCCAAAGAAGGCAAAGCGTGCAGCGCAGTCATCGAGGGCACCTCTTGTTATTGTCGTGAAGATGCCCTGGATTCTAGCCAACCGCTATTGGCCCGGCAGTTGCCCTTGCAGCCAGGCCGTTGACCCGACGAGCCACTCAGGCACGCAAGGCCGCCGCGAAGGTTTCCAGCCACGGTTCGGCGTCGCTTTCCGGCGTGACCGTCTCGCTGGCATCGAGGCGCAGCATCGCCACGACTTCTCGCACGCCGAGCTCGGCATAGAGCTCACGAATCAGCTCGCCGCCAGCACAGAAGGTGTCGCCGTAGCTGGCATCGCCAAGGGCGATGACGCCTCCGGGCAGGCCACTCCACGCGGGAAACTGATCACGGATTGTCGAGTACAACGGAATGAAGCTGTCCGGCAGCTCACCCATGCCGGTGGTCGAGGTCACGACCAGCAGCGCTTCGGGGGCGAAATCGAGAATCTGTGGCAGCTGGGCGCGGGGATCGTGCCAGGTTTCGAAACCGGCGGCTTTCAGCTGGTGTTCGGCGTGACGGGCGACATCTTCGGCGGTGCCGTAGACGCTCCCGGAAAGAATGGCGACTTTCATGTGCGCTCCGAGGCAATCAAAGCTGCGCATTATGCCGCAATCGCCAAGTCTGGTCGGCACACCCTCCCAGGACGAAGCCGTCCATCCAGAAAACGTGCAGTCAGCGGAACCACTGTCGAGCCCATTTGTCATAGGGCCGATTGCCCCATCGCGACCATACCGGTTGCAGGCGTGTAGTGACCCCACCGCGCGACGCCAAACGTGGAGGGCACTGTCCCTCCGAGGGTATCCGCATGGCGGAAGAGACGATTCTCAGCAAAGACGAACTGACCTTCATCCGCAAGTTGATGCAGCGCAACGGCAGCACCAGCGCTGAGCGCACGACAGGCTTTCGGATCGACGGCGGCGCGCAATCCAACGAACTGCTGCTGCAGCTGGCCGCTCGCGCCAACCTGTCGCTGCAGGCGGAATTCGAGGATTTCCGCATGTCCTTCCCGCTACAGCTCAGGGAAGACGAACTTCACAGCCTCGACCTGCAGCTGGCACCTCCGGTGATCTACGAGCGCGGGCCAACCACGCGTGCCTGGCGCCTGCATCTGGACCAGCCGCTGCCTTTGCTGGAAAACGATGGTGGTGAAAGTTCGCTCAGCGTGCACGAGCTGTCTCCGCACGGCCTGCTGGTGGATGCCGGCGGACACCGCAAGCCACCCAAGCACTTCCACCTGCGCCTGGCGCTGCCCGACGACGGCCCGCTGGAAATCGATGCCCATCGCGTTCGCGAGCTGACCGGCGGGCGGGCCGCCTACGAAGTCGAATTCACCCAGGAAAAGGACGCCGAGCGGATCCGCTCTTTCCTCTATCGCCAGCATCAGCGCCTGCACCCAGATTTGCAGCCAGAGCTGCCGGCCGATCTGGTGTAAGCTGCCACGCCTGTAGCGACCGCCTCAACCTGTGGGCGGTCCGCCCATTACAGGCAGTGGATTTTCATGCATCAGGCCCCGATTCTCATCACCGGAGCCAGCCAGCGGATCGGGCTGCATTGTGCCGAGCGACTGCTGGAAGACGGCTTCCCGGTCATCCTTACCTACCGCCGCGAACGCGACAGCATCGACCGGCTTCGCGCCCTTGGCGCACAGGCGCTGCAGGCGGACTTCAGCGATGAAACCGGCATCACCACCTTTATCAGCGCTCTCAAGCAGCAGACCGACTGCCTGCGGGCCATCGTGCACAACGCCTCCGAATGGCGCCCGGATACCCCCGGGCAGGAAGTCGAGGCGTTCCGCCAGCTGTTCCAGGTGCATATGCTCGCGCCCTACCTGATCAACCTGCACTGCGCCGAACTGCTGCGCCACGGCGGGCCGGCGGACATCGTGCACATCAGCGACGACGTGACCCGCAAGGGCAGCAAGAAGCACATCGCCTATGCTGCGAGCAAAGCGGGCCTGGACAACCTGACACTATCTTTCGCCGCCAGCCTGGCGCCGGCGATCAAGGTCAATGGCATCGCCCCGGCGCTGATCCAGTTCAACCCGGAGGACGACGCCGAATATCGCCGCAAGGCACTGGCCAAGTCCGCGCTGGGCATCGAACCCGGTGCCGAGGTGATCTACCAGAGCCTGTGCTACCTGTTCGACAACCCTTATGTCACCGGCACCACACTGACCGTGAACGGCGGCCGCCACCTGATCTGAAGACTGCAAGGAGTCCCCATGCCCCGACTGGAACCCGCGATGGCCCGCATCCGCGTCAAGGACCTGCGGCTGCGCACCTACATCGGCATCAAGGAAGAGGAAATCCTCAATCGCCAGGACGTGCTGATCAACCTGACGATGCTCTACCCCGCTGCGGAAGCGGTGCGCGAGAACGACATCGAACAGGCGTTGAACTACCGCACCATCACCAAGGCGATCATCCAGCACGTCGAAGACAACCGCTTCGCCCTGCTCGAGCGGCTGACCCAGGAAATTCTCGACCTGGTCATGCGCTACCCGCAGGTGCGCTACGCCGAAGTGGAAGTCGACAAACCCCACGCGCTGCGCTTCGCCGAGTCCGTATCGATCACCCTGGCTGCGCATCGGGATTGACCCTGCGCAAGGCTGGCCGGCTCACTGACGCAAGGTTATGATCCGGCCGACCTCAGCCAACGCCGAGACCCAAGAGATGAACGATCAAGAACGCACCGAACTGGAAGCCGCCGCCTTCCGCCGCCTGGTCCAGCACCTGCGTACCCGTCCCGATGCACAGAACATCGATCTGATGAACCTGGCCGGTTTCTGCCGCAACTGCCTGTCGAAATGGTACAAGGCCGCCGCGGACGATCTGGACGTCGAACTCAGCATCGACCAGGCCCGCGAAGAGGTGTACGGAATGCCGTACAGCGAGTGGAAAAAACGCTATCAGAAGGAAGCGTCTGCCGAGCAGCAGGCTGCTTTCGACAAGGCCCAGCAAGAATGAACGACCTGAAGGACTTCCGCGCCAGCCTGCGCAATCGCAACCACGCATTCAGCGAAACGCTTGCCTTCATCGAGGGCGCTTACGACTACCAGCCGAGCCGCTTCGTCAACGGTACACTGGAGAACGCTGCCGGCGAGAACGAAGGTTCCTGCAAGACGCTAGGCCTCGCATTGCTTGAAGACTTCACGACGGAAGAAGCGCTGCTTGCGTTCGGCGAGCACTATCAGGAGGTCCTGGCCAACCCGAACGGCAGCGACCACCGCAACATCCGCGCGCTCATGGAAACCGGCCTGCCGGGCGTGCGTTTCGACACCCAACCGCTCAAGCGTAAGTAACGCGCATCCATTCGACGGATCGAGCCGGCTATGCCGGCTCAATGGGAATAAAAAGGGTCATCCCAAGCACTTGGGGAAGGCTGAAGGAGCGGATGACCCGAAAACCGTTGAGCGCCACCTTAGCTATCCGCCGAGGCCGCGGATAATTCAGGTTCTGCATACAACCCATAGTCATCGACTATCCCGCTGCGCTACACCCCTCTCGACGAAACACTGCCCTTTTTCAGGAGACGCCAATGCCCGTATCCGCCCTCTCCGGCCCGCAATACCTGCGAGAAGGCCTGCGCCTGGTGCTCAGCCCGGGGCTGCGTCTGTTCGTGATCCTGCCGCTGACGGTGAACGTGCTGCTGTTCTTCGGCCTGATCTGGTTCGCGGTCGGCCAGTTCAGCAGCTGGGTCGACACCTTCATGCCCAACCTGCCGACCTGGCTCGCCTTTCTCGAATACATCCTCTGGCCGCTGTTCGTCGTGCTGGTGGTACTGATGGTGTTCTTCAGCTTCACCATGCTGGCCAACATCATCGCCGCACCGTTCAACGGCTTTCTGGCGGAAAAGGTCGAGGTGGTGGTGCGCGGCGAAGACGCAGCGCCGCCTTTCAGCTGGGCCGAGCTGCTGGCCATGCTGCCCCGCACGATTGGCCGCGAGCTGCGCAAGCTGGGCTATTTCGCACCGCGCGCGCTGGCGTTGCTGGTGCTTTCATTCATCCCCGTACTGAACCTTGTTGCCGCGCCTTTATGGCTGCTGTTCGGCGTGTGGATGATGGCAGTGCAATACATCGACTACCCGGCAGACAACAACAAGCTGAGCTGGGCGGACATGATGGGCTGGTTGCGCCAGCGACGCTGGCAGAGCCTAAGCTTTGGTGCGGTGACTTATGCGGCGTTGCTGGTGCCGGTCCTGAACCTGCTGATCATGCCGGCGGCCGTCGCGGGAGCGACGCTGTTCTGGGTAAGGGAAGGCGGGCCGAATCGGCAGCTGGACCGACCTGCGTAGACGTCAGGCGTCGCACTCCGCGGTCGCGGTTCTAGCGCCGCAAAGTGTGAGAGTTCGAGTCTCTCCGTCCGCACCACGTCACATACTGACAGCTCAGCGCGAAGGCCTGGCGAGATCGGATGCTGCCGGGTAAGGGGAAACCGGCAGCCAGATCACGCTGGCTGCCGCCCTCACTCACGCCAGCGTCTTCAACGCCTCACGACTGAACGGCAGAATCTCTTCCATCCGCCCTTCACGCACCTTAACCGCCCAATCCGGATCGCAGATCAGCGCACGCCCCACCGCCACCAGATCGAACTCCTGCTTGTTCAGACGCTCCAGCAATCCCTCGATGTTGGCCGGCTGCGCCACCTTGTCGGTCTTGACCATGAACTGCAGGAATTCGCCATCCAAGCCGACACTGCCGACGGTGATGGTCGGCTTGCCGGTCAGTTGGCGGGTCCAACCGGCCAGGTTGAGATCGGAGCCTTCGAACTCCGGTTCCCAGAAACGGCGCGTCGAGCAATGGAAGATGTCCACGCCGGCCGCCGACAACGGTGCCAGGAACTCGCCAAGCTCTTCGGGCGACTGCACCAGGCGCGCCGTGTAGTCCTGCTGCTTCCACTGCGAGAAGCGGAAGATGATCGGGAAACCGGGGCCGACCGCTGCACGTACGGCCTGCACCAGCTCGATGGCGAAGCGCGAGCGGTTGGCCAGGCTGCCGCCGTACTCATCGGTGCGCTGATTGCTGCCTTCCCAGAAGAACTGGTCAATGAGGTAGCCGTGGGCACCGTGGATTTCCACGCCGTCCATGCCGATCGCCTGAGCATCGCGGGCAGCCTGAGCGAATGCTTCGATCACATCCTGGATGTCCTGCTTGGTCATGCCATGAACGACGACCTGACCGTCCTTCTGCTTCTCCATCGGACCGTAACCGACGACCTCCGGCTCCGGCTCGGTGCCCTTGCGGCGCACGTTACCGACGTGCCAGAGCTGCGGGACGATCTTGCCGCCAGCGGCGTGCACCGCATCGACCACAGCCTTCCAGCCAGCCAGCGCATCTTCACCGTAGAAACGCGGCACATGGGGATAACCGTTCGCCGCGGCGTGGCCGACCGTGGTGCCTTCGGTGATGATCAGCCCGACCCCGGAGGCGGCACGCCGGCGGTAGTACTCGACCACATCGGCAGTGGGTACGCCGTTAGGTGAGAACGAACGGGTCATCGGCGCCATGACCACACGGGTCGGCAAACGGAGAGCACCCAACTCAAAGGGCTGAAACAAGGCTTGTACGCTGGCGGTCATCGATCGACTCCTGTGGCATTGGTCAAGGCAGCCGGGCGCTCATGCCCCGGCGAAGTTATTGCAGCCGGCGCCAACAGGCGTTCGAGCTGCTGGAAAAACACCTGCAAAGGCGCAACGCTGCCGCTCACTTTCATGCGCAACAGCGCACCTTCCCAGGCGTTGCTTATGAATTCCGCCTGCACTGCACAATCGCAATCGGCCGAGATCTCTCCAGCGACACGCGCCTGTTCGAGGCAGGCCGTAAGCAACTCGACCGATTGCGTCAGTATCGCGCTGAGCCGCTTGGCGATGGCCGGGCACAGCTCGGCCATCTCGAAGCTGAGGCTGCCGATGAAGCAGTGATATTCGGGCTTTTCCTGGCGGGCGAAGTGCGCAACGAGATCGGCGTAGTAGTCGAGGATGCGCTGCCGGGGCGAGACTGCTGAGTTGCTCAGCGCCGCCTGATAGCGCTCCAGCCGGGGCGCATAGATATAGTCCAGCGCCTGCAGGGCGAAGTCTTCCTTGCTGGCGAAGTAGTGATAGAACGAGCCCTTGGGAATACCGGCCGCCTGGACGATTTCCTGGACACCGGTGCCGTGATAGCCGCGGCGGGTCATCACCCGGGCACCCTTGGACAGGATCAGGTCGCGCTTGTCGTTGCGTGCTGGATTGGTCATGCAGCGAGAATATGACCGGTCGTCTCGCCGGCCCAGCATCATCCATGACACTTATTCAGCGGCAACCATGGCAAGCATGGCCGGCATATCCAGTACTCAAGAAAGAGAACGCGACCGCGCGTACGGTCGCAGAACTGCAGATCAGGCCAGGGCTGTTTCGATCACCTGGATCAGGGCGGGGTCGTCGGGCGTGGTGCGCGGTGAGAAACGGGCAAGCACACGGCCGTCCTTGCCCACCAGGAACTTCTCGAAGTTCCAGGTGATGTCCCCCGGAAAATCGGCACCTTCGCCAGCCAGCAAACGATACAGCGGATGGCGCTGCGGACCGTTCACCTCAAGCTTGCCGCTCAGAGGAAAGCTCACACCATAGTTGAGTGTGCAGAACGAGCGAATTTCCTCATCGCTGCCCGGCTCCTGCGCAGCGAACTGATTGCATGGCACGCCCAGCACGCTGAAGCCGCGGGCAGCGTATTGCTGCTGCAGCCGCTCCAGGCCGGCGTACTGCGGGGTCAGCCCGCACTGCGAAGCGACGTTGACCACCAGCGTGATCCGATCGCCGAACTGCGCCAACGGCAGCTCCTCGCTGCCCAGGCCTGGCAACACCAATTGGTGGAATGCGCTCATCTCATCTCTCCTAACGAAAAAACGCCCCGGCAACGACCGGAGCGCTCTTCTTTTCGATCCGCACGGTAGCGGTTCCTGCCGCCGTGCCTGCGGACGCCTATGCGGCGACCCGGATCAGTGGTGGTGGCCACCTTCGCCGTGGACGTGGCCGTGGGCAACTTCTTCTTCGCTGGCGTCACGCACGCTGACGACCTTGACGTCGAAGTTCAGGCGCTGGCCGGCCAGCGGGTGGTTGCCGTCGACGATCACGTCGTCGCCTTCCACGTCACGAATGGTGACGATCTGCATGCCGCCGTCCGGGCCGGAAGCGTGGAACTGCATGCCCACTTCCAGCTCGTCGACGCCTTCGAACATGGCGCGATTGAGGGTAGCGACCAGCTCCGCGCTGTACTCGCCGTAAGCGTCCTGCGGCTCGATGGCGACCTGGATCTGGTCACCGCCCTGCTTGCCCTCGAGGGCCTTTTCCAGGCCCGGGATGATGTTGCCTGCGCCGTGCAGGTAGACCAGCGGCGCGCCGCCGGCCGAGCTGTCGATCACCTCACCGGCGTCGTTGGTGAGTGTGTAGTCGATGGAGACAGCCTTGTTAGCGGCAATCAGCATGGGGCAGAACCTTTGCTTTAGAGAATGGATGTCGAAGTTTAACCATCCACCGCGCCGATTGCGAACCGACCTTGGATGAACGGGCCAATGCCGTTCGTCGCCCTCGCCCCGCATGTAGTGCCATTGAACATGGGACTACAACCTTTGGATGGCATCGCTTTCATGGCCGATGTGCAAGAATCGGCGGAAAGTATCTTTGGCACCCATATCAATAACATTAGAGAACCAAGGAGCACCGATGTCGGCTCGTAACATCCTGGTGATTAACTGTGGCAGCTCGTCGATCAAGTTCGCCCTGGTCAACGAAGCGCAAGCGACCTTCCCGCTACAAGGCCTGGCCGAATGCATCGGCAGCCCGGAAGCCGTCATCCACTTCGAGAGCGCAGCCGGCAAGGAAAGCGTCAAGGTGCCGAATGCCGATCATCAGGCTGCTCTGGCCCAGATCCTGCCGCGCGTGGAAGACGCCGCTGGCGGCCATCTGGATGGCATCGGTCACCGCGTAGTGCACGGCGGCGAAAAGTTCTTTGCCTCCTCGCTGCTCACCGATGAAACCCTGGCCGGCATCGAAGCCAACATTCAGCTGGCGCCGCTGCACAACCCGGCCAACTTGAGCGGCATCCACGCCGCCATCAATCTGTTCCCCGAGCTGCCGCAGGTTGGCGTGTTCGACACCGCTTTCCACCAGACCATGCCCGAGCATGCTTACCGCTATGCCGTGCCGGATGTGCTGTACAAGGATCATGGTGTACGCCGCTACGGCTTCCATGGCACCAGCCACCGCTACGTCAGCAAGCGCGCCGCCGAACTGGCCGGCGTACCGGTCGAGAACAGCAGCTGGCTGGTCGCTCACCTGGGCAACGGCTGCTCCACCTGCGCGGTAGTCAACGGTGAAAGCCGCGACACCAGCATGGGCCTGACGCCGCTCGAAGGCCTGGTGATGGGCACCCGCAGCGGTGACGTCGATCCGAGCCTGCACAACTTCCTGAGCAAGACGCTGGGCTGGGACCTGGCCAAGATCGACAACATGCTCAACAAAGAAAGCGGCCTGAAGGGCCTCTCCGGTCTGTCCAACGACATGCGCACCCTGGCCGATGCCCGCAACGCCGGTCATCCAGGCGCGGTGCTGGCCTTCGAAGTATTCTGCTACCGCCTGGCCAAGTCGCTGGCCGCCATGTCCTGCGCCCTGCCGCAGCTGGACGGCCTGGTGTTCACCGGTGGTATCGGCGAGAACTCCTCGGCAGTGCGCGAGCGGACACTGGAACACCTCAAGCTGTTCGGCTTCAAGCTCGACGCCGAAGCCAACGCCCGCTGCACCCGCGGCGTTGCCGGCGAAATCCAGGCTGAAGGCAGCCCGCGCGTCATGGTCGTCCCGACCAACGAGGAGCGCCAGATTGCCCTCGATACGCTGGCCCTGCTGGACGCCTGAGCGCAGTAGCCATGTAGCGATTCCGAGACCCGACAGCCCCTGGCGGTCGGGTCTTTGCACATCAGCGCCGCGGCAATCCGGCAGTTTCCGTCCCGAGGCAACTGCCCTAGCCTTGCCGGCGCCCAGCACCGTTACCCAGAGCACCCTGCCCTCAAGGAGATGCCATGCACACAATCTTTCTAGCCCCTACCGGTTTCGGCGGCGGCCTCAATTCCATCAGCCTCGGCCTGATTCGCGCCCTGGAAAACGCCGGGCTGAAGGTCGGTTTCTTCAAGCCGATCGCCCAGCCCTTTCCGGTCGATCAGGGCCGTGAGCGCTCCTGCATCCTGGTCGAGCGCACCCTTAACCTGACCTCGCCCGAGCCGCTGCCGCTGGAGCAGGTAGAGCGTCAGCTCGCCGATGGCGAGATCGACCTGCTGCTCGAAGATGTCATCAGCCGCTACCAGGAAGTCGCTGCCGGCAAGGACGTGGTCATCGTCGAAGGCATGGTGCCCACCCGCGAGTCCAACTACACCCAGCGCATCAACACCCAGCTGGCCAAGAGCCTGGACGCCGAGGTTATCCTGATCGGCGCCCAGGGCAGTGACAGCCTCAAGCGCCTGGCCGAACGCATCGAGATCCAGGCGCAGCTGTACGGCGGCGCGAAGGACCCCAAGGTGCTTGGTGTCATCCTCAACAAGGTCAAGACCGAAGAAGGCCTGCCGGCTTTCGTCGACAGCCTCAAGCAGCACCTGCCGTTGCTGGGCAGCGCCGACTTCCAGCTGCTGGGCGCGATCCCCTTCTCCGAAGAGCTCAACGCACTGCGCACCCGAGACATCGCCGAGCTGCTCGGCGCTCAGGTACTGAGCGCCGGTGAAGCCGACCAGCGTCGCGTCAACAAGATCGTGCTGTGCGCGCGCGCCGTTCCGAACACCGTACAGCTGCTGCGGTCCGGCGTGCTGGTAGTGACGCCAGGCGACCGCGACGACATCATCCTGGCCGCCAGCCTGGCCTCGCTCAACGGCGAAAAACTCGCCGGCCTGCTGCTGTGCAGCGACTTCGCGCCGGACCCGCGCATCCTCGAGCTGTGCAAGGCCGCACTGGACGGCGGCCTGCCGGTGATGACCGTGGAAACCAACTCCTACGACACGGCGAACAACCTGTTCGGCCTGAACAAGGAAACCCCGTCGGACGACATCGAACGTGCCACACGGGTCACCGATTTCATCGCCAAGCACCTGCACCCCGAGTTCCTGCACACCCGCTACAGCGTGCCGCGCGGCGAGCTGCGCATGTCGCCGGCAGCCTTCCGCTACCAGCTGGTCAAGCGCGCGCAGGATGCCAACAAGCGCATCGTGCTGCCCGAAGGCAACGAGCCGCGCACCATCCGCGCCGCCGCCATCTGCCAGGAGCGTGGCATCGCCCGCTGCGTGCTGCTGGCCAAGCCGGAAGAAGTCCAGCAGGTCGCTCGCGAGCAAGGCATCACCCTGCCCGCCAGCCTGGAGATTCTCAACCCGGACAACATCGCCAACCGCTACGTCGAGCCGATGTGCGAAATGCGCAAGGCCAAGGGCCTGACCCCGGACGATGCCCGCGAGCAGCTGAAGGACACCGTGGTCCTCGGCACCATGATGCTGGCGCTGGACGAAGTGGACGGCCTGGTTTCCGGCGCCGTGCACACCACCGCCAACACGATCCGCCCTGCCCTGCAGCTGATCAAGACCGCCCCGGGCTACAGCCTGGTGTCTTCGGTGTTCTTCATGCTGCTGCCGGATCAGGTTCTGGTCTACGGCGATTGCGCGGTCAACCCGAACCCGAGCGCCACCGAGCTGGCGGAGATCGCCCTGCAAAGCGCCGAGTCCGCCGTGGCCCTGGGCGTCAACCCGCGCGTCGCGATGATCAGCTATTCCACCGGCAGCTCCGGCAGCGGTGCAGAAGTCGAGAAGGTCGCCGAAGCCACCCGCATCGCCCAGGGTCGTGCGCCCGAACTGCCGATCGACGGCCCGCTGCAGTACGACGCCGCCTCCGTGCTCAGCGTCGGCAAGCAGAAGGCCCCTAACAGCAAGGTCGCCGGCCAGGCCACGGTGTTCATCTTCCCCGATCTGAACACCGGCAACACCACCTACAAAGCGGTTCAGCGCAACGCCAACTGCCTCAGCGTCGGCCCGATGCTGCAAGGCCTGGCCAAGCCGGTCAACGACCTGTCCCGCGGCGCCCTGGTGGATGACATCGTCTTCACCATCGCCCTGACCGCTCTGCAGGCTGCCAACCAGAAGGCCTGATCGGCCCTCGATAACTGAAGCCGTCGCGCCTTCGAGCCGACGGCTTCAGCCTTCCCCGCTCTCTCGATAGTTGCAGTTCAGCGCATAATCGCTACTCTTGGCGCCTCGAATCAGCCGTATCGACGAGAAACCCATGCTGAGCTTCCTCCCCGCTCCACTGCGCGGCACCCTCGCTGCCTTGTTTCTGGCTCTCAATACCCTGTTCTGGTGTTGGCCGCTGTTTGCCCTCTCGCTGCTGAAACTGGTGTTTCCGCTGCCCGCGGTGCAGCGCAGCCTGCGCTTCGACATGCACTGGATCGCCGAGTCATGGATCGCGATGAACAGCTTCTGGATGGATCTGGTTCGCCCGATCCGCTGGGACGTGCAGGGTCTGGATCAGGTTGACATGCATCACTCCTACCTGGTCACCAGCAACCACCAGAGCTGGGCGGACATCCTCGTGCTGCAGTACCAGCTCAACCGGCGCATGCCGTTCCTCAAGTTCTTTCTCAAACAGGAGCTGATCTGGGTCCCGGTGATCGGCCTGTGCTGGTGGGCGCTGGAGTTTCCCTTCATGAAGCGCTTCAGCAAGGAGTATCTGGCCAAGAACCCGGAGAAGCGTGGCGAGGACCTGGCGACCACACGCAAAGCCTGCGAGCGCTATCGGACCAATCCGGTGTCGGTGTTCAACTTCCTCGAAGGCACACGTTTCAGCGAGGACAAGCATTCCGAACAGGCCTCACCCTATCGCTATCTGCTCAAGCCAAGGGCTGGCGGCATCGCCTTCGTCATCGATGCCATGGGCGAGCAACTCACCGCGCTGATCAACATCACCATCCATTACCCCGACGGGCGCCCGAGTTTCTGGGACCTGCTCGCCGGCAACATTCATCAGGTCGTCGTACGCCTCCAGGCACAGCCGATACCCGCCGAATTTCTCCGCCGCAATTACGACCAGGACGAGTCGTACCGACTGGCGTTCCAGCAGTGGGTCAACGGACTCTGGAGTGAAAAGGATCGGCAACTGGAGCAGCTGCACCAGCAGTTTCCGGTGCAGCCCTGACCGGCTCGCTCAGAGCGCGTCCCAGGCGACCTGAGCGGGAAATGCCCGCGCCTGCTCGGCGCTCAAGGCCGGAGAGACGAGAAAGCCCTGCATGACGTCGCAGCCGTTCTCCACCAGCCAGTCACGCTGCGCCCGGGTTTCCACGCCCTCGGCCACCACCTCCAGGTTGAGGTTGCGGCCCAGATCAATGATGGTACTGACCACCGCCGCATCGCGGGGGGAATCCAGCATGTTGGCGATGAAAAGTCGGTCGATCTTCAGCGTATCCAGCTCGAAGTGCCGCAGATAAGCCAGCGACGAATAACCGGTACCGAAATCGTCGATGGCCACGCGCACGCCGAGCTTGCGCAATTGCCGTAGTTTCTCGCAGCTCTGCTCGAGATCTTGCATCAGCGTGCCTTCGGTGACCTCCAGCTCGAGTTGCGCAGGGTGGAGCTGATATTCATCCAGCAGACGGCGAAGCGAATCGAACAGCCCAGCCCGGCTGAACTGCACCGGGCTGACGTTCAGGCTGAGAATCAGATCGCTGCCGAATGACGGCAGCCACTGGCAGTACTGGTTCATGCCTTCGCGCAGCACCCAGTCGCCGACGCGCTCGATCAGTCGGGTTTCTTCCAGCAGCGGGATGAAGTTGCCCGGCTGGTTTTCATCCGCATCGCCCTGGGGCCAGCGCAGCAGCCCCTCGAACCCTCTGAGCTTGCCGCTGCCAAGCATCACCTGTGGCTGGTAGAGCAGTTCGAAGTCGTTGCGCTCGGTGGCCCTGCGCAGGTTCTCCTCCATCATCAGCCGCGCATGTGCCCGCTCGTTCATGTCGCTGGAGAAGAAGCGATACTGTCGGCGCCCGGCACGTTTGGCCTCGTACATCGCCATGTCCGCCGAGCGCAGCAGCTGATCGACGCTGACCCCGCAGTCGGGGAAATGGGCGATGCCGATGCTGGCGCCAAGGGTCACCTCGGTGCCATCGATCTTGTGTCGTACCGAGATCAACTCGATCAGCTTCTCCGCTACCCGTGCGGCATCCTCCGGGTGATCGAGGGAATCCAGCAGCGCGGTGAACTCGTCGCCGCCCATGCGCGCGATGATGTCGTAGGGACGCATGCAGGTCTCCAGCAGGCGCGCCACCTTGCACAGAATTTCGTCGCCAGCATCGTGGCCGAGCGAATCGTTGATGCGCTTGAAGCCGTCCAGATCGATATAAAGGATGGCCATGCGCTTGCCGTTGCGATCGACCCGCGCCAGCGACGATTCCAGCGCCTGATGGAAGCCACGCCGGTTCAGCAGCCCGGTCAGCGAGTCGGTGACCGCCTGGGTTTCCAGCTGAACGTGAAGGTTGCGCACCACCGACATGTCCAACGCGATGACCACCATGGAGCGCTGCTGGCGCGGCAGCGGCGAGCTGGACAACGCTACGGGCAACGGCGTACCAGTGGCGGTGTGCAGCTGCGCCTCGTGCAGACGATAGGTCGAGCCGCTGCGCCAGTAACGGTAGAAGTCCGACTCCTGCCAGCTGGCCGGCATCTCCGGCGCCGCCAGATGCGAGAGCAACGGCGTGCCCTGCAGGTCCTCGACCCGGGTGTGCAGCATGCCGGCGATCGCTGGATTGGCGAAGCTGATATAGCCGTCCTCGGCGACCACCAGAATGCCCTCGGCAGCGTTGCTCAGGACCGAGGCATTGAATGCACGGGCGCTGTCCAGTTGCTGTGTGAGCAGTTGCAGATCACGGCGGTTGTGTTCGTGGGCCAGCAAGGTGTTGATCTTGTGCTTGAGCACCTGTGGATCGAACGGCTTGAGGATGAAGTCCACCGCGCCGGTGGCGTAACCGCGCAGCACGGAGTCGCGGGTATGCGCGATGGCCGAAACGAAGATGATCGGCGTGTAGCGGGTATGCGGGCTGCCACGCATCAGCCGGGCGACCTCGAAGCCATCCATGCCGGGCATCTGCACGTCCAGCAACACCAGCTCGACGTCCAGCTCCAGCAATGCCCGCAGCGCAGCCTCGCCGGAGTTGACCGTGTGCACCTGCCAGTCACCATCGCCCAGCAACGCTTCCATGGCCACCAGATTCGCTTCCCGGTCGTCCACCACCAGCAGCGTACGACTGCGTGGCTTGGCCTTGAGCTGCGTCTGCGTCATCGCCAACCTCCGAGCAATCCGTTGCCAAACTGCCGACAACAAGCGTCCCACGGGGAATTCGCGCACCAGGTGTCATATCGTTCGATCAACGCATCACCACAGGCATGTTTAACACGCACGACTTGCTTACTCCTCTTCAGCCTCGGCCGCACCGCTCTCCAGACCCAGCCATTGCTGCAACAGTGCCGCCAGCGCCGTGGCCTCGACGGGTTTGAGCAGAACGTCGTCGGCACCAGCCGCCATGCAACGCTCGCGCTCACCCCCACCCGTCGTTGTCACCAGCGCAACGATGGGGGCCTGACAGTCATGCGCCTGCTTAAGCCGCTGCGCCAAATCAGGACCTTCCGCCCCAGGCTGGCTCATGTCCAGCAGTACCAGATCGAAGGCATCCTCATCGAAACGCTCGACCGCTTCGTCGGCACTTGTGGCCGGGACCACCAGCAGCCCGAGCTCATCGAGCTGGGCCGTCAGCGAATAGATCAGCCGTACATCCTCATCCACCAGCAGCACGCGCCGGCCCGATGCCGCCACCTGCAGCGAAGCTGCGGCGCTTGGCGACGCCACCGTTGGCCCTCGGCGCACCAGTTCTCCCATACGTTTCACATCATCCTCCTTGGACAGTGCTGAAGCCGAATAACGGCGCAAGTGTTGCAGGTCTGTATCCGACAGCTTTTCACGACTGTTCACCAACACCGTGACGCCGCGAAGCGAACGCAGGCGCTCCAGCGCATCCAGCAGATCCAGCCCGCTGCCGTCAGCCAGTTCCTGCTCGACCACCACCACAGTGAAATTCTGTTCGGCATACGCCAGTCGGGCCGCTTCGGCGCCCCCCGCCAGCGTGACGCTATAGCCGAGCCGCTCGAAGTACTCACGGATCAGTTCGCGGCGACGGGGATCGGTCTCCACCAGCAGCAGGCGCAGCGAATTCTGTTCGTGGCGCGCCAGTTCGATGAAGATGCGCTCGAGTTCGGCCTGCGCTACCGGCTTGACCAGATAGCGCGAACCATCGTCATGCCAGTCGTGAGGCTGCGGCACGCAGGAAATGATCAGCACCGGCATGCCCTGATGACGCTCGTCGCCACGCAATTCCCGGTGCACCTGCCAACCACTGATGTCCGGCAGCAGGATGTCAAGGATCACTGCGGCAAAGTGCTCGCGTCGCAGGGCTTCCAGCCCCTGCTGGCCGGTGCTGCAGATCAGGCTGGTAAAGCCGTGGCTCTGCCCGACCTCCGCCACTACCGATGCGAAATCGGCATCGTCCTCGATGATCAGCAGCCCCGGACCACGCCCACGGCGCTGCGGTTGGCGCGGCAACAGCGCCTGCGCTGATGCGCCCGACGTCGACTCCACCGGCAATCGCACAGTGAAGGTGGCGCCGTTGCCGAGCTCGCTATCAACCGTGACGTGCCCCCCGAGCACCTCCACCAACTGGCGAGTGATCGCCAGGCCCAGACCGGTACCGCCGTAGTGACGACTGATCGAACCATCGATCTGCTGGAACGCCTGGAAGATCCGCTCCTGCTGGTCCTTGGCAATACCGATGCCACTGTCACGTACCTGCAGCTGCAGGATTTGTCCGTCAGCGTCCTCCGGCGGGTAGCTCGCCAGCAACTCCACCTGCCCCTGCTCGGTGAACTTCAAGGCGTTGGTCAACAGGTTGCGCAGAATCTGCTGCAGCCGGGCCCGGTCGGAATTCAGCGCAGGCGGTACGTCGGCGTCGACCTCCACCTTCAGCGCCAAGCCCTTCTGCTCGGCCATCGGCGTCAGCGAGGTTTCCAGTTCGGTTAGCAACTCACGCAGGTTCAGCGGCTCCAGCTTGAGCTGCATATGGCCGGACTCGATCTTGGCGAGATCCAGCACATCGTTGATCAACTGCAGAAGCTCATGACCGGCGCGATGAATGATGTCGGCATGCCGGACCTGCTTGTCGTTGAGGTTGCCCGAGCCGTTCTGACGCAGCTGATCGCTGAGGATGAGAATGCTATTGAGCGGCGTGCGCAGCTCGTGGGACATATTGGCGAGGAACTCGGATTTGTAGCGATTGGCTACTGCCAGCTGGTCGGCCTGCTCGCGCAAGCGACGCTCGGCCGCCTTGCGGTGACTGATATCGATGATCACAGCCTGCACCAGCTGCTCGTCGCCACTGCGCAAGGGCGACAGGCCGATTTCCACAGGCAACGCGCTGCCGTCGCGGTGGCGGCCGAACAGCTCGCGGTTGCCGCCCATGCGACGTGGTTCCGGATTCTCGGCATAACCCTGGCGCAGACCGCGATGCGCTTCGCGCAAGGCTTCGGGCAACAGCAGTTCCACGGGCTGCCCGACCAGCTCCTGGCGCTCATAGCCGAACAGCAGCTCGGTCTGGCGATTGACCATGACGATGTCGCCGCGGGTATCCACCAGCACGAAGGCATTGGGCGAGGCCTCGACGACATTACGGAAGCGCTCCTCGTCGCGCTTGCGCGCCTGCAGATCGAGCAGATTCAGGACGTAATACAAGACATCGTCATGTCTGAAGCTGGTCAGGCTGACGGCAACCGGGATCGCCTTGCCGTCCTCGCGCTGCGCCTGCAGTTCGAGCTGACTGGTTTCGCGCAGTTGCCCGAGCACCTGCTCGCCGAGCACGCCGGGCACGTAACGACTCACACGCTCGCCGGCCAGCAGCTCCGTCGAGCTGCCGAACAGCTGCCCGGCGCTCTGGTTGGCCAGTTCGATGCGCCCACCGGCGTTGCATAGCAGGGTCGCCACCGGCAATTGTTCGATCAGCTGACGGAAGCGCGCCTCGCGCTCCTGCAATTGCAGGCTCAATACCTGACTGTTGCGCAGCGCACGTTCGCGCAGATACAAATAGCCGCCCACCAGCAACGAGAACAATGCCGCCGCCATAAGCGCCGCGGCGAGGCTGAAGGCCCGATTGTTGTCACGCAGCACCGCCTCGTATTCCGGCGTGCTGGCCACCTGCAGCTGCCAGCTGCGGCCGTACATGTAAATATTCCGAATGCGCTGGAACTTGGCGTCGGCGCTGACCGGCGCACGTCCGGTGAGCAGTGGCGACTCCGGATTGGCGGCATCGAACAGCTGCAGTTGCAGCATTCGGCTGCGCGAGCCGAGTATGCCTTCCATCAGGTCGGTCAGACGGAACGCGCCGTGCAGGGTGCCGACAAAGGCGCGCTGACGCTCCTCCTCGGTGGTGACCGGCGCCGTCGCCGCATAGATCGGAAAGAACAACAGAACACCCACCTGGACGTTCTGCTCGGTTTCCTGCTTGAGGCGCAACGGCCCCGTGAGCACCGGATTGCCACTGTTGCGCGTACTGATGATCGCCTCGCGGCGGGTCGCCTCACTGAACAGATCGAAACCGAGCACCCGCCGATTGCGCCAGTCGGTCGGATGGATGTAGTCGGTCACCACGTACTCTTCGCGGTCGCCCGGCGGATACATGCGAAAGCGCTCGCGGCCGGAGGCGCGAATCTGGTCGATCAGGGTGGTGAGGGTTTCCGGCGTCGCATGCCGCGCCAGCGCGACAGCCTGGATGCCCGGATAGAAGTCCTGCAGCTGCAGCTGGTCCACGGCCCGCGCCCAGTCATCGATGCGGACCTCGTCGCTGCCGGCAACGACGCCAGCAAGCCCCCGCAAGACCATCTCGTAGGCGCGCATCCGCTCGCGTAGCGTGTGTTCGATGTCATCCACAGCGAAGGTGAAGCGCTGCTCCTGCTCGACCTTGCTGCGCTGTTCCTGGACATGCCACTGCCAGCCGATCCATCCACCCAGGCCCGCCATCAGGGCCAGAGCGACCAATAATGGCAACCAGGACCTGCGGGAATGGAGAGCGGTACGATCATCCATTCGACCTCCTCTGTGCCACAACTGGCGTGCTATCGAATGTCAGATACGAATAGCGCAGAGAGGTTCAATGGAAGCAGAGATAAACGGAATTATGGCGTCTGAATTTCGACGCCCGCGAGGCCGTTGCAGCCCCGCGGCCTATGAATGCTTACAGCGGACGCAGGTTGATCTCGACGCGGCGGTTCTGCGCGCGACCGGCAGCTGTATCGTTGCTGGCGATCGGCTGCCTGGGGCCGGCACCGTAGGAAGAAATCCGCGAAGCGGCCACACCATTGCCGACCAGGTAGGAAGCAACACTCTGGGCGCGGCGGTTGGACAGGTCCTGATTCAGCTGCAGGGAGCCGGTGCTGTCGGTGTGGCCGACGATATCGACGCCGTTCTTGTTGAACTCCTTGAACACCTGCACCAGGGAATTCAGGGTCGGGTAGAAGCTGCTGGAGATATCCGCCGAGTTGCTGGCGAAGGTGATGTTGCCGGGCATGATCAGCGTCAGGTTGTCACCATTGCGCTGAACCTGAACACCGGTGCCCTGCAACGTCTGGCGCAGCTTGGCCTCCTGGGTGTCGACGTAGTAGCCATAGCCACCGGCAGCCGCACCACCGACCGCTGCACCGATCAACGCGCCCTTGGTGCGATCTTTCTTGCTGGAAGTCGCAGCACCGATGACCGCGCCGCTGACGGCACCGATACCGCCATAAACACCCGCTTTTCCAGCCTGCTGCTCGCCGGTATAGGGGTTGGTGGTGCAACCGACCAACAGGGCGACGCCTGCAGCCAGAGCGGTCATGTTCAGCATTTTCATAGTTACTTCCTTCTCTTGTCAGTTACCAGGGCAGTCCCCCAGCCCTTGCGAGCGCAGCCCTGAATGCGGCGCTAGATTACCACCGACCACTACCAAGGATAGGAACCGTGCAACAGAACCTGTCCAACGGCCAGGCATTCAGGCGCGAACGAAAGGATTCTCGCGCATCTCGTCTCCCAGACGAGTGTCCGGACCATGGCCAGTCACCACGGTGGCCTCTTCGTCGAGCGAGTAGAGTCGCTGCTTGATGGAGCGCTCGATGCTCGAGTAGTCCCCACCCCAAAGGTCGGTACGCCCGATACCGCGACGGAACAGTGTATCGCCGGCGATCAACAGCTTGGCGTCAGCGAACCAGAAACTCATCGAGCCTGGCGTATGCCCCGGAGTGTGCAACGCCACACCGCAACCGCAGGCCAGTTCCTCGTCATCGGCCAGCCACTTATCAGGCCCTGGCACCGGCGTATACGGCACACCGAACATGCGGCACTGCATTTCCAGGTTGTCCCAGAGAAACTGATCAGCCTTGTGCAGATGCAGCGTGGCGCCGGTCTTTTCCTTCATCTGTCCCGAAGCCAGAAAGTGATCCAGATGCGCATGGGTATGGATGATGCTCACCACTTTCAGGCCATGAGCCTCCAGTCGCGCCATGATCAGCTCCGGGTCGCCACCTGGATCGACCACGATGGCCGTCTTGCTTACCGGGTCACCGATAATCGTGCAGTTGCACTGCAAAGGCCCGACGGGGAAGGTTTCGCGGATCAGCATCGGTTGAGTGACGGCCATGAGGTCCTCTATTTCGGCAATTTCTTGCTACGCCGGTGCGCAGCCGGTGCCGATTGTGTCATTGGCCAACTACCGATGGCTGATCCGAAATGGAAAGCCGCACACCTTTGGGCATCCGGCAGAGCCTCGTGCAGCCCTGCTGGACACCTGGGTCACAGGCAGCAGCGGCTCAGCTGGTCAAGGTCTTCGGTGAAGCAGCTTCGTCCTGCCAGCGTGCTATTTCGCTACGGATGCGCTTCTTGTCCAGCTTCCCGACACTCGTCTTGGGTATTTCGGATACCACGGCGATCTGCTTGGGGATCGCCCATTTGTTGATATGCCCTTCGGCTACCGCCGGCTCGAGGAAGGCATGTAGCTCATCAGCGCTCAAAGCACGGCCTTCTGCCAGAACCACCAGAGCAAAGGGGCGCTCGCCCCAGCGCTCGTCCGGCACACCGACCACGGCGACGTCGCGCACCGCCTCGTGACGACTGATCAGCCCTTCTAGGGTGAGGGATGACAGCCATTCACCGCCCGTTTTGATCACGTCCTTGATGCGGTCGCGAATCTCGATATTGGCCATCTCGTCGATCACCGCGACGTCGCCGGTGTGCAGCCAACCATCGGCCCACAACTCTTCGCTCTTCTCCGGCTCGTTGTAATAGCCCTGCGTCAGCCACGGCGCGCGCAATACCAGTTCGCCCTGTGAGGTACCGTCTGCGGGCAGAAAGCTGCCGTCGGCGGCCTGAATCGCCGCATCGACCAGCACCACCGGAACACCGGCCTTGAGGTGGAAGGTACTGCGGCTGTCTTCGTCAGCCTCAAGCAGCTCGTCGTTGATGTGCGCCCCGGATATCAGCGGGCAGGTCTCGGACATGCCGTAGGCAGCGATCAGGCTCATGCCGCAGGCCTTGGCCTGGTCGTAGAGGCCACGAGTCAGTGCGCTACCGCCGATGGTGATTTTCCAGCCTTTGAAATCGGTGCCCTGGGCCGCCTTGGCGTTGAGCAGCATCTGCACGATAGTCGGTACGCAATGGGAGAAAGTCACCTGCTCGCGCCGCCACAGCTCGATCAGATACTCGGGATCGTAACGGCCTGGATAAACCTGCTTGAGGCCCAGCATGGTGGCCACATAGGGCAGGCCCCAGGCGTGCACATGGAACATCGGCGTGATCGGCATATAGACGTCACCCGAGCCCATCAGCTGCGGATTCTCGCGGCAGCCGACGGTCACAGCTGCTGCGAGGGTGTGCAGCACCAGCTGGCGATGCGTGAAGTAAACTCCCTTGGGGTTGCCAGTGGTACCGGTGGTGTAGAAGGTCGTGGCGACCGAATCCTCGTCGAAATCGGGAAAGTCGTAGCTCGGTGCAGCAGCGGCCAGCAGGCTTTCGTATTCGCCGATGCAGTCGGGCAGGCCAACGTCGTGCTCGCTGCCATCGGTGAGCAACAGCGTCTTCTGTACCGTGGTCAGCTGACCGGCGATCGCCTGGTATAGCGGCACGAATTCGCTGTTGACCAGCACGAAGCGGTCATCGGCATGGTTCATGGTGTAGAGAATCTGGTCCGGCGAGAGCCGCACGTTGATGGTGTGTACCACTGCGCCAATCATCGGTATGGCGAACATGCATTCCAGATAACGATGGCTGTCCCAATCCATCACCGCCACGGTGTCGCCCGCTTTGACACCAGCTTCGGTCAGCACGTTGGCCAACCGGGCAACACGTTGATTCAGGGTACGGTAGTCGTAACGCAGCTGGTCACGGTAGACGATCTCGCGGGTGCGCTCGTAGCGCACGCCGGACAACAGCAGGCGCTTGATCAACAAGGGATATTGATAGGCGTTCGCCGCGGGCTTGATGACACGGGTCTGCAGCATGAGGGGCATCCTGTTCTTGTTGGAGTTGTAAGCAGCACTCTAGAGCGTCCGCCCCCATGCAAAATCAGTCCAAAGGATTATTTTCCGCGCACCTCGTTTCAGCGTGTTAACCGATCTCGCTGACGGCCAGACGTACACCAAGACCGATCAGTACCGCGCCAGTGAGCCGATCAAACCAGTGACCCATTCGCGCAAAGCCAGCACGCACGCGGCCTCGACTGAACAGCCAGGCCACCAGCAGAAACCACAGCGCAGTGGCGCCGGCGAGGTAGACGCCGTAACCGGCCTGCACCAACAGCGGCGTATCAGGACTGATCACTACTGTGAATAACGAGAGAAAGAACAGCGTGGCTTTGGGATTCAGACCGTTGGTGACGAAGCCAACAGCGAACGCCTGCCACGCCGAGCGATTTGCCCGCGCACTCGCGCCATCCTCCACATCCAGGTTCATCGGCCGTGCACGCAGGGCACGCCAACCGAGATAGAGCAGATAGCCAGCCGCCAGCCACTTGAAGAGGTTGAACAGCACAATCGACTGCGAGACGATCAGGCCAATGCCAAGCAAAGAGTAGGCGACGTGCACGAATATCCCGCAGCCAACGCCCAATGCTGTCCAACTTCCAGTGCGCCGCCCCTGGGTTACGCTTTCGCGCACCACCACCGCGAAATCCGGCCCGGGACTCGCCACTGCGAGTAGATGCACCAGCGCCACGGTCATAAATTCCATCCAGTACACAATCCGCTCTCCACATAATGCCGGGTTTCATTGTCGACCAGCCCCGGCTTCTTCGAAAGGTACAGTTGATGTCCAGTCGCGCCGTTTTCCTCGATCTTTCTCCGCTCGACCAAGGTGACCTCGATCTGACCCCGCTGCAGGACGCGTTCGGCGAGCTCGTGTTGCATGAGCAAAGCACGGCGGATCAGATTGTCGAGCGTCTGCGTGGCGCGCAGGTGGCCATCGTCAACAAGGTGGCGCTGAATGCAGACACCCTGGCGGCCTGCCCCGATCTCAAGCTGATCCTGGTCTCGGCCACAGGGGTCAACAATATTGACCTGCAAGCTGCCGGCGAACGCGACATCGTTGTCTGCAACTGCCAGGCCTACGGCACCCCGACCGTTGCTCAGCACACGCTGATGTTGTTGCTGGCATTGGCCACGCGCCTGCCCGACTACCAGGCGGCGGTCGCCCGCGGCCGCTGGCAGGAAAGCGGCCAGTTCTGCCTGCTGGACTTCCCCATCGTCGAGCTGGAAGGCAAGACCCTTGGCCTGCTAGGCCATGGCGAACTCGGCAGCGCGGTGTCTCGATTGGCCGAGGCATTCGGCATGCGCGTGCTGGTCGGCAACCTGCCGGGGCGACCAAAGCGCCCGGAGCGTCTGGACCTGGAAGAACTACTGCCGCAGGTGGACGCCCTGACGCTGCACTGCCCACTGACCGAGCAGACGCGCAATCTGATCGGTGCGCGCGAACTGCAATTGATGAAGCCGAGCGCGTTCCTGATCAACGCCGCCCGCGGCGGTCTGGTCGACGAACAGGCGCTGGCCGACGCGCTGCGCCACGGTCATTTGGGCGGAGCCGCTACCGATGTGCTGACCAGTGAGCCGCCAAGCGACGACAACCCGCTGTTGGCCCCGGACCTGCCGCGCCTGATCATCACCCCGCACAGCGCATGGGGCAGTCGGGAGGCACGTCAGCGGATCGTCGGCCAGTTGGCCGAGAACGCGACGGCTTTCTTCGCTGGCGCGCCGATTCGTCAGGTGAACTGAGTTCAGGCCTGCAGGCAATAGCCTTGCCCAGCTTGCGAGCAATAGCCCATAGCCCCTAAGCTCCCGGACTTTTTCAGGGAGACGCCGATGGACCCTCGAAGCGAAGTGCTGCTGCGTAAGACTGGGTTGTTTCAAGGGCGGCTATTGCTGGCAGGCCTGCCCGCGGACGACCTGCTGGGTCAGCTCGAAAGCGCTGTCGGCTGGAGCTGGCACGCAGGCGAACAGCAACTGCTGAACAAGCGCTTCAGCGGACGTTGCAGCTTCGGCGTCTCTCCACCACAGGGCGACTTCGAAGCCGCCGTGCTATTCCTGCCAAAATCCCGCGAACTGACCGACTATCTGCTGCAAGCACTGGCGGCGCACCTTGAAGGTCGCCAGCTGTACCTGGTCGGCGAAAAACGAGCCGGCGTCGAGCGTGCCGCCAAGCAGCTAACCAGCCTGGGCCGCGCCCGCAAACTCGACAGCGCCCGCCACTGCCAGCTCTGGCAGGTCGACATCGAGCAGGCGCCGAGCGTACCGGAGCTCGACGCCCTGGCGCACCATTTCACCCTCGAGCTGGCGGACGGCCCGTTGCAGGTCATCAGCCTGCCCGGCGTGTTCAGCCATGGTCGCCTGGATGTCGGCAGCGCCCTGCTGCTCGAGCATCTCGATGACCTCCCAAGTGGGCGCGTGCTCGACTTCGGCTGTGGGGCCGGCATTCTCGGCGCCACGCTCAAGCGTCGCTATCCGCAAAGCAATCTGCTGCTGCTGGATGTGGACGCCTTCGCCATCGAGAGCAGCCGCAGGACGCTCGCCGCGAACGGACTCGAAGCTGAAGTGATTGCCGGGGATGGCATCGACGCCGCGCCACGACACCTGGCGGCGATCGTCAGCAACCCGCCGTTCCACCAAGGCGTGCACACCAGCTACCGGGCCAGCGAGGCGCTGATCGAGCGCGCCGCCGAGCACCTGGTCAGCGGTGGCGAGCTGCGCCTGGTAGCCAACGCGTTCCTCAGGTATCCCCCCTTGGTCGAGCAGCATCTTGGCCCCTGTCACACGCTTGCCGAGCGCGACGGCTTCCGTATCTACCGCGCCGTGCGCCCCTGATGCCAGCGACCGGCGGTTGCACCGACCGGCCGGTTGCGGCAAACTCGCCGCCGTCCTTGGGGGAGTAGTCTCCGACGAGCGCCCTGCTCGTCCGGCATGCGTCAACATACTTGGTCCGCAGACCATGGCGCATGCGACCGGCCAGCGCGTAACGATACGCCAGGCCAGGTTTGACAAGACCCATGACATGTACACCTGACCCGGGCGGGCAGGCTGCGCATGTCATGGTGAATCTGTCGACCCGCCCTAAAGGAATGCCGCTTGGAATCGTTTTTCGTCCCCACCCTGATCGTTGCGCTCGCCGAAATCGGCGACAAGACGCAGTTGCTCGCGCTGCTGCTGGCGGCGCGTTATCGGCGACCGTGGCCGATAATCTGGGGCATCGTCGTCGCTACACTGGCCAACCATGCCGCCGCCGGCGCGGTCGGCAGCTGGGTATCGAGCCTGCTTTCGCCGGTGGCGCTGAGCTGGATACTGGCGGCAAGCTTCGCCGCGGTCGCGCTGTGGACGCTGGTGCCGGACAAACTGGATGACGACGATGCCAAGCTGGGCCGCGCCTACGGCCCCTTCGTCGCGACAACGATCGCCTTCTTCATTGCCGAGATGGGCGACAAGACCCAGGTCGCGACGGTGATGCTCGCCGCACAGTATCCGGAATTCATTCTGGTCATCCTCGGCACCACGGTCGGCATGCTGCTGGCCAACGTTCCGGTGGTGCTGATCAGCCACTTCGCCGCCGACCGCCTGCCGTTGACGCTGATCCGCCGGGTCGCCGCGGCCGGCTTTGCCGCACTCGCGCTGTACGCCGGCTATCAGGCGCTGTCCATGAGCACGATTGTCTCAGGCTGATACCCAGCGCAAATCTGCGCCACCGGGGAGCTGATAGAGTGCGCTACCGCAGCGCACATCAGCGCCCCGAGGAGATCAGGCTGCATGTCAGCGGATGGACGCAAGAAACGAGTCTGCAACCATATCGATCTGAGCTGGAACAAGGGCCGCCTGGCCCTTTCCGAACAGATGCAGAGCAAGTATTTCGCCTACAAGGGTTCATTCATCGGCCAGCCGCTGAACAGCGCAGGTTTCGCCGAGCTCGTGCGCAATGTGCGTACAGCCATGCCGGATCTGGAAGTGGTGGTGGATGAGTGCATATGCGAGGGCCACAAGGTGGTCACCTCAAGCACGGCGATGGGAACGCTGGCGACGCCGCTGTTCGGCTACTCGGTCGCCGACAAGATTCTCGCGATCGCCGTGATGAGCGTCTGGACGCTGAACCCGGCTGGCGATATCGAGGAAATCCACACGCTCATCGACCTCGAAGGCGTGCATCAGCAACTGGGTATCGAGACACCCCTTTCGACGCTGCTGTCGCCGGCCTGAACGGCCGGCGACAGGTCATCGCTCAACGGCCGCTGCGGGCCTGTTCGTAGAGCGGCATCACTTTCGGAATATTCGTCTTCAACGCCGCGGTGCGGGTGGTGGACGACGGGTGCGTGCTCATGAACTCGGGCGGTGCCGAACCACCGGCCGAAGCCATCTTCTCCCACAGCGTGATCGCCGCATTCGGGTTGTAGCCCGCGCGCGCCGCGAGCTCCAGGCCGATCAGATCCGCTTCGTTCTCGTTGCCGCGGCTGTTGGGCAGCGTCATCAGATATTCCACACCCATGTTCGCCAGTTGCAGGCCGCCGGTACCGACGCCCATGGCCGACCCCAGCTGCGTCGCCATCTGCACGCCATAGGCCTTGGACATGGCTTCGCGACCGTGCTCGCGCAATGCGTGGGCGATCTCGTGGCCCATCACGGCCGCGATCTCGTCGTCGGTGAGCTTCAGCTTCTCGATCAGGCCGGTGTAGAAGATGATCTTGCCGCCCGGGCCGCAGTTGGCGTTAAGCTCCGGGCTGTCGATGACGTTGACCTCCCAGTTCCATTGCGCGGCATCGGGGCGGAACACCGGCACCTTGGCGATCAGCCGCTGGGCAATACCGTTGACCCGCTTGGTGATTGCGCTGTTTTTCTCCAGCACACCCTTGCTTGACGCCGCACTGAGCGTCTCTTGATAAGACTGGGCGTACATCTGGTTGACCTGCTCGGTCGACAGCATGCTGAACATGTACTGCTTGCGGTCGACGCCTACGGCGCCGCCGCTGGTGGTGTTGACGGCCTGACAGCCCGCCAGCACGGCAGCGGCGACCAACAGCGACAATCTGTGCGGCTTGAACATCGAGTCTCTCCGGAAAACCTGCGCCGTATCCTAGGGTCTGTTCCCGTTTCGTCGCAAGCCACGTTGCTGCGCCAAATGGCGCCATGGCCGGGCGGCGTTCCGCAGGCGCGGGACGCAGGTAATGGTGGTTCCCTTGCCAAGTCCCGCAACGCCGCATGGCGCCATTTGCCGCGCAACCCGAAGGGCCGGGCCTGTTTTTGCGCGGTGCGGCGTTATTCGTCGCTCATTTGGAACGACCAAACTTCTCTCCTCATGCCTTGCCTCGTGCAAGAACAGGCGCCGGCGCGGCCGCGAACGAAACGTCAACAGACCCTATTGACCCAGTTGTTCGGCCAGTTCGGCCGAGCGTTGTGCGGCGGCGTTCAGCGCCTGCTGCACCAGTTGCTCGAAGCCGCCCGCCTGGAAGGCTTTGATCGCCGCTTCGGTGGTTCCGTTCGGCGAGGTGACGCGACGCCGCAGTTCGGCGGCATCGACATCGCTTTCACACGCCATGCGAGCTGCGCCCAGCGCGGTCTGCATGGTCAGTTGCGCGGCGGTCTCGCGGGGCAGGCCGAGCTGCTCACCGGCCACCGTCATCGCCTCGATCAGCAGGAAGAAATAGGCCGGACCGCTACCGGAAACGGCGGTTACCGCATCGATCAGGCGCTCTTCTTCGAGCCACAGCGCGATACCGACGGCCGATAGCAGCTGTTCGGCCTGCTGTTTCTGCATGTCGCTGACCTGGGCATTGGCGAACAGGCCGCTGACGCCTTGGCGTAGCAAGGCCGGCGTGTTGGGCATGCAACGCACGATCGCCTGAGGGCGCGGGCCCAGCCAGCGCTGCAGGCTGTCGCAGCTGATGCCGGCGGCGATCGAGACGATCAGGGGGCCGTGGGCCAGATGAGGAGTCAGATCCTGACAGACCGCCTGCATCACCTGGGGCTTGACCGACAGCACCACCACATCGGCGCCGGCCAATGCATCGGCGTTCTGCGCGAACGTCTGGATGCCATGCTCGGCGCTGATTTTCGCGCGCTGTTCGGCGCCTGGATCGCTGGCGCGAATGGCGTCCGCTGCGACGCCCTGGGCGCGCAGTCCGCCGATCAGACTGGCAGCCATGTTGCCGGCGCCGATAAAGGCGATGCGGGGTGAGGTCATAGCGATTCCTTTATTGAGGGCGCCCGTAGTCGCGGGCGCCGAACAGTGCGGTGCCGATGCGGACCCAGGTCGCGCCTTCGGCAATGGCCGCTTCGAGGTCCTGGCTCATGCCCATGGACAGCGTATCCAGTGTCAGTGGCAGTTCATCTTCATCGCGCAATGCGCGCAGGCGGGCAAAGGCGGCGCGCTGCTCTGCGGGGTCTTCGCTTGGTGCGGGAATGCACATCAGTCCACGCAGGCGCAGACGCGGCATCGCGGCGACGGCCTGCGCCAGCTGTAGCAGTTCTTCTGGCGCGCAGCCGGATTTGCTCGCCTCGCCGCTGACATTCACCTGCAGGCATATATTCAGTGGCGGCAGTTCGGCTGGACGTTGATCGGACAGGCGCTGGGCGATCTTCAGGCGATCCACCGAGTGCACCCAGTCGAAGTGTTCGGCGATGGATTTGGTCTTGTTCGACTGGATGGGGCCGATGAAGTGCCAGACCAGCGGCAGCTCGCTCAGTTCGGCTTGCTTGTCCAGCGCTTCCTGCAGATAGTTCTCGCCGAAATCGCGCACGCCGGCTTCGGCGGCCTCGCGAATGGCGGCGGCTGGCTGGGTCTTGCTCACCGCCAGCAGGCCGACCGATGCAGGGTCGCGTCCCACAGCTTGCGCCGCCTCACGGATGCGCGCTGCGACCTTTGCAATATTCTTCTCTATCGTGGACATTACTTGCGCCGCCGCCTTGGGTCTGCGCGGCATTCTACCTGCTTGCTTGTAATTGGGGAGTCCCATGGATATCACAGAACTGCTGGCCTTCAGCGCCAAGCAGGGTGCGTCGGATTTGCACCTTTCCGCCGGCCTGCCGCCGATGATCCGCGTCGATGGCGACGTGCGGCGAATCAACCTGCCGGCCATGGACCACAAGCAGGTGCATGCGCTGATCTACGACATCATGAACGACAAGCAGCGCAAGGATTTCGAGGAATTCCTGGAAACCGACTTCTCGTTCGAAGTGCCGGGCGTGGCGCGTTTTCGCGTCAACGCGTTCAACCAGAATCGCGGTTCCGGCGCGGTGTTCCGGACCATTCCGTCCAAGGTGCTGACCATGGAAGACCTGGGGATGGGCGAGGTGTTCCGCAAGATCACCGATGTGCCGCGCGGGCTGGTGCTGGTCACCGGGCCGACCGGCTCGGGCAAGTCGACCACCCTGGCGGCGATGCTCGATTACCTGAACAACACCAAGTACCACCACATCCTCACCATCGAAGACCCTATCGAATTCGTTCACGAATCGAAGAAGTGCCTGGTCAACCAGCGCGAGGTCCATCGTGACACTCTGGGCTTCTCCGAGGCGTTGCGTTCGGCCCTGCGTGAAGACCCGGACATCATTCTCGTCGGCGAAATGCGCGACCTGGAAACCATCCGCCTGGCGCTGACCGCTGCGGAAACCGGTCACCTGGTGTTCGGCACCCTGCACACCACCTCCGCCGCCAAGACCATCGACCGTGTGGTCGACGTGTTCCCGGCCGAAGAAAAGTCCATGGTCCGCTCGATGCTCTCCGAATCGCTGCAGGCGGTGATCTCGCAGACCCTGCTGAAGAAGGTCGGCGGCGGTCGTGTGGCGGCCCACGAGATCATGATCGGCACGCCGGCGATCCGTAACCTGATTCGCGAGGACAAGGTGGCGCAGATGTATTCCTCGATCCAGACCGGCGGCTCGCTGGGCATGCAGACCCTCGACTCGTGCCTCAAGGGACTGCTCGCCAAAGGGCTGATCTCGCGAGACAGCGCCAAGGAAAAGGCCAAGCAGCCAGAGAACTTCTAAACGCCTGACAACTACCGGGCGCCGCCCGATGCGGCGCTTGCCACGATTGCGAGTACGACGATGGAATTCGAGAAACTTCTGCGCCTGATGGTGGAAAAGGGCGGCTCCGATCTGTTCATCACCGCAGGCGTGCCGCCTTCGATGAAGGTCAACGGCAAGATCATGCCGGTCAGCAAGACGGCGATGTCGCCGGAAATGACCCGCGAGACCGTGCACGGTGTGATGAACGAGCAACAGCGCCGCGAGTTCACCGAGAACCACGAGTGCAACTTCGCCATCAGCGCCCGCGGTATCGGCCGTTTCCGGGTCAGTGCGTTCTACCAGCGCAATCTCGCCGGCATGGTGCTGCGGCGTATCGAAACCAACATTCCGACCATCGAAGAACTCAAGCTGCCGGATGTCCTCAAGAAGCTGTCGATGACCAAGCGCGGGCTGGTGCTGTTCGTCGGCGCCACCGGTACCGGCAAGTCGACTTCATTGGCTTCGATGATTGGCTACCGCAACAAGAACTCCAGCGGGCACATCATCTCCATCGAAGACCCGATCGAATTCATCCACCAGCATCAGAACTGCATCGTCACCCAGCGCGAGGTCGGTATCGATACCAGCTCGTTCGAGGTGGCCCTGAAGAACACCCTGCGCCAGGCCCCGGACGTGATCCTCATCGGCGAGATCCGTACCCGTGAAACCATGGACTACGCCGTGGCCTTCGCCGAAACCGGCCACCTGTGCCTGGCGACATTGCACGCCAACAACGCCAACCAGGCGCTGGACCGCATCATCAACTTCTTCCCGCCTGATCGTCACAACCAGGTGTGGATGGATCTGTCGCTCAACCTCAAGGCCATCGTCGCCCAGCAACTGGTGCCGACGCCCGACGGCAAGGGGCGGCGGGCGGTGATCGAGGTGCTGATCAATACGCCGCTGGCGGCCGACCTGATCCGCAAGGGCGAGGTGCATGAGCTCAAGTCGCTGATGAAGCGCTCCACCGAACTGGGCATGCAGACTTTCGATCAGGCGCTGTACAACCTCTACGTGCAGGGCGAAATCACCTACGAAGATGCGTTGTTGCACGCCGACTCGGCCAACGACCTGCGTCTGCTGATCAAGCTGGGATCGGAAACCGATGGCGAGCATCTGACCAGCGTGTCGCAGGGTCTGAGCCTTGAGGTCAGTGAAGACGATCCAGGCCGCAGCTTCCGCTAGTCGGGCTGTTTTGCATCCCGGCCGATGCGCTTTCCGCTTCTCGCGGCGACGCGCTCGGCCTGGCCGTCACGCTGCGCGCCGGCACGCGCGCGGCTCATGAGTTGCGGGATCAACATGCCTTCAGGAAGGTTCTTCCAGAAACGCACAGGCAGGTTGCTCTCCAGTACGCCGCGGTTCAGTCGGGCCGGGTTGAACGTGCTCTCGTAATACGCCTTCCATAGCTCGCCGCCGGGGTCCGCTGCGTTCTGCGCCAGCTGTCGCCACTGTGGTGGACAGGGGCGGGTGTAGTACATCTCCCGGCCATCCCAGCAAACCCCTTCTTCCGGCGTCGCAATCAGCCAGCTGTTGCCACCCATCCGTTCAGTGAAATGCCCTGCCGCCCAGGGCAGTACGTCATGCGCAGGTTCGAACCAGGCGACGTGTTGCGGCCCGTCATTGGCCTGCAGTGGGCTGAAGCGAAGAAAGGCATGCAGGTGGTGGGCCTCGCGACGGACTGCCTTGATTCGCCCATGCAGCTCGCTGCCATCGATGTCGCCGACCATTCGCGCACTCGAGTCGCCCTGGGAGACCCGCCAGAGCACGCGATACAGCAGGCTCCAGCGCTGCTCGGTGCGATAGCGCGCGGCCATTTCGAGTTCGTCCAGCAGCTGTCGGGGGACGCGAATGCGCGGTCCGCTTTCCGCTGAAAGTGCAGGCGAGGGATCGTCGAACAGCCCTGTCGCTTCGTCGTCGCTTGCCCAGTTCACTTCATGTGGTGCGACGCGGCTCTGCAGCAGCGCGCGGGCGCGACTTCGCCACGCCTGGAAGCTTCCATCGAAGCGCACCGTGAGCATTACCAGAGCGCCAGTTGCGCGGGTGTGTCGCGCAGGTGCTGGCGCAGCATGGCCGACTCCTGTCCTGCCAGGCTTGGTCGGTAGTCCTGTGTGATGACGAAGGGTTTGGCTTTCTCGAGCGAGCAGCGCAGACGGGTCAGATCCTCGAAGCGAATGCGCTTCTGCCGGCGCAGATCCACCAGGCGTTTTGCGCTGAGCATGCCGATGCCGGGGATGCGGGCGATCATCGTTGGCTCGGCGCGGTTGAGGTCCACCGGAAACTGTTCGCGGTGCGCCAGCGCCCAAGCGAGCTTCGGGTCGATATCCAGTGCGAGGTTGCCTGGCCCGCTGAGCAGTTCGCCGGCCTTGAAGCCGTAGCCGCGCATGAGGAAGTCGGCCTGATACAGGCGATGCTCGCGCATCAGCGGTGGCGCCGCGAACGGCACGGTGTTGGGGCTGTGCGGAATCGGGCTGAATGCCGAATAGTAGACCCGGCGCAGCCGGTAGCTGCCGTACAACGACTGGGCCGTCTGCAGGATGGTGCTGTCGTCGGTGTTGTCGGCGCCGACGATCATCTGCGTGCTCTGCCCGGCGGGTGCGAAGCGCGGTGCCCGTTTCTCCACGCTGGCCTCGGTTTCGCCCTGGTGAATGGTGTGCATGGCCTGCTTGATGGTCACCACCTGCTTTTCCGGAGCCAGGCGGATCAGGCTGGTTTCGGTCGGTAGTTCGATGTTCACGCTGAGCCGGTCGGCGTAGCGGCCGGCTTCGGCGATCAGCAGTGGGTCGGCATCGGGAATGGTCTTGAGGTGGATGTAGCCGCGAAACTCATGCTCCTCACGCAGCAGCCTGGCGACCCGCACCAGCTGTTCCATGGTGTAGTCCGCCGAGCGAATGATGCCGGAGCTGAGAAACAGGCCGCTGATGCAGTTGCGGCGGTAGAAGTCGAGCGTCAGGCTGACCACTTCTTCCGGCGTGAAGCGCGCCCGCGGTACATCGCTGGAGCGGCGATTGACGCAGTACTGGCAGTCGTACAGGCAGAAGTTGGTCAGCAGGATCTTTAGCAGCGCGACACAGCGCCCATCCGGCGTGAAGCTGTGGCAGATGCCCATGCCATTGGTGGCGCCGAGTCCGATCTTGCCCTTCGAGCTGCGCTTCGGCGCGCCGCTGCTGGCGCAGGAAACGTCATATTTGGCCGCGTCGGCGAGCACGCTGAGTTTGTCGATCAATTGCATCATGGTGGCCGTGATACTGTTTGCATATACAGTATCACGGTTGCGTATGGCGGCAAGGCCCGTCTGGCGGGGCAGTTCAGGCGCATTATCGGATAAGCTGGACGTCACTCATCAATCGCACATCGAGGTTCGGATGCAGCAGAACACCCATAGCACGCTGATCGGCTATCTCCTGTGGATATTCGGTTTTCTAGGCTCCCACCGCTTCTACTACGGCAAACCCATCACTGGCACCATCTGGTTCTTCACCCTCGGCCTGTTCTTCGTCGGCTGGATCATCGACCTGTTTCTGATTCCATCGATGGATCGTGAAGCGGACATGCGCTTCCAGCCGGGGCCCATCGATTACACGGTCGGCTGGATACTGCTGACCTTCCTCGGTGTATTCGGCGTGCACCGCATGTATCAGGGTAAGTGGATCACAGGAATCCTTTACCTGTTCACCGGTGGCTTGTTCTTTATCGGTGTGCTTTACGACTTCTGGACGCTGAACTCGCAGATATCCGAGCGCAATCTGGCGCGGAGCTGAACGGGTAGGGCAGGAAACACTTTAGAAATCTGGCAGGCATGGACGGGTTGATGTCCAGCCTGCGCAGATCTTTCGCGTCAGCCTTCGAAGCTGATGTGGCCGTCGACGATGGTGTAACGCACCGCGCCCGGCAGGCAGTGGCCCATGAACGGGCAGTTGCGGCCTTTGGAATACCAGCGCTCGCCGACCAGCGTCGAGCTGTGTCGATCGAACAGCACCAGGTCCGCCGGCTGGCCAGCTTGCAGGGCGCTGGTCGGCAGGCGTAGTGCTGCAGCGGGACCGCTGGTCAGGCGCGCCAGCAGGGTCGGCAGGTCGAGCAAGCCGTCGTCCACCAATGTCAGCGCCAGTGGCAGCAGGATTTCGGCACTGCTGATGCCCGGTTCGGTTTCGCCGAACGGGGCCAGTTTGGCATCGGCCTCGTGTGGCTGGTGATGGCTGGAAATCGCCGAGATGACGCCGGCCTTGACTGCCTCACGCAGGCCATCGCGATCCGCTGCGCTGCGCAATGGTGGCTGCACGTGATACAGGCTGGAGAAACCGTGCAGCGCTTCATCGGTGAGGATCAGCTGATACATCGCCACGTCGGCCGTCACCGGCAGGCCGCGAGCCTGTGCCTGGGCGATCATCTCCGCGCCACGGGCGCTGGTCAGCTGGGCGAAATGCGCGCGCACGCCGGAGCGCTCGACCAGCAGTAGATTGCGTGCCAGTGCTACGGTCTCCGCGGTCTCCGGAATCCCCGACAGACCGAGGAAACTGGCGGCGGCGCCTTCGTGAGCAAGCCCGCCTTCGGCCAAGTCGCGGTCCTGGGAGTGGAAAATCACCGTCAGATCGAAGGTGGCCGCGTACTCCAGCGCACGGCGCAGGTTGCGATTGCTGGCAAATTCGGTAAGGCCGTTGCCGAACGCGACGCAGCCGGCTTCACGCAGCGCGACCAACTCGGAAAGCTGCTCACCGGCCAGGTTGCGCGTCAGCGCGCCGATGGGGAACACCTTGGCATGGCCCGACTCACGGGCGCGATCGAGGATCAGTTCGGTGACTGCCGCGGTATCCAGCACCGGTCGCGTTTGCGGCGGGCAGCACAGGCTGGTGATGCCGCCGGCCGCTGCCGCCAGGGTTTCGCTGGCAATGCTGCCTTTGCGGCTGTACCCGGGCTCGCGCAGGGCTACCGCAAGATCGACCAGGCCGGGTGCGGCGGTCAGACCCTGTGCGTCGATTGTCTGTTGTGCTTCGAAGCCGGCTGGCGCCTGGCCGATGGCGGCGATCTTGTTGTGCTGCAGGTAGATATCGGCGATTTCGTTGCGCCCGCTGACGGGGTCGATCACGTGTGCGCCGAGGATTCGGGTTGCCACCATCACTGCTGCTCCTCGGATACGGATTCAGAATCGATCTGGCGCTGCGCCGCCTGGCCGCTCATCGCCATGGACAGCACGGCCATGCGAATGGCGATGCCATAGGTGACCTGATTGAGGATCACCGATTGCGGGCCGTCGGCTACCGCCGACTCGATCTCCACGCCGCGGTTGATCGGGCCCGGGTGCATGACGATGGCGTCGGGCTTGGCCAGTGCGAGACGCTGGGTGTTCAGGCCGTAGAGTTTGTAGAACTCCCCTTCGCTGGGCAGCAGGCCGCCCTGCATGCGCTCGCGCTGCAGGCGTAGCATGATCACCACGTCGACATCGCGCAGTCCCTCGTTCATGTCGTTGAACACGTGCACACCGTATTGCTCGATGCCCTCGGGCAGCAGGGTCTTCGGCGCGATGACGCGGATGTCCGGGCAGCCCAGTGTCTTCAGGGCCAGCATGTTCGAGCGCGCCACCCGCGAATGCAGAATGTCGCCGACGATGGCGACCGAGAGGTTTTCGAAGCTGCCTTTGTGGCGGCGGATGGTGAGCATGTCGAGCATGCCCTGGGTCGGGTGCGCATGGCGCCCGTCGCCGCCATTGATCACCGCGACCTCCGGGCTGACGTGCTCGGCGATGAAATGGGCGGCGCCGGAGTCGGCGTGGCGCACCACGAACATGTCCGCGGCCATGGCTTCCAGGTTGCGCAGCGTGTCGGTCAGGGTCTCGCCCTTGCTCGTGGAGGAGGTCGAGACGTTCAGCGTGATAACGTCTGCCGACAACCGCTGCGCCGCCAGTTCGAAGGTCGTGCGGGTGCGCGTGGAGTTCTCGAAGAACACGTTGCAGACGGTTTTGCCGCGCAGCAGTGGAACCTTCTTCACCGCCCGTGCGCCGACTTCGAGGAATGAATCGGCAGTGTCCAGGATCTCGGTGAGCAACTCGCGCGGCAGGCCGTCGAGGGAGAGAAAATGGCGCAGCTGGCCTTGGTCGTTCAACTGTAGCGGGCGCTTGGCGTCGGTGGGCGTCATCGCAGGATCTCGGTTGGCGGGGCTGTGGGGCGGACTTGCCGGCTCGCTCAGGAGCCGCTGGTTTCCATCTGTTGTTCGAGGGCCAATGGCTCCGGTCCGATCAGCTTGATGCGCTGTTCGGGCGCCAGCGACAGCGTGGCGCCGACCACGTCAGGGCGAATCGGCAGCTCACGCGCGTTCAGGTCGAGCAGGCAGACCAGCGTTACGCTGGCAGGACGACCGTAGTCGAACAGTTCATTGAGCGCGGCGCGGATGGTGCGGCCGGTCATCAGCACGTCATCGATCAGCACCAGGTGCTGGCCTTCGATCTCAAAAGGCAGCTCCGACGGCTGCACCTGCGGGTGCAGGCCCTTCTGGGTGAAATCGTCGCGATAGAAGGACACGTCGAGAATGCCGAGCGGTTCGTTCTGCGCGCGGGCTGCGAGCAGCGCCTGGGCCACCCAGACGCCGCCGGTACGGATACCGATGAAGCGCGGCTCCTGGATGTCGCGATCAATCAGGTGCTGCTTCAGTGTGGCGACCATCTCGGGCAGCAGCTGTTCGGGATTGGGCAGAATCATTGTGTCTCCTTACAGGTCTGATCAGGCGGCAGGGTGATCGCTCAGCCAGCCTTCCAGTAATAGGGCTGCGGCCAGGGCATCCACCGGGCGATCGCGATAGCCGCCGTGCTGGCCCTGGCGCAGACGCTCGCCTTTGGCTTCGAACGTGGTCAGGCGTTCGTCGTGAGTGTGCACCGGCAGGTTGAAGCGACCGTTGAGTCGGCGGGCGAACTTTTCCGCCCGGGCACTCATGTCGCTGGGCGTGCCGTCCATGTTCAGCGGCAGGCCGACGACCAGCGCATCGGGCTGCCATTCGCGCATCAGCGCTTCGATCTGTTGCCAGTCCGGCACGCCGTTCTGCGCCTTGAGTACGCAGAGTTCACGTGCTTGCCCAGTAATGACCTGGCCGACAGCGACGCCGATCTGCTTGGTGCCGTAGTCGAAGCCGAGCAGCAGTCGCGGCGCACTCATGCGTGGCCG
Source organism: Stutzerimonas stutzeri (assembly GCF_000935215.1). GTDB lineage: Bacteria > Pseudomonadota > Gammaproteobacteria > Pseudomonadales > Pseudomonadaceae > Stutzerimonas. The sequence continues at coordinate 75,348 of NZ_JXXD01000143.1, forward strand.
ACCTGGGTGCTGAGCAGGCGCAGGTCGACGCCGAGTGATGCTGCCGCGGCGTTCAGGCGTTGGTCATAAGGTAGGTCGAACAGGATCTCGGTATCCGCGGGGCAGCTGAGCCAGGCATTATCGGCCAGTTCGGCTTCCAGCTGTCCCGCTTCCCAGCCGGCATAACCGAGGGCCACGAAGTGCCGGGCAGGCCCCTGGCCGTCCGCAATGGCGAACAGGACGTCCTGCGATGTGGACATGCCCAGCGGGCCGAGGGAGAGGGTGGCCTGGAATTGCTGGTCGGGCGAATGCAGAACGAAGCCGCGATCGGTTTGCACTGGGCCGCCGGAGAATATCGGCAGGCTCTGGCAGAGTGGGGGGATCGGCTCGTCCGGGCGCAGCTGCTCCAGCACATCAGCCAGGCTCAGCCCGCTCGGGCGATTGACGATCAGGCCCATGGCGCCTTCTGCGCCGTGTTCGATCAGGTAGATCAGCGTCTGGGCAAAGTTCGGATCGGCCATCTGCGGCATGGCGATCAGGAAGTGATGCTTGAGGTAGCTGGGCGCGGTGCTTTTCATGCGCGTTAGCTTAAGCGTTGCACCGCGTTCCGGCTACAGGTGCGACGGTTCGCCAGGCTGCCGATTTCAGCGACTCGAAAGCCTGTCGCCGCGCTCGAAACGCCAGGTGCGGATGATCTCCACCTGGTCGAACTTCTGCGCCAGTTCGCCGGTGAAGGGCGCAAAAGGCGCTGCCAGTCGCACGATGCGCAGCGCGGCATCGTCCAGCACTGGCTTGCCGGATGACTCGATCACGCGCAGCTCCTGGATGGTGCCGTCGCGGTTGATGGTCACCAGCATGCGCAGGCTGCCGTAGATCTGCTGGCGGCGGGCCTCGTCGGGATAGTTGAGGTTGCCGATGCGCTCGACCTTCTTGCGCCATTCGTCGCGATACCAGGCACTGATGTCGCGCATGGTGGCGGCGCTGTTCTGTCGGCTGACCCTGGGGCGCTTGGCATAGCGCTCGACATCCTGCGCCAGCTCGGCTTCGAGGCTGGCGATCTCGGCGCTCAGTTGTGAGCTGTCGAATGCCGGCGCTGCTTGCGGCTCGGGCTGCGGTGGCGTCTGTTGCTTGACGTCGGCCTTTTCGCGCTGTGGGCTGCGAGTGGTGACGACGGTCTTCGCCGGTTCCGGCCGGGTGCTGCGAGGCGGTGCTGCCGGTTGGGTCACCTTGCGTACCTCGGTATCCTGGAACTGCGCTTGCTCGGTGGTTTTCGGCGTGGCCTTGTGCTCCAGCGTGCCGCTGCCCTGCTGATTGTCTTGGGCGAGGAAGTCCGCTTCCTTGGGCTTCTCTTCGCTTTTGAAGGTCGACAGAGTGATTTCCAGCGTCTTGCTGATCTGCTTCGGCTCGGAGAGGGTAAAGCCAAGCCCGAGAATCAAGGCCAGATGCAATGCGGTAGCCAGAAAAAGCGTGAAGCCGAGCCTGTCCGCCGGGCGGACTCGGGTGGTTTCAGGCACGGGATGGCGGATAGCGGCGTTCATCGCAGGTCGGGTCGGCTCGAAGTGCCGCGCAGTCTGCCGGCTTTGAGCTTGGAGTCGCAAGCTCCAAGCTCAAAGCTGTTAGCTGGTTCAACCTTGCAGCTTCGCCGCGATCGCGTCCATGAGCCGTTCGCCGATGCGGGTATCGAAAGCATTGTCGATTTCGCGGATGCAGGTCGGGCTGGTGATGTTGATTTCGGTGAGGTAGTCGCCGATCACATCCAGGCCGACAAACAGCAAGCCGCGCTTGCGTAGTTCCGGGCCGACGATCGCTGCAATCTCGCGGTCGCGATCCGACAGCGGCTGTGCCACGCCGCGACCACCCGCGGCCAGATTGCCGCGCGTCTCGCCAGCGGCGGGGATTCGCGCCAGGCAATAGGGGATCGGCTCGCCATCGATCATCAGGATGCGCTTGTCGCCGTCCTTGATCGCGGGAATGTATCGCTGCGCCATGATTTGGCGGCTGCCATGCTCGGTCAGAACCTCGAGAATAACCGACAGATTCGGGTCGCCCTCGCGATGACGAAAGATCGATGCACCGCCCATCTCGTCGAGGGGTTTGAGAATGATGTCACGGTGCTCGCGGGCGAACTCGCGGAGAATGTCCGAGCGCCGACTGACCAGTGTCGGCGGGGTGCATTGTGGAAACTGGGTGGCGAAGAACTTCTCGTTGCAGTCGCGCAGGCTCTGCGGTCGATTGACCACCAGCGTTCCGGCCTTTTCCGCCAGTTCCAGCAGATAGGTTGCGTAGACATACTCGCTGTTGAAAGGCGGGTCCTTGCGCATGAGGATCACGTCCAGATCAGTCAGGGCCGCATCGACCTCCCCATCCTTCTCGAACCAATGTTGTGGGTCGTTGAATACCCGCAGCGGGCACATGCGCGCCCGGGCCTGATTGCCGAGCTGATATAGATCGCGCTGCTCCATGTAGAACAGTGTCCAGCCTCGCGCCTGGGCAGCCAGCAGCATGGCCAGCGAGCTGTCCTTCTTGAAGGCGATCTGCGCGATAGGGTCCATGATGATCCCGACGCGAACGGTCATGGGGTGTTCTCCGGCAATGGGCGGCGAAGCGCCGCCAGTGGCTCAAAATGTCGCTGCAGATTGGCTGTGGTTGTGCACTGGGTCAAGGAAAATCCGGATGCTTTTCCGGTTGATAGCGTGTGCATGAGGAGTGTGCTAAAAAGGTCCGGCGATTGGGTGCAGCCCATCGGTGGCAGGGCCTCCGGCGCACTGACATAACGATAAACTACGACTCACCGAGGCGATGGTAGGGCGAAATGGAACAGCACTCCGAGGGCTTGAAGGTCATGGTGATCGACGATTCGAAAACGATTCGTCGCACTGCTGAAACCCTGCTGAAGAAAGTAGGTTGCGATGTCATCACCGCTGTGGACGGTTTCGATGCGCTCGCCAAGATTGCGGATACTCATCCCCGCATCATCTTTGTCGATATTATGATGCCCAGGCTGGACGGTTATCAGACCTGTGCGTTGATCAAGAACAACAGTTCCTTCAAGTCGACGCCGGTGATCATGCTGTCTTCCAAAGATGGCCTGTTCGACAAGGCCAAAGGGCGTATTGTCGGATCCGATCAATACCTTACCAAGCCGTTCAGCAAAGAAGAGCTGCTCGGTGCGATCAAGGCGCATGTCCCTGATTTCGCACCGGTGGAGCAAGCATCCTGAAGTTCGGCATTGTTTGCCGCTGAAGCCTTCCTATGGAGAAATCATGGCTCGCGTTCTGATTGTTGATGATTCGCCGACCGAAATGTACAAGCTCACCGCCATGCTTGAGAAGAATGGCCATGTGGTGCTTAAAGCAGAGAATGGCGCTGACGGCGTCGCTCTGGCTCGTCAGGAAAAGCCGGATGCCGTGTTGATGGATATTGTCATGCCCGGGCTGAATGGTTTTCAGGCTACGCGCCAACTGACCAAAGATTCTGAAACCAGTCACATTCCGGTGATCATCGTCACCACCAAGGATCAGGAAACCGATAAGGTCTGGGGCAAACGCCAAGGCGCCAAGGATTACCTGACCAAGCCGGTGGACGAAGCCACATTGCTGAAGACCCTGAATGCCGTTCTGGCGGGCTGACGCCGCGGTAGCCAACACTCGGACAAAGGGACGTGGCCAGCATGCCTGACATGCAAACGCCGTTTCAGCAGTTGCTGGAGCTAGATAAACGTTGCCGCACGTACGCGGCAGGCCTGCCTTCTCAGCAGGAAGCCGTACAAACCTGGGGAGGGATCGGCTTTCGGATGGGGGGGCGCTTGTTCGTCGCTCCAATGGGGGAGGTTGGCGAAATCCTGCATGAGCCGCGCTATACGTTGCTTCCCGGCGTCAAGAGTTGGGTAAAGGGCGTGGCGAACGTGCGCGGCAGATTGTTGCCTGTGATGGACCTTTGTGGGTATTTCGGGCTTGAGCTTTCGGCACTGCGTAAGCAGCGCAGGGTGCTGGTGGTGGATCACCAGGAAGTGTTCGCCGGACTGACTGTCGATGAAGTCTTCGGCATGCAGCATTTCGCGGTGGAAACCTTCTCGGAGGAGTTGCCTCCGATCGAGGCATCAATTCAGCCATTCATTCATGGTGTGTTCCAGCGCGAGCAGCCCTGGCTGGTCTTCAGCCCGCACGCGTTGGCTACGCATCAGGCGTTTCTGGACGTCGCGTTTTAGTTGTAGGTGGGTCGACCAAGGTCGGCCTTTTGGTTCTTGGATGGAAACGACGGGGGTCCAGGCGGGGGCCGGATAATGATCAAAATGAATGCTAATGCTTTGTTGAGCGGGGTGCGCAGCAATACGCTGACCACCGGTTTGTTTATCGTGCTGATCGTATCGATCGTGCTGCTGTTCGCGAACTTCGCGTACGTCAACACTCAGGCCGATCACGATAACGAATACATCGCTCACGCAGGAGAGCTGCGCGTACTGTCCCAGCAGATCGCCAAGGATGCCGTGGAAGCGGCGACCGGCACGCAGGAGGCGTTCGCGTCTCTGAAGCAGGCCCGGAACGAGTTCAACCAGCGCTGGGCCTATCTCTCGCAAGGAAACGAGGACATCGGTCTGCCGGCGGTTCCCGAATCGTTGCGCGATGAAGTCAACGCGGTGGAGCAGGACTGGAACACGCTGCGTCGCGATACCGACGCCATCCTGGCCAGTGAGCAGACTGTCCTGTCGCTCCACCAGGTAGCCAGCACCCTCGCCGAAACCATTCCTCAGCTCCAGGTCGAGTACGAGGAGGTCGTCGACATCCTGCTGGAAAGTGGTGCGCCAGCAGCGCAGGTTTCGGTTGCCCAGCGCCAGTCGCTGCTGGCCGAGCGTATCCTCGGTTCGGTGAACAAGGTGCTGTCCGGTGACCAGGACTCGGTTCAGGCGGCCGATATGTTTGGTCGTGATGCCAGTCTGTTCGGTCGAGTCCTGAATGCGATGATCGAAGGCAACGTCGCCATGGGCATCACTGCGGTGGCCGACGAAGAGGCGCTGGATCGTCTCTCGGAGATCGCTGAGCTCTTCCAGTTCGTATCCGGATCGGTGGACGAAATTCTCGAAACGTCGCCTGAACTGTTCCAGGTGCGCGAGTCGGCGAACAGCATCTTCGAGGTTTCGCAGACCCTGCTCGACAAGACCTCCGCGCTGACGCAAGGCCTGCAGAGCCGCGCCGATGCCCGTTATCTCAACACCATCCTCGGTTACGTGCTGGGCGCCATTGCGCTGGCCTCGATCATCCTGATTGGTCTGGTAATGGTTCAGGAAGCACGCCGCCGCCTGAGCGAAACCGCTGAGAAGAACGAGCGTAACCAGGCTGCGATTCTGCGACTGCTCGATGAAATCGGCGACCTCGCAGACGGTGACCTGACGGTGGCCGCGACCGTTACCGAAGACTTCACCGGTGCGATTGCCGACTCGATCAACTACTCCATCGACCAGCTGCGCGAACTGGTAGCCACCATCAACCAGACCGCTGTTCAGGTATCGGGCGCTGCGCAGGAAACCCAGGCGACTGCAATGCACCTCGCCGAGGCCTCCGAACACCAGGCCCAGGAAATTGCCGGTGCTTCTGCTGCAATCAACGAAATGGCGGTTTCCATTGACCAGGTATCGGCCAACGCCGCGGAATCCTCGGCGGTAGCAGAACGTTCGGTAGCCATTGCCAACAAGGGTAACGAGGTGGTGCACAACACCATCACCGGCATGGACAACATTCGCGAGCAGATCCAGGACACGTCCAAGCGGATCAAGCGTCTCGGTGAGTCGTCCCAGGAGATCGGTGACATCGTCAGCCTGATTAACGACATTGCCGACCAGACCAACATCCTTGCACTCAACGCGGCGATCCAGGCATCCATGGCGGGCGACGCAGGCCGCGGCTTCGCCGTTGTAGCGGACGAAGTACAGCGCCTGGCTGAACGCTCTTCCGCGGCGACCAAGCAGATCGAGGCACTGGTAAAGACCATTCAGACCGACACCAACGAGGCGGTCATCTCGATGGAACAGACCACCTCCGAAGTGGTGCGCGGTGCGCGTCTGGCGCAGGACGCCGGTGTGGCACTGGAAGAGATCGAGAAGGTATCGAAGACGCTTGCGGCGCTGATCCAGAACATCTCCAACGCGGCACGTCAGCAGGCTTCTTCGGCCGGCCACATCTCCAACACCATGAACGTGATCCAGGAGATCACCTCGCAGACCTCGTCGGGTACCACCGCTACGGCCAAGAGCATCGGTAATTTGGCCAAGATGGCCAACGAGATGCGCCATTCCGTTTCCGGCTTTACCCTGCCGGATGCTCCGGATCAGGCCTGACTTGAGCAGTGCGGCAGTCATCTGATGGCTGCCGCCGATGATCATGAGCGAGGGGCAGGGCATGCAGCCGAGGTTTGACTGGGCATTGGAGCCCTTGGCCGATATGTCGCCGGCGGAATTCCATGACTGGCAGACGCTCCTCGAAGAGCGCTCCGGCATGGTCGTCAGCGAACGCAGGCGCAGCTTCCTGCAGACCAATCTGAGCGCTCGCATGCGCGAGGTCGGTGCTCCCGACTATGCCAGCTACTATCGGCAGGTCACCTCCGGCCCCCGTGGTGCTGTCGAGTGGTCGACCCTCATGGACAGGCTGACCGTTCAGGAAACACGTTTCTTCCGTCATCCCGCTTCTTTTGATCTGCTCGAAACCTACTTGCGCCAGCGTCTGGAGCAGGAGTCGATCAAGCGACCCCTGGCGCTGTGGAGCGTGGGTTGCGCAAGTGGTGAAGAGACGTACTCGCTAGCCATGGCCACCGCCGAGGCGCTGGCGGGACGCGAATTCGACGGCAGCTTCGGGGTCACCGGTACGGATATCAGTCTGAGCGCGCTGGCCAAGTCCCGAACAGCGGTCTACAGCGCGCGCAAGCTGGAGCAGGTCGAACCGGCGTTGCGTGAGCGTTATTTCCTGTCGCTATCCGATGATCGTTTTCAAGTGATTCCCGGCCTGGCCGCACGTGTGTGCTTTGCAAGGCTCAATGTGCTGGAACTGGCGAACTCGCCCGTTTCCAGCATGGACGTTATTTTCTGTCAGAACCTGCTGATCTATTTCCGCCGCTGGCGTCGCCGAGAAATCCTCAATCGCCTGGCAGATTGCCTGGCTCCGGGGGGGTTGTTGGTGATCGGTGTAGGTGAAGTGGTCGGCTGGCAGCATCCGGGATTGCTTCCGGTGGCCAACGATCAGGTTCTGGCTTTTACCCGGAAAAGTTTATGAGCGGAGTCGCTATGGGTGATCGGCACGATTATGTCGCCCTGGAGTGGGTGAAAGGCGAGATTGCCGAGACGCTTAAGCAGGCGCGTCAGGCTCTGGAGGCGTTCGTCGAGAACCCACAGGACTCGACCCGGATGCGCTTTTGCCTGACCTATGTGCATCAGGTCCACGGCACTCTGCAGATGGTGGAGTTCTTCGGCGCAGCATTGCTCGCCGAGGAAATGGAGCAGCTGGCGCGGGCCCTGCTCGACGAGCGGGTGGCCAATCAGGGCGAGGCGCTCGAGGTGATGATGCAGGCCATCCTGCAGCTGCCTGCCTATCTGGACCGCATTCAGAGTGCGCGCCGCGACCTGCCGATGGTGGTGCTGCCGCTGCTTAACGACCTGCGCGCCGCTCGCGGTGAAAAGCTGCTTTCTGAAACCAGCCTATTTTCACCCGACCTGTCCGGACGCACGCCGGCGCTTTCCCAGGAGTCGGTCGAGCGTCTGCGTACGAACGAGCTGCCGGCCCTGCTGCGCAAGCTGCGCCAGATGTTGCAGGTTGCGCTGGTTGGGGTGATTCGCAACCAGGACCTGCCGACCAATCTCGGCTACATGGTGCGCGTATTCGCCCGCCTGGAAATGCTCTGCAAGGATGCGCCACTGGCGGCGCTATGGCAGATCGCCTCGGGCATGGTCGAAGGTCTGGCCAGTGGCGGCGTGAGCAACGGCACCTCCGTCCGCACCTTGTTGCGACAGGTAGACAAGCAGCTCAAGCGGTTGGTCGAGGAAGGCGCTGATGGCCTAAATCAGGCTGCGCCCGATGAGCTGATCAAGAACCTGCTCTTCTACGTCGCCAAGGCGCCGGGGCAGACGCCCCGTATCCAGGCGTTAAAGCAGCTTTACCGCCTCGACGAAGCGCTGCCGGACAGCGCCGTGGTCGATCAGGAGCGTGCTCAGCTGGCTGGTCCCGACCGTGGTGCGATGCGCTCGGTGGTCGCTGCCCTTTGTGAAGAGCTGGTGCGGGTAAAGGACAGCCTGGACCTGTTCGTGCGCAGCGATCGCAAGGTCATTGCCGAGCTGTCCAGCCTCGAGGTCCCGCTCAAGCAGATCGCCGATACCTTGGCAGTGCTCGGCTTCGCTCAACCGCGCAAGATCATTCTCGATCAGATCGTCCTCGTCCAGTCCGTAGCGCAGGGGCAGCAGGCGCCCGACGACGCCATCCTGATGGATATCGCCGGTGCGTTGCTGTATGTCGAGGCCACGTTGGCCGGCATGGTCGGCGGTCCCACGGAGGAGCGCAGCGAAGCAAGCCACCTGCCGACCACCGATGTTGCCCAGATTCACCAGTTGGTCATTCGCGAAGCGCGTAACGGGCTGGAGCAGGCCAAGGACGCAATCATCGAATTCATTGCCTCGCAATGGAACCACGAGCATCTGGCCCGGGTGCCGGATCTGCTCACTCAGGTTCGCGGCGGCCTGGCGATGATTCCCCTGGAGCGTGCTGCGTCCCTGCTGCAAGCCTGCAATGGCTACATCCAGGATCAGCTTCTGGCGCGACAGGCCGTGCCGGACTGGCAGAGCCTGGATACCCTGGCTGACGCGATCACCAGCGTCGAGTATTACCTCGAGCGACTGTCCGAGGATTGCGGCACCCAGGGCGATCTGATTCTGGATGTGGCCGAAGAAAGTCTGCAGAACCTTGGCTACTCGCTGGGACATGCAAATGCTCCGATGAAGGTCGCGGCGGTCGAGAACGAATTCGCCGATCCGCTGGACGAGATCGAAGTGCTGCCTGAAGAGCCGGACGCAAGTCTGGATGCATTCGACTCCGTTGCGGTCGATCAGGAAGAATCTCCGGCACCGATGGACCCTGATTTCTTGAGCGAGGCGCAAGCGCCACTCGAGAGTCATGATGCGGAGATCGCGGCGGAGGCCGAGGAAAGCGAGTGGACGCTGGAAGACCTGTCCAGCGATGAAGAAATCATTTTCAACCTGCCAGAAGAGATGCCGGCATCCGAAACGCCTCCAGACTCACTTGAAGATGAGTCGGACCTGAGCGAATGGAGCGATGCGCAGGTCGCCGAGCTCGGTCTTCCGGAAGTGAGCCTGCCAGATTATTCCGAACCTGAAAGCCTGCAGGTCGAAGTCGAGCCTGTACTCAGCCTTGAGGAAGTCATGGCGGCGCCGGTCGCAGCCATCAACCCGCCTGCTCAGGATGTACCGCCTAGCCTCCTGCCGCCTCCTGCCGACGAAGAACCGGTCGACGAGGACCTGCTGGAAGTCTTCATCGAGGAAGCAGCAGAAGTTCTGGAGGCGATTGGCGAGCAGTTGCCACTCTGGCTTGCCGACAGTGACAACAAGGATGCCCTGGGCGAAGTGCGACGTGCATTCCACACGCTCAAGGGCAGTGGGCGGATGGTGCGTGCACTGGTCATCGGCGAGTTGGCATGGTCCATCGAGAACCTGCTCAATCGGGTTCTCGATCGCAGCATCCAGCCGACCGACTCGGTGAGGCAGGTCGTGTGCGATGTCGTTGCGCTGATGCCGGCCCTCGTCGATGAGTTCGCAGCCAAGGCCCAGCGCCAGCGTGATGACGTCGATCACCTTGCGGCAGCAGCGCATGCCCTGGCCAAGGGGCAGTCAGTGGTGCTTTCGCAGCCTGCTGAGACGCCTGCTGCGATTGCGGACGAGCCTGCCCCCTCCGCAGCGCCGCAAGACGATGACGACGCACTGGACCCCCAGTTGCTGGAAATTTTTCGCAACGAGGCCGAATCGCATCTGACCACGCTGGTCAGTTTTCTCGCCGATTGCGCCCAGCGCCTGCCGCAGCCGGTGACCGATGCACTGCAACGTGCCTTGCACACGCTCAAGGGTAGTGCGCACATGGCCGGCATCCTGCCGGTGGCGGAAATCGCAACGCCTCTGGAGAAGATGGTCAAGGAATTCAAGACCAACCTGATCCAGATGGATCTGGCCGAAGCCGAGCTGCTGCATGAGGCCGAGCTGTTGTTACGCCAGGGGCTGGCCAATCTCGATCATGAACCGTTGGCGCCGATAGAAGGCGCCCCGGAGTTCCTGGCCAAGGTGCACGCCCTGCATCAGGCCAGATTGGTCGAAGCCGGCGCCCGCCAGCATAACGATGCTGGTGAGGTCCGCGATCCGAGCGTGATCGCGCTGTTCCTCTCTGAAGGCATGGACATCCTGCTGGATGCCGAAGATTTGCTGCGCAGCTGGCGCGAGCATCCTGCCGAGCGTCAGGAACTCTCCGCTCTGCTGCAGGAGCTGACCACGCTCGGACAGGGCGCGAAAATGGCCGACCTGCCGCAGATGGAAGCGTTGTGCCAGGTGCTGCTGCGTTTGTACGCGGTGGTTGAGGAGGGGCGACTGGCTGTTAGCGAGCGCTTCTTCGACGACGTCGAGCAGGGCCATGAAGCGCTGGTCGGCATGATGGATCAGGTAGCTGCCGCGCTGCAGGTGAGTGAGCAGTCGGAGTTGGTGGCGCGGCTCGAAGCACTGCTCGCCGAAGCCATTGATCCATTGGTTCTGGAGCAGCCGGGCGACCCCGTGCCGGTTGCTGCTCCTGGCGAGATTTCGCTGACAGAATTGCCCGCCGAAGCCGAAGCCGAAGCCGAAGCCGAAGCCGAAGCCGAAGCCGAAGCCTGGCCCGAAGAAGACGCCCCGCAAGACGAGGCGCAGGACGATCTCGATCACGAAATGGTTGAGATCTTTCTCGACGAAGCCGTTGACCTGATGGAAAGCGCCGGCCATGCGCTTGATCGCTGGCTCGCTGATCCGGCCAACCAGATGGCGCTCTCGGCTCTGCTGCGCGACCTTCACACCCTCAAGGGCGGCGCCCGGATGGCAGCAATCCGTCCGATCGGCGACCTCGCCCATGAGCTGGAGTCGCTTTACGAGGGGCTCTCCGACGGTCGCTACGTCCATTCCGCCCCGCTTGCAGCGCTGTTGCAGCGTAGCCACGATCATCTGGCGCTGCAGCTCGAGCAGCTGCAGGGCGAGATGCCGATGAGCAGTGCTGATGCACTCATCGAGTCGATGAAAGCCTTCCGTCAGGGTGCCCTGCCGGCATTCGACGGCGTTGATTCGACTGATGCTTCCCTACTCGAGACGGATGCGGGTCCTGACCTGATCCGACCGGAGAACGATCCTGCTCAATCGCTGGATGAGCCGCTTAGCGCCGATGCGTTTGATTTACCGCTGCTCGATGTCGATGAGACTTCTGCCGAGGCGGATGAAGGCGACAACGAAACTGCAGCGGACGATAGCCGCGCTTCGGATATCCCGGTCAGCGAAGAGTTGGATGAGATCGACCTCGGCCTTCCCGAGCTGGATGAGGTGCCGGAAGCGTTCGAAGCTGTGCCGGCCGCCGAGGAGCACGACGCAGTCGAGCGCGATCCCGAATTAGTGGAGATCTTCCTCGAGGAGGGTTTCGACCTCATCGAGAGTGCTGCGGGTGGTTTGCAACGCTGGATGGCGGATGTCGACAACAGCTTCGAACTCGAGGCATTGCAGCGCGATCTGCATACCCTCAAGGGCGGGGCCCGGATGGCTGATATCCGTGAAATCGGTGATCTCTCCCACGAGCTCGAGTTTCTTTACGAAGGCCTGTGCGCCGGTAGCTACCGGGCCAGCCCGGAATTGTTCGGCCTTCTGCAGGCCTGCCAGGACCGCCTGGCGGAAATGCTCGAGGCGGTGCGGGCCCACCAACCGGTGCCATCGGGTGATGCGCTGATCGAGACGATTCGCCACTTTCGCAACAACCCCGATGAGCAACTGAGCATTCCCAGCAGCGTGTCGCTGAAGGCCGCTCAGGAAGATGCGCAGCAGTCTGCCGAAGCCGAAATTCTCGACATCTTTGTCGAGGAAGCTGACGACCTGCTGGAGGAAATGGAATCAGCGCTCGGTCGCTGGGATGCCGGCCGTGAGGATGCCGCTCCGTTGGCTGACATGCTCCGTGTGCTGCACACGCTGAAAGGCGGTGCGCGGCTGGCTGGGCAGACCGCACTGGGCAACATGGCCCACGATCTGGAGCAGCGGTTGAGCGAGGCGCAGCAGCAGGGCGCCCCGTGGCCGGATAGCCTGTTTCTCGATGTGCAGCACGGCTACGACGCGCTGCTGAAGGATGTCGAGCTGCTTCGGGCGGGCCTGGCGAGCGACGGAAGCGACGCTTCGCAACCTGAGTCGTCGGAGCTCGAGCCAGAGTTGCCGCGCGAGCCGGTGGCTCTGGAACAACCGATCGTCGCGGCCAGTACCTTGCCGAAGCCGAGTACCAGCCCGGCGAAGGTGCTGCCATTCATTCGACGCGCACAGCTGGCCGCCCAGGAAGCCGCTGCGCGGCGGGCACCGCAGGAGCTGGTCAAGGTTCCCGCAGAACTGCTGGAGGGTCTGGTCAACCTGGCGGGCGAAACATCGATCTTCCGCGGTCGAGTCGAGCAGCAGGTCAGCGACGTCGGCTTCACCCTTGGCGAGATGGAAGCGACCATCGAGCGGGTGCGCGACCAGCTGCGCCGATTGGATACCGAAACCCAGGCGCAGATTCTCAGCCGTTACCAGGCTGAAGCCGAGCGCGCCGGCTATGACGATTTCGACCCGCTGGAAATGGACCGCCATTCGCAGCTGCAACAGCTTTCGCGCGCACTGTTCGAGTCAGCGTCCGACTTGCTCGATCTGAAGGAAACCCTGGCTGCGCGTAATCGCGACGCTGAAACGCTGCTGCTGCAGCAGGCTCGGGTCAATACCGAGCTACAGGAAGGCCTCATGCGTACCCGCATGGTTCCTTTCGAGCGCCTGGTGCCGCGCCTGCGCAGAATCGTGCGGCAGGTCGCTGGCGAGCTCGGCAAACAGGTCGAGTTCATGGTCGGCAACGCCACCGGTGAGATGGACCGCAGCGTGCTTGAGCGAATCGTTGCGCCGCTGGAGCACATGCTGCGCAACGCCGTCGATCACGGTATCGAGCCGGTCGAGCGTCGTCGTGCTGCCGGCAAGCCCGAGCAGGGCGTGATACGCCTGGATCTGGCCCGTGAGGGCGGCGATATCGTGCTGACGCTGGCCGACGACGGCGGTGGCATCAATCTGGACGCGGTGCGGCGCAAGGCGATCGAGCGCGGGCTGATGTCCTCCGATAGCGACCTGTCCGAGCATGAAATCCTGCAGTTCATCCTCGAAGCCGGGTTCTCCACCGCGGAGCGCGTCACGCAGATCTCCGGACGCGGCGTGGGCATGGACGTGGTGCACTCGGAAGTGAAGCAGCTCGGCGGGTCGATGAGCATCGAGTCGACGCTCGGTCAGGGCACGCGCTTCCTGATTCGCCTGCCGTTCACGGTGTCGGTGAACCGCGCGCTGATGGTTTACTCCGGCGAGGATCTGTATGCGATTCCGCTGAATACCATCGAAGGTATCGTGCGTGTCTCGCCATACGAGCTGGAAGCTTATTACCAGCCGGATGCGCCGCGCTTCGAATATGCCGGTCAGGCTTACGAGCTGCGTTACCTCGGCGATCTCTTGAACAACGGCCAGAAGCCCAAGCTGGTGGGGCAGAGCCTGCCGCTGCCGGTGATCCTGGTGCGCTCGAAAGAGCACAGCGTTGCGGTACAGGTCGACAGCCTCGCCGGTTCTCGTGAAATCGTGGTGAAGAGCCTCGGGCTGCAGTTCGCCGGCGTACATGGCATTTCCGGTGCGACCATCCTCGGCGATGGCCGGGTCGTGGTGATTCTGGACCTGCTGGCGACCATCCGTGTGCTCCATGCGCACCAGCTCATTCAGCTGCAACAGCCGCGCCTTATCGATCAGGTGCAGGAGCCGGTCGAGGTCGAAACCGAACGGCCGACACTGGTCATGGTGGTTGACGATTCGGTCACCGTGCGCAAGGTCACCAGTCGTCTGCTGGAGCGCAATGGCATGAACGTTCTGACCGCCAAGGACGGGGTGGATGCCATCACTCAGCTGCAGGAGCGCAAGCCGGACATCATGCTGCTGGATATCGAGATGCCGCGCATGGACGGCTTCGAGGTGGCCACGCTGGTTCGCCACGACGAGCGTTTGAAGGATCTGCCGATCATCATGATCACCTCGCGTACCGGCGAGAAGCACCGTGATCGCGCGCTGACCATCGGCGTCAACGAATACCTTGGCAAGCCCTATCAGGAATCGGTGTTGCTCGAGGCCATTCAGCGCTTGGTTCACGCCGATGTCTGAAGTTCTCTGCGCCCGCATTGCGGTACTCGCCGACACCTCTCTGCAGCGTCACGTGCTGCAGCAGGCTTTGACCGGCAGTGGCTATCAGGTGGTATTGAACAATGACCCGGCGCGCCTCGAGCCGGCAGACCTGGATAGCACCGAGGCCGATCTCTGGCTGGTCGATCTGGCGCAGACCGAAGATTCGCCTCTTGTGGATGCGTTGCTTGAGCGCGACACCACGCGGGTGCTGTTCGGTGAGGGGCATGCGCCGGAGCGGCATTCGGAGTTCTACCCACGTTGGGAGCGCAGCCTGTTCAGCAAGCTGAAGCGCCTGATCGGTGACCCGTCACGGGCAGTGGGGCCGCGTCTGGACGTACTGCAGGGTGAAGGACAACGCCCCGAGCGCCTGACGCTACCGCCGCTGCTGGCTGATAGCGCGCTGCATGCCGGTGAAGCGGCGACCCAGGTATGGCTGCTGGCGGCTTCGCTCGGTGGGCCGGAAGCCGTGAAGGCCTTCCTGGACGCGCTGCCTGGCGGCCTGCCAGTCGGTTTCATCTATGCCCAGCATATCGAAGCCAGCTTCGAGTCGGCGTTGTCCCAGGCCGTGGGCCGACATAGTCAGTGGCAGGTTCAACAGGTGCGCCCTGGCCAGCCGGTGCGCTGCGGAGAAGTGATCATCGCGCCGATCGGAGAGGAACTCGGGTTCGAGTTCGATGGCAGCACCCGCCTGAACGGTCGTTGCTGGCCTGAACCGTATAGCCCGTCGATCGACCAGATGATGCTGAATCTGGCCCAGCAGTTCGGCCAGCGTTGCGGTGTCATTGCCTTCAGTGGCATGGGCAGCGACGGCAGTGCGGCAGCCGCGTATGTGCTGCGTCAGGGTGGCAGGGTCTGGACGCAGCGCGCCGACTCCTGTGCCTGCTCAAGTATGCCGGACAATCTTCGCGAAGGTGGCTACAGCTCCTACAGCGGTGACCCTCGCGAGCTGGCGCAAGCCTTGGTCAATCATCTGGTCAGCCAGGTCGGTACGCCCGCCACGTCTTTTCAACGGGATAACTCATGAGTCAAATGGTCGTTTCTCCAGAGGCGGAAAGCCTCACCGGGCTGCTGATGCCGCTCGCCGATCGCGTATTGCTGGTGCCCAACGTGGCCGTCGCCGAGCTGATTCCCTATCGCGCTCCGCAAGCGGTGCAGGGCATGCCCGCATGGTTTCTCGGGCAGGTGCAGTGGCGTGACCTGAGCCTACCACTGCTGTCGTTCGAGGCCGCGTCCAGCGGCCAGGCACAACCGGTTGGCAGTTCGGCACGGGTTGCCGTGCTCAACGCGGTTGGTGGGCGCGACCACGTCAAGTTCATCGCGCTGCTGGTGCAAGGCATCCCGCACTCGATCAAGGTCGACGCCAGCCTCGCGCGCGCGGATGTCACGCTTGCCCCGCTCGAACTGGATGCGGTCAACCTTGGCGACGTGCAGCCGCGAATCCCCGATCTGATCGGTCTGGAGCAGAAGCTCGCCGATGCTGGCCTGATCTGATCGAGGCCGCCACCCGGTACGTCGTCAGAAATCGCCCCAGAGCTGCTGTGCCACGCTCAGCGCCACCACCGGAGCGGTCTCGGTGCGCAGCACTCGCGGGCCGAGTCGAGCAGGCTGAAACCCTTGATTGGCTGCTTGTTCGACTTCGCTCTCGCTCAAGCCTCCTTCCGGACCGATCAGGAAAGCCAGTGTCTGCGGTCTGGCATGGCTCGTCAGCGGCGCGGCCACTGGATGCAGCACGAGCTTCAGGTCTGCCTCGACAGGCAACCAGTCACGCAGGCTCATTGGCGGGTGGATGACCGGCAGCACCGACCGGCCGCATTGCTCGCAGGCGCTGATCGCGATCTGCCGCCAATGGGCCAGACGTTTGTCGGCACGCTCATCGTTGAGGCGCACTTCGCAACGCTCGCTGACGATGGGCGTGATCTGCGTTACGCCTAGCTCGGTGGCCTTCTGAATGGCCCAATCCATCCGTTCACCGCGGGAAAGACCCTGCCCGAGGTGGATCTGTAGAGGTGACTCTGGCATCCCCGTCAGGCGTTCGTGCAGTTCGACGGCGACGGACTTCTTGCCGACTTCCAGCAGTTCGCCGCGAAATTCACTGCCGCTGCCATCGAACAGCTGAACCGCGCTGCCGGCCGAAAGCCGCAGCACCCGGCTTATGTAGTGGGCCGATGCGTCAGGCAGTGAGTGCTGGCCAAGGGAAAGGGGGGCGTCGATGAAAAAACGGGATAGGCGCATGGAGGCAGCTGCAGGCGGCGAGTTGGAAGCGGCAAGTCTAAAGCATCGGCAGCCTGGCTCGCAGGCTGCCGATGCTCCACATCAACCCGGGTCTCTGAAGCCTGGGTATGGACCGACCGGGACCGATACCCCGGAGGCATCTCGGGTGGCGATGTCGATTCCCTCGGTGGCGACTGCCGCGAGAAAGTCGATCTGTTCCTCGGTGATGCAATAGGGCGGCAGGAAATACACCACACTGCCGAGCGGGCGCAACAGCGCTCCGCGCTCCATCGCGTGCTGATAGACCTTCAGGCCGCGACGCTCCTGCCAGGGATAGGCCGTGCGGCTGGCCTTGTCCTGAACCATCTCGATAGCCAGTGCCATGCCGGTCTGGCGGACTTCGGCCACGTGCGGATGCTCGACCAGGTGCGCGGTGGCGCTGGCCATGCGCGCGGCCAGCGCCTTGTTCGCTTCGATCACGTTGTCTTCGGCGAAGATATCTAGGGTCGCCAGTGCCGCGGCGCAGGCCAGCGGGTTGCCGGTGTAGGTGTGCGAATGGAGGAAGGCGCGCAGCGTCGAATAGTCGTCGTAGAACGCCCGGTACATCCGGTCGGTGGTGAGCACTGCGGCCATCGGCAGATAGCCGCCGGTCAAGGCTTTGGACAGGCAGAGGAAGTCTGGCGTGATGCCAGCCTGCTCGCAGGCGAACATGCTGCCGGTGCGGCCGAAGCCGACCGCGATCTCGTCGTGGATGAGGTGCACTTCGTAGCGGTCGCAGGCCTCGCGCAGCAGCTTCAGATATATCGGGTGGTACATGCGCATACCGCCGGCGCCCTGAATCAGCGGTTCGACGATGACCGCGGCGATGTCCTGGTGGTGCTCGGCAAGGGTCTGTTCCATGTGCGCGAACATCTGCCGCGAATGCTCTTCCCAGCTCACACCCTCGGGTCGCAGGTAGCAGTCCGGGCTCGGCACCTTGAAGGTGTCCAGCAGCAGCGGCTTGTAGGTGTCGGTGAAGAGGGCGACATCACCCACCGACATCGCGGCGACGGTTTCCCCGTGATAGCTGTTGGTCAGGGTGACGAAGCGCTGCTTCTGGCCACGTCCGCTGTTGCGCCAGTAGTGAAAGCTCATCTTCAGCGCCACTTCGATACCGGTCGAACCGTTGTCGGTATAGAAGACGCGGTCCAGTCCGGCCGGTGTCAGGGCGACCAGGCGCTCCGACAGCTCCACCACCGGCTGATGACTGAAGCCGGCCAGCATCACGTGCTCGAGCTGGTCGACCTGATCCTTGATGCGCTGATTGATGCGCGGATTGGCATGGCCGAAGACGTTGACCCACCAGGAACTGACCGCATCCAGGTATCGCTTGCCGTCGAAATCCTCCAGCCAGACGCCTTCGCCGCGGCGGATCGGAATCAGCGGCAGCTGCTCGTGATCTTTCATCTGGGTGCAGGGATGCCAGAGTACGGCAAGGTCGCGTTGCATCCAGCTGTCGTTCAGGCTCATCGTTACTCCTCCGCAATGAGTCGCGAAGCCTAGCAGAAGCGCTGGGGCATGACTTGATGCGATCAGTCATCGATTTACTCGATGTTTCAAAGCGAAAAAAATGCGCTCTATTCCGATAGGTAACCGGCTAGGCTTCTAGGCCTGAATTTGAAGGAAGATTCAATGCACTGGCGTAACTCCTCAACGAACTATGGGCTGACCAGCATTGCCTTGCACTGGTTGGTGGCCATCGCCGTATTCGGTCTGTTCGGCCTGGGCTTCTGGATGGTTGGGCTGAACTACTACAGCAGCTGGTATCGCACCGCACCGGACCTGCACAAGAGCATTGGCATCGCGCTGTTTCTGATCATGCTGCTGCGGGTGCTCTGGCGTTTCGTCAGCCCTGCGCCGGCGCCGCTGGCGAGTCAGGGGCGGCTGACCCGGATCGCGGCCAGGCTTGGTCACAGCCTGCTGTACCTCGGCCTGTTCCTGGTAATGATCTCGGGTTACCTGATCTCCACCGCCGATGGCCGGCCGATCAGCGTGTTCGGCCTGTTCGAGGTGCCGGCGCTGATCACTTCCATCCCCGATCAGGCCGACAGCGCCGGGATTGTTCACGAATACGCTGCCTGGGCGCTGGTGATCTTCGCCGTGGTACACGCCCTGGCTGCGCTCAAACACCATTTCATCGACCGCGACGCGACACTCAAGCGCATGCTCGGTCGTAGTGCCGGTTAATCACCCCCGATAGGAGAATCCATCGATGCTCAAGAAAACCCTCGCCGCATTGGTCCTCGGTTCCGCACTGGTCGGTGGCCAGGCATTCGCTGCCGACTACGCCATCGACAAGCAGGGCCAGCACGCCTTCGTCAATTTCAAGATCAGCCACCTCGGCTATAGCTGGCTGTGGGGCACGTTCAGGGATTTCGATGGCAGCTTCAGCTTCGATGCGGACAGGCCGGAAGCGAGCAAGGTCAAGGTCACGCTGAAGACCGCCAGCGTCGATACCAACCACGCCGAGCGCGACAAGCACCTGCGCAGCGATGACTTCCTCAACGTCGACAAGCACCCGGCAGCGACCTTCGAGTCGACTTCGGGGAAGTCGACCGGTGACGGCACTGCCGACATCAGCGGCAACCTGACCCTCAACGGCGTGACCAAACCGGTGGTGATCGCTGCCAAGTTCATCGCCGAAGGTGATGATCCCTGGGGTGGCTACCGTGCCGGTTTCGAAGGCAGTACCACGCTGACGCTCAAGGACTTCGACATCAAGATGGATCTCGGGCCGGCGTCGCAAACGGTCGATCTGATCATCTCGGTCGAAGGTGTGCGCAAGTAAACGCTCCCCGTGGAACCCGAACGCCGGCATCTTGCCGGCGTTCTGCGTTTGCCTGGATTATGTATCGGCGCGGATTGCGCAGCGGACAAAGCTGTGGCGAACGGGCCTATGAACACACCTTTTGCAATATTTGCAGCAGGTCCGACGAGTCTTTTCAGGTTTACAGACAGTCATGGATGTAAGTATATTTCGGCCCTTTCCGCTCTCCGCGTCTGCGGTGTGCTGTTGCCCACTCCCGCCTGCCAGGTTTTCAAGAGGTCTAACCATGCCAATCAAGTCAGCCAATGCTGCCCTGATGTCCATTCTCGCCATGGCTGTTTTCCTGGCCGGCTGTCAGGAAGAAGCAGCACCTCCGGCCCAGCAGAAGCCCCAGGTCGGTATCGTGACCCTGCAGGCGGAGCCGTTCGCGGTAACCACCGAGCTGCCCGGGCGTACCCGCGCCTACCGCATCGCCGAGGTGCGACCGCAGGTCAACGGCATCATCCAGAAGCGCCTGTTTACCGAAGGCAGTGACGTAAAGGCCGGGCAGCAGCTGTATCAGATTGATCCATCGGTATACGAAGCCACGTTGAAGAGCGCCCAGGCGAGCGTGGCGTCCAGCAAGTCGCTGGCCGACCGTTATGCCGAGCTGGTCAAGGACCAGGCCGTCAGCAAGCAGGCCTATGACGAGGCCCGCGCAGCCAGCCTGCAGGCCGAAGCAGAGCTGGAGCGCGCGCGCATCGACCTGCGCTACACCAAGGTGCTGGCGCCGATTTCCGGCCGGATCGGCCGTTCCGCGGTGACCGAGGGTGCGCTGGTCAGCAACGGTCAGGCCCAGGAGCTGGCGACCATTCAGCAGCTTGACCCGATCTATGTCGACGTGACCCAGCCGGCTCGAGACCTGCTAGCGCTGCGGCGCGACCTGGCCGAGGGTCGTCTGCAGAAGTCTGGCGATAACGCGGCCAAGGTCACCCTCAAACTGGAGGATGGCAGCGATTACGGTCACGAAGGCAAACTCGAATTCAGCGAAGTCACGGTGGATGCCGGTACCGGCTCGGTGACGCTGCGCGCCGTATTCCCGAATCCGGACAAGAATCTGCTGCCGGGCATGTTCGTCCATGCGCAGCTGGTGGCCGGCATGAAGAGCGAGGCGATCCTGGTTCCGCAGCAGGGCGTCACGCGCAACACCAAGGGTGACCCGACCGCCATGGTGGTCAATGCCGAGAACAAGGTGGAAGTGCGCCCGATCAAGACCGAGCGTGCCGTGGGCAATCGCTGGCTGGTCGGTGACGGCCTGCAGCCGGGCGACCGCGTGATCACCGAAGGCCTGCAGTTCATCCGGCCGGGGGCCGAGGTCGAGGTGGCTCCGGCTACCAATGTCGATAATCGCGGTGGGGTGTCTGCACAACCCCAAGGCCAAGAAGGCTGAGGGGTTCCTAGTCATGTCCAACTTCTTTATCGACCGGCCGATCTTCGCCTGGGTGATTGCTCTGGTGATCATGCTCGCCGGCGGCCTGTCCATCCTCAACCTGCCGGTCAACCAGTATCCGAGCATCGCCCCACCCGCGGTCGGTATCTCGGTGACCTACCCGGGCGCCTCTGCACAGACCGTGCAGGACACCGTGGTGCAGGTCATCGAACAACAGCTCAACGGTATCGACGGGCTGCGCTACATCAGTTCGTCGAGTAACTCCGACGGGAGCATGGAAATCACCGTGACCTTCGATCAGGGCACCAACCCCGATATCGCTCAGGTCCAGGTGCAGAACAAGCTGCAGCTGGCAACGCCGCTGCTGCCGCAAGAGGTTCAGCAACAGGGCATCCGCGTCACCAAGGCCGTGCGCAACTTCCTCATCATCATCGGTCTGGTATCGACTGACGGCAGTCTGGATCAACGCGACCTGGCCAACTACATCGTCGCCAACATGCAGGACCCGATCTCGCGGACCAAGGGTGTGGGCGACTTCCAGGTGTTCGGTGCCCAGTACGCGATGCGCATCTGGCTCGATCCAGCCAAGCTGAACAACTTCAGCCTGACGCCGGAGGATGTCAGCTCGGCGATCCAGGCGCAGAACGTCCAGGTGTCTTCCGGCCAGTTGGGTGGCTTGCCGGCGCTGCCCGGGCAGCAGCTCAACGCCACGGTGATCGGCAAGACCCGTCTGCAGACTCCGGAGCAGTTCCGCAACATCCTGCTCAAGGTCAACAGCGACGGCTCGCAGGTGCGTCTGGGTGATGTCGCCAAGGTCGAGCTGGGCGGTGAGAACTACTCGGTCAGCGCGCATTTCAACGGCAAGCCGGCTGCCGGCCTGGCGTTGAAACTGGCCACTGGCGCCAACGCGCTGGATACTGTCGAAGGCGTGCGCAAGACCATCGACGAGCTCAAGCCGTTCTTCCCGCCGGGCGTCGATGTGGTCTACCCGTACGACACTACGCCGGTCATCTCCGCCTCCATCACCGGTGTCATGCAAACGCTGCTCGAAGCGTTCGTGCTGGTGTTTCTGGTGATGTACCTGTTCCTGCAGAACTTCCGCGCGACGCTGGTTCCGACGCTCGCGGTACCGGTGGTGCTGCTGGGCACCTTCGGCGTGCTGGCGGTGTTCGGCTTCAGCATCAACACGCTGACCATGTTCGCCATGATCCTGGCCATCGGCCTGCTGGTCGACGACGCCATCGTGGTGGTGGAAAACGTCGAGCGGGTGATGCGCGAAGAAGGGCTCTCGCCTCTGGAGGCGACGCGCAAGTCCATGGGCCAGATCCAGGGCGCGCTGATCGGCATTGGTGTGGTGCTGTCGGCGGTACTGCTGCCGATGGCCTTCTTCGGAGGCTCGACCGGGGTCATCTACCGGCAGTTCTCGATCACCATCGTATCGGCGATGGTGCTCTCGGTGCTGATGGCGCTGATCTTCACGCCAGCGCTGTGTGCCACATTGCTGAAGCCGATCGACAAGGGCGACCATCACGAGAAACGCGGTTTCTTCGGCTGGTTCAATCGCTCCTTCGAGCGCAGCGTCAATGGCTATGAGCGCGGTGTGAAAGCCGTGCTCAAGCGCAAGGCGCCGTTCCTGCTGCTGTATGTGCTGATCGTCGGCGTCATGGTGGTGCTGTTCAACCGCATTCCCAGCGCCTTCCTGCCGGAAGAGGACCAGGGCGTCCTGTTCGCTCAGGTCATGACCCCGTCGGGCTCGACTGCCGAGCGCACCCAGCAGAGCATCGACGCCATGCGCAGCTATCTGCTGGAAGAGGAGGGCGACATCGTTCGTTCCGTCTTTACCGTGACCGGCTTCAGCTTCGCCGGCCGCGGTCAGAGCTCGGGTATCGCCTTCATCAGCCTGAAGCCTTGGAGCGAGCGGACCAACGAGGAGGACGGCGTATTCGCCCTGGCTCAGCGTGCGCAGCAACATTTCGCCAGTTTCCGTGACGCTCAGGTATTCGCCTTTGCGCCGCCGGCGGTGATGGAGCTGGGTAACGCCACCGGTTTCAACCTGTTCCTGCAGGACCGCGCCGGCGTTGGCCAGGAAGTGCTGCAGCAGGCCCGCGACAAGTTCATGCAGCTGGCCAGCCAGAGTCCGGTGCTGACCCGGGTGCGGCCCAATACCCTGCGCGACGAACCGCAGTATCAGGTGCTTATCGACGATGAAAAGGCGCGGGCACTGGGCGTTTCGCTGGCGGCGATCAACAGCACCCTGTCGATCGCCTGGGGTGGGCGCTACGTCAATGACTTTATCGATCGAGGGCGGGTGAAGAAGGTGTATTTGCAGGGCGTTCCGGACGCGCGCATGAGCCCTGAGGATTTGCAGAAGTGGTATGTGCGTAACGATGCCGGCGAGATGGTGCCGTTCAGCGCCTTTGCCAGCGGCGAATGGACTTACGGTTCGCCGAAGCTGTCCCGCTACAACGGCGTCAGCGCGATCGAGATGCTCGGCGAGCCGGCGCCCGGCTACAGCTCGGGTGATGCCATGGCCGAGGTGGAGCGCATCGCCGCTCAGCTGCCGCCGGGGGTGGGCTATTCCTGGACCGGGCAATCCTACGAGGAGCGGCTGGCCGGCTCGCAGACGCTGGCGCTTTACGCCCTGTCGCTGCTGGTGGTGTTCCTCTGCCTGGCGGCCTTGTACGAGAGCTGGTCGATTCCGTTCTCGGTCATGCTGGTGGTGCCGCTTGGCATCGTCGGTGCGCTTGCCTTTACGCTGCTGCGCGGCCTTTCCAACGAGGTGTTCTTCCAGGTGGGCCTGGTCACTACCATTGGTCTGTCGGCGCGTAACGCGATCCTTATCGTGGAGTTCGCCAAGGCGCTGCACGAGCAGGGCATGAGCCATGTCGATGCGGCATTGCAGGCATGTCGCATGCGTCTGCGGCCGATCATCATGACGTCGCTGGCGTTCATTCTCGGGGTGGTGCCGCTGGCGCTTGCTTCCGGGGCTGGCGCGGGCAGTAAGCACGCCATCGGTACTGGCGTGATCGGCGGGATGATCTCCGCTGCGGTGCTGGCGATTTTCTGGATTCCGTTGTTCTACGTGATGATCTGCACAATCTTCGACCGCACGAAGCCCGCCAACGAAGGTGTGAAGGAGGACTCGCTGTGAACAAGTCTCTGTTGAGTCTGGCGCTCGTGGCGGCGCTGAGTGGCTGCTCGCTGATCCCCGAGTATCAGCGTCCGGATGCGCCGGTCCCGGCCGACTGGCCGCAGGGCGAAGTCTATTCGAAGCCATCCCCCGAGGCTCGGGCGCAGGCGCTCGGCTGGCGCGAGTTCTTCCGTGATCCGGCGCTGCAGCAGCTGATCGAGGTCGCGCTGGAGAACAACCGCGACCTGCGCGTCGCCGCGCTGAACGTCGATGCCTACCGTGCGCTGTACCGCGTGCAGCGCGCCGATGTGCTGCCGGCGGTGAGCGCCGATGGCGCTGGCACCCGCAGCCGTACACCGGGCGATCTGAACATGAGCGGCGAGCCGGCCATCAGCAGTCAGTACAGCGCCACCTTCGGCGTGTCCTGGGAACTGGATCTGTTCGGCCGCCTGCGCAGCCTGCGCGACCAGGCCCTGGAAGAGTTCTTCGCCAGCGAGGCCGCGCAGCGCAGCACGCAGATCAGCCTGATCGCCAGTGTCGCCAATGCCTGGCTGACGCTGCAGGCCGATCAGGCGCTGCTGCAGGTCACCCGTGACACGCTCAAGACCTACGAGGAAAGCCTGGGCCTGACCCAGCGCAGCTTCGATGTCGGCGTCGCCTCGGCGCTGGAACTGCGTCAGGCACGCAGTGCGGTGGACAGCGCGCGGGTGAGCATCGAGCAGTACACCCGCCTGGTGGCGCAGGACCGCAATGCCCTGACCCTGCTCCTGGGCCAGAGCCTACCGGCCGGTCTGCCGAGCGGCGAAGGTCTCGAGCGCACCCAGCTGGCGACGTTGCCGGTCGGGTTGCCCTCGGACCTGCTGCAGCAACGCCCGGATATTCTCCAGGCGGAGTACCAGCTGCGTGCGGTCAATGCCAGCATCGGCGCCGCGCGTGCGGCCTTTTTCCCGCGCATCAGCCTGACCGGCGCGGCAGGGACCGCCAGCCGTGAGCTGTCCGGCTTGTTCGACGGCGGTTCCGGTTACTGGAGTTTCTCGCCGAGCATCAGCGTGCCGATCTTCAATGCCGGCCAGTTGCGCGCGAATCTGGACTACGCAGAGATCAGCAGGAACATCCAGGTCGCGCAATACGAGAAGGCGATCCAGACCGCATTCCGCGAAGTGGTCGATGGTCTCGCGGCGCAGGCCACCTACACCCGCCAGGTGCAGGCGCAGCGGGATCTGCTGGCGACCAGCGAGGACTACTACAACCTTGCCGAGCGCCGTTATCGCACCGGCGTGGACAGCTATCTGACCGTGCTCGATGCGCAGCGCCAGTTGTTCAGCGTGCAGCAGCAGCTGATCAGCGATCGCCTCGCGCAGATGACCAGCGAGGTCAATCTGTTCAAGGCCCTGGGTGGCGGTTGGCGGGGAATGCCACAGGCGGCGCCTGCCGAGGGCTGAGTGACATCGACGGCTGCCCCCG
>NZ_JXXD01000014.1 GCF_000935215.1 Stutzerimonas stutzeri
GGCTTCAATTCAATAACCGTGTTGCGCTCAGCTCCTGCAACCGCCCTTTCTATCTGGGTTTCAGCGTCCCGACTTATAACAGCCTATGGACTCCCCCCTCAGGCAGTGAGGAATAGCTTTCCGGAACCTGCGTCAGCGCGGTTGCATTCGTATATCCGGCTGTTCTGGGCGCTGCCCTGGCCATTCTGTAGTTCGCACAGCGGGGGCCAAGCGTTCAAGCGATCCCGAGGATCATGATTGTTATCGGCCTTGTTTCGCTGCAGGGCTCGCCTGTGCCGACAGTCTCGTTTCACAACAACGCTAAAACCATTACTTCACTGGGCATCCCGCCGTCAGGCGGGCTTTGCGTTGTGCCTGTCGCCACTGAACCACCACTCATAGCGCCACACCGTCCGTCCGCCGCCCCGCAAGCGGTCAAACGCCGGCTTCCTGCATCCACTTCGGTTTCGGATAACGGCGATCGGCCTTGCCGGCCTTGAGTACCGCGCCCGGCACGTCGTGGCCGACTAGTTGGGGCAGGTCGGCGGCGCATTGCAGCAGGCGATCGAGATCGACGGCGGTGTCTAGGCCCATGCGCTGGAACATATGCACCAAGTCCTCGGTGCAGATATTGCCGCTGGCCCCGGGTGCGTAGGGGCAGCCGCCGAGTCCGCCGAGCGAGGCATCGAAGCGGTCGATGCCGACGTTCAGCGCTGCCAGCGCGTTGGCCAGGCCCATGCCGCGGGTGTTGTGGAAGTGTGCGGTGAATACTGCCTGCGGCCAGCTGTTCAGCACTTCGCGGCAGATGCGCTCGACCTGCGCCGGGTCGGCCATGCCGGTGGTGTCGCAGAGCGTGATGCCCTGCACGCCGATCTCCAGCAGGCGTTGCACCAGCTCATAGATGCGCCGCTCGGGCATGTCGCCCTCGAAGGGGCAGCCGAAGGTGGTCGATAGCGAGGCGTTGATGAACACGCCACTGCCGCGAGTGACTTCGATGATTTCGCGGAACTGCACCAGCGACTGTTCGGGCGTCATGCGGAGGTTGGCCAGGCCGTGGGTATCGCTGGCCGACATCACCAGGTTGATCTCGTCCACCTCGCAGGCCAGCGCGCGCTCGCAGCCCTTCACGTTGGGCACCAGCACGGTGTACTCGACGCCCTCCGCACGGCGGATGCCGCGCATCACGTCCTCGGCGTCGCGCAGGTTGGGAATGGCCTTGGGCGAGGTGAAGGACGTGACCTCGATCTTCGCCAGCCCGGTTTGCGAGAGGCGGTCGATCAGGGCGATCTTGGCTTCGGTCGGCACGAAGTTCGCTTCGATCTGAAAGCCGTCGCGGGTGGCGACTTCATGGATATACAGGAGTTTGTTCATCAGTGAATCCTGGGGCGTAGGGTGGATGACGCTTTACCCATCCACCGTTGTGGCTTGCTGGCTGGTGGACAAGCTTCGCGTTGTCCACCCTACGTAGAGCTGTAGTTCGTAGGGTGGATGAAGCTCCATCCCACCGTTTCCGGATGTCGCGGTGGATGAAAAAAGCGTCATCCACCCTACGAGCAGTGTCAGATGACTCCCCGCTCGCGCAGGCCCTGGCGTTGTAAATCGGTGAGGCCGAGGCCGGCCAGCACGTCGTCGGTGTGCTCGCCCAGTTGCGGGCCGCCTTCGCCGATGCGCCCTGGCGTGCGCGACAGCTTGGGCAGCACGCCCGGTACCTTGAGCGGGCCGGCGAAGGTCTGCACCTGCTCGATCATCTGCCGCGCCAGGTAGTGCGGGTCCTTCACGATATCGGCGGCGGTGTAGGGATAGCCGGCCGGCACGCGGGCGCCCTTGAGTGCTTCGATCACCTCGTCGCGGCTGTGCTGGATGGTCCATTCGCCGATGGCGGCATCGATCAGCTCGGCGTGCTGGGCGCGGCCGTCGTTGTGGGCGAAGCGCGGGTCATCGGCGAGGTCTTGGCGGCCCATCAGGGTCATCAGGCGCTTGTAGATGCTGTCGCCATTGCCGGCGATCAGCACGTAGGCGCCGTCATTGCACAGGTAGGAGTTGGACGGGGTGATGCCGGGCAGGGCGCTGCCGGCTGGCTCGCGGACATAGCCGAAGGCGTCGTATTCGGGCACGAGGCTTTCCATCATGGCGAACACCGACTCGTACAGCGCCACGTCGATTTCCTGACCCTGGCCGCTACGGTTGCGCTCCTGCAGGGCGAGTAATACACCGATCACGCCATACAACGAGGACAGCGAATCGCCGATGCTGACGCCAACCCGCACCGGCGGCTGGCCCGGATAGCCGGAGAGGTGGCGCAGGCCACCCATGGCTTCGCCGATCACGCCGAAGCCCGGCAGGTCGCGATAGGGACCGGTCTGGCCGTAGCCGGAAATGCGCAGCATGATCAGCCGAGGGTTCAGCTTCGACAGCTCATCCCAGCCCAGGCCCCATTCTTCCAGCGTGCCGGGGCGGAAGTTCTCCACCAGTATGTCGGCTTCGGCCACCAGCTGGCGGACGATTTCCTGGCCTTCGGCGGCCTTGAGATCCAGCGTCACCGAGCGCTTGTTGCGCGATTGCACGTGCCACCAGAGCGAGGTGCCGTCCTTGAGCTTGCGCCACTTGCGCAACGGGTCGCCGACCTTGGGCGGCTCGATTTTGATCACGTCGGCGCCGAATTCGCCGAGCAGCTTGCTGGCGAACGGGCCGGCGATCAGCTGGCCCATCTCGATCACCTTGAGGCCCTGCAGCGGCAGGTTCTTGTCTGTCTGTTCGCTCATCACGACACCTGTGCCGGTTGATTCATGGTGCCGAGCATGACCGACGCATGGCCAGCGGACAATTGGCCGTTGGCCAAGTGAGGTTTCGCGCTTCACGAAGGCTAAGACGAAAGGCGCTTTGAAAAGCTCAGGTTGAGCAGCGCATGCTTCGTCTACCGCGAATACGGGAATCCAATATGCGTCGCATCGATTTCGTCACCCTGCGGCTGTTCGTCGCCATCGCCGAGACCCGCAGTCTGACCCGCGCCGCCGAGCGCGAGCATCTGGCGCTCGCGGCGGTGAGCAAGCGCGTCAGCGATCTGGAAGGGCAGCTCGGCGTCAGCCTGCTCTATCGCCAGCCCAAGGGCGTCGAGCTGACGCCGGCGGGGCACGCACTGCTGCACCACGCGCGCAACCTGCTGGATAACCTGCAACAGCTGGACGCCGATCTCAGCGAGTTCAGCCAGGGAGTGAAGGGCCACGTGCGCATCCACGCCAATACCTCGGCGGTCATCGAGTTCCTCCCCGAGGATCTGAGTACCTTCACCCGCCAGCATCCGGAGGTGAAGATCGACCTGGAGGAGCGCGTCAGCAGCGACACCCTGCGCGCCCTGCGCGAAGGGCTGACCGATATCGGCATCTTCGCCGGGCACATGCCGGCCGAGGACCTGCAGGTGTTTCCCTACCGCGAGGACCGGCTGGTGCTGGTCACGCCACGCGAGCATGTGCTGGCCGGGCGTGCAGAAATCGCCCTGCGTGATGCCGCTGGCTTCGACTTCATTGGCCTGCAACAGGACGCCTCGCTGCACGCCCTGCTGCAGCAATCGGCGCAACAGATGGGTACGCCGCTGCGTCTGCGCGTCCAGGTGCGCAGCTTCGAGGCGATCTGTCGAATGATTCACACCGGCATGGGCATCGGTGTGCTGCCCGAGCAGGTGGTACGCAACTATCTGCCGGCGTTGGATGTAGCCATCGTGCCGCTGAGCGATGCCTGGGCGCGGCGCGAGCTGAAGCTCGGCGTGCGCAATCTGGAAAGCCTGTCGGTGACTGCGAGGCAGATGCTCGAGCACCTCACCGCTCGCGAAGGCAATGGCTGAAGAAGCGCACCGGGCCTGGTGATTGCGCTGCTGCCTTCGCCAAACGCGAAGTCTTGCTTGGCCAAATAGCAATTCAGTCCGCGGGGGCGGCGGGGTAGAGTCGGACCAGCTGCATGGCTCACACAACTACAAAACGGAGCTCTCCATGGCACGACTCACCCGTGGCATCACCCGTCTGCTCGCCGCTTCGGCGCTGTTTAGCGTCCTCGGCGCCCAGGCCGATCCGATCCTGATCAAGTTCTCCCATATCACCGCCGACAGCACGCCGAAGGGCCAGGGCGCGCTGATGTTCAAGAAGCTCGTGGAAGAGCGCCTGCCCGGCCAGGTGGAAGTGCAGGTGTTCGCCAACTCCTCGCTGTATGGCGACGGCAAGGAGATGGAGGCGCTGCTGATGAATGAGGTGCAGCTGCGGCGCCGGCACCGTCGAAGCTCGAGCAGTACACCAAGCAGCTGCAGCTGTTCGACCTGATGTTCCTGTTCGACGACATGGCCGCGGCGCAGCGCTTCCAGCAGTCGGACAAGGGCCGCGCCATGCTCAAGTCGATGGAGGACAAGGGCATCACCGGCCTGGCCTACTGGCTCAACGGCATGCGCCACTTCACTGCCAACAAGCCGCTGCGCGAGCCGGCCGACGCCCGCGGACTGAAATTCCGCGTGCAGCCCTCGGACCTGCAGGCCGCCCAGTACACCGCCCTGCGGGCAGTACCGCGCAAGATGGCCTTCGCCGAAATCTATCAAGGGCTGCAGACCGGCGTGGTCAATGCCCAGGACAATCCCTGGTCGAACATCTACAGCCAGAAGTACCACGAGGTGCAGAAGTACATCACCGAGTCCGGTCACGGCATCGGCAACTACCTGCTGATCACCAACACCAGGTTCTGGAACGGCCTGCCGGCGGATGTGCGCGGCGAGCTGGAGGCGATCATCGATGAGGTCACCTCAGAGGTGAATCGCCAGGCCGAAGCGCTGAACGAGAAGGCCAAGCAGGGTGTGATCGATTCGGGCAAGAGCGAGATTCTGGTGCTGACCGACCAGCAACGCGACAAGTGGCGCGACGCGGTGCAGCCGGCGTGGAAGAAGTTCGAAGCCGATATCGGCAAGGACCTGATCGAGGCCGCGCGCGCAGCCAACTCTGCGCCCTGAGGCAAGTCCGCCAATGGTCTGTTAGACCAATGTGCAGTTTCGGCCACGGCGCTGGCTGCACAGAATGGCGGCGTCTATCTGCGTGATCGGACAAGTGTGTATTCCAACCGGATGGTTGACCGAGCGGCCCTTGAGGCCGCTTTTTTTTGCCCGCAAAACGCGTCCGCGGGTGTCGGGGCCGTAGCATTCAGCTACGCGAAAGCTCCGGCAAATGGCGGCAGTGCACACGCCATGCGGTGAGGCGCGGTCTATGCTTGAGCAAAGCCGATACGCCAAGGGTGGCGTGCTTGGCTGGAGTGCACCGTCTGACAGGCGCTGGGTTGGTCATTGGGTTCGCCTGCTGGACAGGGTTCTGCATACCAACAAGACAGACGAGGAACTGCCATGAGCGCTGCGTCCGTATATCCGGTTCGGCCCGAGGTGGCCGCTCAGTCACTGACCAACGAAGCCAGCTACAAGGCCATGTACCAGCAGTCGGTGATCAATCCCGAGGGCTTCTGGCGTGAACAGGCGGCGCGGCTGGACTGGATCCGGCCTTTCACCGAGGTCAAGCGCACCTCCTTCGACGATCACCATGTGGATATCAAATGGTTCGCCGATGGCACGCTCAACGTCTCGGCCAACTGCCTGGATCGGCACCTGGCCGAGCGCGGCGATCAGCTGGCAATCATCTGGGAGGGCGATGATCCTTCCGAACACCGCGAGATCACCTACCGCGAGCTGCACCAGGAAGTCAGCAAGTTCGCCAATGCGCTGCGCGGCCAGGATGTGCATCGCGGTGACGTGGTGACCATCTACATGCCGATGATTCCCGAGGCCGCGGTGGCGATGCTGGCCTGTGCGCGCATCGGCGCGATCCACTCGGTGGTGTTCGGTGGCTTCTCCCCGGAAGCGCTGGCCGGGCGCATCATCGATGGTCAGTCGAAGATCGTGATCACCGCCGACGAAGGCATTCGCGGCGGCAAACCCGTGCCGCTCAAGGAGAACGTCGACGAGGCGCTGACCAATCCCCAGACCAGCTGTGTGAAGAAGATCATCGTCGTGCGCCGCACGGGTGCGGACATCCGCTGGCACTCGCATCGCGACATCTGCTACGACGACCTCATGCGAGTGGCCGGTGAGGTTTGCGCGCCGAAGGAAATGGGTGCCGAGGAACCGCTGTTCATCCTTTATACCTCCGGCTCCACGGGCAAGCCGAAGGGCGTTCTGCATACCTGCGGCGGCTATCTGCTCTATGCCGCGCTAACCCATGAGCGGGTGTTCGACTACCGCCCCGGGGAGGTCTATTGGTGCACGGCCGATATCGGCTGGATCACCGGGCACAGCTACCTGATCTATGGTCCGCTGGCCAACGGCGCGACGACGCTGATGTACGAAGGCGTGCCGAATCATCCAGACGTTACCCGCATCGCCCGGATCATCGACAAGCACAAGGTGAACATCCTTTACACGGCGCCCACGGCGATCCGCGCCATGATGGCCGAGGGGGCCGCGGCGGTGGAGGGGGCCGACGGCTCCAGCCTGCGTCTGCTCGGCACGGTGGGCGAACCGATCAATCCCGAGGCATGGCACTGGTATTACGAAACGGTCGGCCAATCGCGCTGCCCCATCGTCGATACCTGGTGGCAGACCGAGACTGGCGGCATCCTGATCAGTCCGCTGCCGGGAGCGACTGTGCTCAAGCCGGGCTCCGCAACGCGCCCGTTGTTCGGCGTGGTGCCGGGGTTGGTGGACAACCTCGGCAACCTGCTCGAAGGCCCCGCCGAGGGCAATCTGGTGATCCTCGACTCCTGGCCGGGGCAGATGCGCACCATCTACAAGGACCACGACCGCTTCGTCGACATCTACTTCAAGACCTTCCGCGGCATGTACTTCACCGGCGATGGCGCGCGCCGCGACGAGGATGGCTATTACTGGATCACCGGAAGGGTCGATGACGTGCTCAACGTGTCCGGGCACCGCATGGGCACCGCGGAGATAGAAAGCGCCATGGTCGCCCATGCCAAGGTGGCCGAAGCGGCAGCGGTGGGCGTTCCGCATGCACTGAAGGGACAGGCGATCTACGTGTATGTAACCTTGGTCAGTGGCGTGCAGCCCACGGACGCGCTGCGGCAGGAGCTGCAGCAATGGGTGCGCAAGGAGATCGGGCCGATCGCCGTGCCGGATGTGATTCAGTGGGCCCCTGGGCTGCCGAAGACGCGTTCCGGCAAGATCATGCGCCGGCTGCTGCGCAAGATCGCCACGGACGACTATGACGCGCTGGGCGATACCTCGACCCTGGCCGATCCTGGCGTGGTCGATCAGCTGATCGAGGCTCATGAGGTGGTGAAGAAGCGCTGAAGGCAAGGGAGACCGGAGCGTAGTCACGCAGCCGGTCGCCTCTACCCATGAGCCTGTGCCCGGCGGCAATGCCACGACTCGCCGGGCTCGATGTTTCCCGCTTGTATGGCCGCGGGGATCAGACGCCGGCGGGCGGGCTTTTCAGGCTGTCATTACCGGTTACGGTGGTGCCGTTGGTGGCTGCCTCGGCATTGGCCTGCAGTTGCTGACTATCTTTTTCCGAGCGTTCGAACGGCATGTGGTGCGAGCGGCCTTCGGCCATGCCGGCCTGTTCGTTGATTTCATTGAACACGCGCTTGGCCTCGCAGTGCCCGGTTACGCCACGGGACAGCGCCAGGCCGCCGATACCCAGCTGCAGCAGTCCGCCCAAACCGCCGCGGCTGAGGCCCTTGGCAAGGAAATACAGCCCGCCGGCCAGGGACATGGCGCGCTCCCAGCCGTGGACGTTCTGATTCTGGTGGTTCGAGGACTTGTTGTTCATGGGTGGCTCCGACGAGGACATTCTCAATGAATGACTCTCGCCAGCGCAGGCTGTTCGGTGCCGCAGGTCGGCATCTGGCGACAACGCGGTGTAATGGCTGTTGTGGGAAGCCAAACGGATGCAGGGGAGCGATCCAGGGCGCGCCAATGCGTGGGAGCGGTCCTGACCGCGAATCGTGAAATGCGATGGACGAGCTTCGCGGCTAACACCGGCGCGGGGCAGCCGTGCTTCACGGTCGGCCCCGAGGCTGAATATCTAGCGCAATCCGAAGAGCCGCGCGCGTGCGTGCTAACCGGCCATGCCGAATACCTTGAGCACAAAGGCGTACTCCAGCGCCACGTCCTTGAGCGCCTGGTAGCGACCGCTCATGCCACCGTGCCCGGCGCCAAATTCGGTCTTGAGCAGCAACAGGTTGTCGTCGGTGCGGGTCGCGCGCAGCTTGGCGACCCATTTGGCCGCTTCCCAGTACTGCACGCGGCTGTCGTTGTAACCAGCCACGGCGAGCAGCGCGGGGTAGGCCTGGGCGCGGATATTTTCGTAGGGCGCATAGGCCTTGATCCGCTCATGCACCTCCGGCTGATTCGGATCGCCCCATTCGTCGTACTCGGTCACGGTCAACGGCAGGTCGGCGTTGAGCATGGTGTTCAGTACATCGACGAAGGGCACCTCGGCGACGGCCGCGCCAAACAGCTCAGGGCGCATGTTCAGCACGGCGCCGATCAGCAGGCCACCGGCGCTGCCCCCGCTGATGGCCAGGCGCTCTGAGGTGGTGTAGCCATCGGCCAACAGCTGCTCGGCGCTGGCGATGAAGTCGCTGAAGGTGTTCGGCTTGTGTTCCAGCTTGCCGGCGCGATACCAGGCCTCGCCGAGATCGCCGCCGCCGCGCACATGGGCGATGGCGAAGACGAAACCGCGGTCGAGCAGCGACAGCCGCGCATGGGAGAACCAGGGGTCGAGACTGTGCCCATAGGCGCCGTAGCCGTATAGGTAGAGCGGTGCCGGCTTGCCGAAACTGTCGCGGCGGCCGACCAGGCTGATGGGAATCTGCGTGCCGTCCTGAGCGGTCGCCCAGATGCGTCGACTTTCATAGGCGTCCGCATCAAAGGGGCCTTCCACCGGCGTTTCCTTGAGCACTTCCTGCGTGCCGTCGGCCAGCGTCAGCTGACGGACTTGCGCCGGGCGGTTGAGCGCCTCGTAGCGCAGGCGGATCACTGTGCTGGTGAATTCCAGCGAATTCTGTACATGCAGGCTGTAGGCCGCATCGGGCAGCTGCAGGCGATAGGGCTGCACGCCCTGCGGCCGCACTTCGATCACTGGTAGGCCGCTTTCGCGCAGGGTCAGGGTGATCGCCTCGGCATTCAGACTGACATCCTCGAGCATCACCGCGTCGTCATGCGGGACCAGTTCCTGCCAATGCTCCCGCTCGGGCTGCGCCTCCCTTGCGTGATAGAGGGCGAAGTTGATGCCCGCCTGATTGCTGCGGATCAGCCAGCTCCACTGACCTTCGTGGAGGCCATGATCGGGAAAGTACTCGTGGTCTTCCTGGCGTGGTGCCAGGCACGTCCACTGGCCTTCCGGCTCGTCCGCCGACAGCACCCAGGCTTCGCTGGTGGTCTTGCTGTGGGAAAGGATGACCAGTTGGCGCTCGGAGCTGGTGCGGTAGCAATGCACGAAGAAGCGCCCGTCTGGATCGTGATAAACCTCGCGGCTGCCCGTATCGCCAAGGCGATAGCGGTAAATCTTGTGCGGGCGGTGGGTGTCGTCCAGTTCACCGTAGAACAGCGTCTGGCTGTCGTTGGCCCAGGTCATGCTGCCGTCGCAATCGTCGAAGGGCAGGGCGGTCACGTCGCCGCTGGCGAGATCCTTGACGAACAGTCGGTAGACCTCGTCGCCTTCGCGATCGAGGCTGTAGGCCAGCTTGCTGTGATCCTGACTGACGCTGAACGCGCCCAGGGAGAGGAAGCCGCCTTCGGCCAGCTCGTTGGGATCGAGCAGCAGCTGTTCGGCGTTCTCGTCAACGGTGAGCGAGCCATCGACCGGGCGTGGGCAGCGATAGTGCCGCGGGTATTCGTCGCCAGCGGTGGTGCGCTGGTAATACAGCCACGGTCCCCAAGGCGACGGCAGGGACAGGTCGGTTTCGCGGATGCGGCCCTTGATTTCCTGGAACAGCGTCTCGCGAAGTTCGGACTGGTCGGCGAGCTGTTCCTCGAGGTAGGCATTCTCTGCCTTGAGGTACGCCAGCACATCGTCGGCGTCGCGATTCTCCAGCCAGCGATAGGGATCGGTGCCTGTGTCGGCGCGGGCGATGGGGGCGTGGGACATGCAGTAACTCCGGATTCGGTTCGCGGCCGGTAAGGCCGGTGATGGCAAAGAGCGAGAGGCGCCAGTGTACCTGGTCGGCTGCGGCTAGGATTCAACAGACAAACATGGCGTCGGTCGGTGACTGGCACACGGCAAGGATCGGCGCGGTGAATGGCGGCGAATCGGCGCTGTCGATGATGACCAGGCGGTCGCGAAATGCCCGCTTGCAGGTGTCTTTCGCTTAGGTAAACCAGCCGATTGACAACGCTGCGCTTTTCCCCGAAGGTGTGCCGACCCAAATCAAACGGGCGTATGAATCGAGCGTTTGCCTCTGCAAATGCCGGTCACCCGGATTATCGTGTCGCTGGGTGTCGTTTCGCCGGTCAGGCGACGGTCGTGTCCGGGCCGAAGACGTGAGACACGTAACGTTCAGTTTCCATACCTGGAGATCAGTTGATGATTTACGAAGGTAAAGCCATCACGGTTAAGGCTCTTGAGAGCGGCATCGTCGAATTGAATTTCGACCTCAAGGGTGAGTCCGTCAACAAGTTCAATCGCCTCACGCTCAACGATCTGCGCCAGGCCGTCGATGCCATCAAGGCCGACGCGTCGGTCAAGGGCGTGATCGTCACCAGCGGCAAGGACGTGTTCATCGTCGGCGCCGACATCACCGAGTTCGTCGACAACTTCAAGCTGCCCGACGAGGAACTGGTCGCCGGCAACCTCGAAGCCAACAAGATCTTCAGCGATTTCGAAGGCCTGGGCGTACCCACCGTCGTCGCCATCAACGGCATCGCCCTGGGTGGCGGCTTCGAGATGTGCATGGCGGCGGACTATCGCGTCATGTCCGCTACTGCCAAGGTCGGCCTGCCGGAAGTCAAGCTGGGCATCTACCCGGGCTTCGGCGGCACCGTGCGCCTGCCGCGCCTGATCGGTGTCGACAACGCCGTCGAGTGGATCGCCTCGGGCAAGGAAAACCGCGCCGAAGACGCCCTCAAGGTGCACGCGGTCGACGCCGTGGTCGCACCCGAGAAGCTGCAGGCAGCAGCCCTGGACCTGGTCAAGCGCGCCATCTCCGGCGAGCTGGACTACCAGGCCAAGCGCCAGCCGAAGCTGGACAAGCTCAAGCTCAACGCCATCGAGCAGATGATGGCCTTCGAAACCAGCAAGGCGTTCGTCGCAGGGCAAGCCGGCCCGAACTACCCGGCTCCGGTCGAAGCCATCAAGACCATCCAGAAGGCTGCCAACTTCGGCCGTGACAAGGCGCTGGAAGTCGAGGCCGCCGGCTTCGTCAAGCTGGCCAAGAGCTCGGTCGCCGAGAGCCTGGTCGGGCTGTTCCTCAGCGACCAGGAGCTGAAGAAGAAGGCCAAGGCCTACGACAAGCAGGCGCGCGACGTGAAGCTCGCTGCCGTACTCGGCGCCGGCATCATGGGCGGCGGCATCGCCTACCAGTCGGCCGTCAAGGGCACGCCGATCCTGATGAAGGATATCCGCGAAGAGGGTATCCAGATGGGCCTGGACGAGGCCTCCAAGCTGCTCGGCAAGCGCGTCGAAAAAGGCCGCCTGACCGCGGAGAAGATGGCCCAGGCGCTCAATGCCATCCGCCCGACCATGTCCTATGGCGACTTCGGCAACGTCGACATCGTCGTCGAGGCGGTGGTGGAGAATCCGAAGGTCAAGCACGCCGTGCTGGCCGAAGTGGAAAGCCAGGTGCGCGAGGATGCGATCATCGCCTCCAACACCTCGACCATCTCCATCAGCTACCTGGCGCAGGCGCTCAAGCGTCCGGAAAACTTCTGCGGCATGCACTTCTTCAACCCCGTGCACATGATGCCGCTGGTGGAAGTGATCCGCGGCGAGAAGACCAGCGAAACCGCCATCGCCACCACCGTCGCCTACGCCAAGAAGATGGGCAAGAGCCCGGTGGTGGTCAACGATTGCCCGGGCTTCCTGGTCAACCGCGTGCTGTTCCCGTACTTCGGCGGCTTCGCCCGCGCCATCGCCCACGGCGTCGACTTCGTGCGTGCCGACAAGGTGATGGAGAAGTTCGGCTGGCCCATGGGCCCGGCCTACCTGATGGACGTCGTCGGCATGGACACCGGCCACCACGGCCGCGACGTGATGGCCGAAGGCTTCCCGGATCGCATGAAGGACGACAGCAAGACCGCCGTCGACGTCATGTACGAGGCCAACCGCCTCGGTCAGAAGAACGGCAAGGGCTTCTACGCCTATGAAGTGGACAAGAAGGGCAAGCCGAAGAAGGTGGTCGATGCCGAGGCCTACGAGCTGCTCAAGCCGATCGTCAGCGAGACCCGCGAGCTGTCCGACGAGGATATCGTCAACTACATGATGATCCCGCTGTGCCTGGAAACCGTGCGCTGCCTGGAAGACGGCATCGTCGAGACCGCTGCCGAGGCCGACATGGGCCTGATCTACGGCATCGGCTTCCCGCCCTTCCGTGGCGGCGCGCTGCGCTACATCGATTCCGTCGGTGTCGCCGAGTTCGTGGCGCTGGCCGACAAGTACGCCGACCTGGGCCCGCTGTACCACCCGACCGCGAAGCTGCGCGAGATGGCCGCCAACGGCCAGCGCTTCTACGGTTAATCGAGTGAGAGTGAAGATATGAGCCTGAATCCGAGAGATGCAGTCATTGTCGACTTCGGCCGTACCCCGATGGGGCGTTCCAAGGGCGGCATGCACCGTAACACCCGCGCCGAAACCCTGTCCGCGCAGCTGATCGAAGGCGTGCTGGCGCGCAACCCGAAGATCGATCCGGCCGAGATCGAGGACGTGATCTGGGGCTGCGTCAACCAGACCCTGGAACAGGGCTGGAACATCGCCCGCATGGCCTCGCTGCTGACCCGCATCCCGCACACCAGCGCCGCGCAGACTGTCAGCCGCCTGTGTGGCTCGTCCATGAGCGCGCTGCACACCGCCGTGCAGGCGATCCAGACCGGCAACGGCGACGTGTTCGTCGTCGGCGGCGTCGAGCACATGGGCCACGTCAGCATGATGCACGGCGTCGACCCGAACCCGCAGCTGTCGCTGCATGCCGCCAAGGCTTCCGGAATGATGGGCCTGACCGCGGAAATGCTCGGCAAGATGCACGGCATCAGCCGCGAGCAGCAGGACGCCTTCGGCGAGCGCTCGCACCGCCTGGCGCACAAGGCCACCGTCGAGGGGCTGTTCAAGGATGAGATCATCCCGATGCAGGGCTACGACGAAAACGGCTTCCTCAAGGTGTTCGACTACGACGAGACCATTCGTCCCGAGACCACCCTCGAGAGCCTGGCCCAGCTCAAGCCGGCGTTCAATCCGAAGGGCGGCACCGTCACCGCCGGTACCTCCTCGCAGATCACCGACGGTGCGTCCTGCATGATCGTCATGTCCGCGCAGCGCGCCAAGGACCTGGGTATCCAGCCGATGGCCGTGGTCCGTGCCATGGCGCTGGCCGGCGTCGATCCGGCGATCATGGGCTACGGCCCGGTGCCGTCGACGCAGAAGGTGCTCAAGCGCGCCGGCCTGAGCATGGACGACATCAGCCACGTCGAACTCAACGAAGCCTTCGCGGCGCAGGCGCTGCCGGTGCTCAAGGACCTCAAGCTGCTCGACAAGATGGACGAGAAGGTCAACCTGCACGGCGGCGCCATCGCCCTGGGGCATCCGTTCGGCTGTTCCGGTGCGCGCATCTCCGGCACCCTGCTCAACGTGATGAAGCAGAACGGCGGTACCCTCGGCATCGCCACCATGTGCATCGGCCTGGGGCAGGGGATCAGTACGGTCTTCGAGCGCGTCTGACAGACAGATGCAAGCGGTTGCGCTAGGCTGACCGCCACGCCCTCGGGTTTCATGGGCGAAGGTATGTCAGCTGGCGCATGGAAGCCGGGGCCTGGTGCCCCGGTTTTTCTTTTTTGTATTTGTGTGGAGGTAGGCATGCAGTTGCAGCCGGGGCGTTATCGCCATTACAAGGGGCCGGAATATCGCGTTTTCGCTGTTGCGCGGCACTCTGAGACCGAGGAGTCGGTGGTGTTCTACCAGGCGCTGTATGGGGAACGTGGACTCTGGGTGCGCCCGTTGTCGATGTTCATCGAGACTGTCGAAGTCAACGGCGAAACGGTCCCGCGTTTCGCATTGATCGAAGCTGAAACGAGCGTTTTCGAAGGTTGAGCTGGCCAGCGGCCACCAGGTCCGCGCTTGACCTCACCTCCATCGCCACTATATATAGCGGTGCTTTTCAGACAGAGCTTAAACCTTGCTGTTCGCTGGATGGCATCGAACGGCTGCTCTGATTCGCACCAGGCGGAGCCGGGCAGGGCGATTTTTCGTCAGGTCGGCCCGTTCGCAAAACGCGCACTAACGTACGCTGATGCCTTGCCGTTTAGCGCCGGTGCGGGTATTCAAACTGTCGGAGGCGCCGCCTCTGTTCACCTCTAGATTCAGGAACTCTCCTCTCCATGGGTAAATCGCTGGTCATCGTGGAATCACCGGCCAAGGCCAAGACAATCAACAAGTATTTGGGCAACCAGTACGTGGTGAAGTCGAGTATCGGCCATATCCGCGACCTTCCTACCAGCGGCTCTGCCAACAAGGAGCCGGTCAAGCGCGGCAAGGCTGCAGCCGCCGAAGCGCCTGCGCTGTCGCCGAAGGAGAAGGCCAAGCGTCAACTCATCACCCGTATGGGGGTCGACCCGGAGCACGGCTGGAAGGCCAAGTACGAGATCCTGCCCGGCAAGGAAAAGGTCATCGAGGAACTGCGCCGTCTGGCCAAGGAAGCCGACACCATCTATCTCGCGACCGACTTGGATAGAGAGGGGGAGGCCATCGCCTGGCACCTGCGCGAGTCGATTGGCGGCGACGACAGCCGTTACAAGCGCGTGGTGTTCAACGAGATCACCAAGAAGGCGATTCAGGAGGCTTTCTCCAAGCCTGGCGAACTCGATCTGAACCGGGTCAACGCACAGCAGGCGCGTCGTTTCCTCGATCGGGTGGTTGGCTACATGGTGTCGCCGCTGCTCTGGGCGAAGATCGCCCGCGGGCTTTCCGCCGGCCGAGTGCAATC
This sequence comes from Stutzerimonas stutzeri, assembly GCF_000935215.1. GTDB lineage: Bacteria > Pseudomonadota > Gammaproteobacteria > Pseudomonadales > Pseudomonadaceae > Stutzerimonas. The sequence goes on from NZ_JXXD01000014.1 coordinate 15,142, forward strand.
GGTAGCGGTGAAGCTGGTGGTCGAGCGCGAGCGTGAGATTCGCGCCTTCGTTCCAGAAGAATACTGGGAAGTTCACGCGGACCTGGCGAATGCGCAGCAGGCCAAGGTGCGTTTCGAGGTCGCGCGTGAGAATGGCGAAGCCTTCAAGCCGCTGAACGAAGCCCAAGCCACCGCTGCACTGGAGAAGCTCAAGGGCGCGCAGTACAGCGTCAGCAAGCGCGAAGACAAGCCGACGAGCAGCAAGCCCTCGGCCCCCTTCATCACTTCGACCCTGCAGCAGGCGGCGAGCAATCGCCTCGGCTTCGGTGTGAAGAAGACCATGATGATGGCTCAGCGCTTGTACGAAGCCGGTTACATCACCTACATGCGTACCGACTCGACCAACCTTTCCGCTGACGCGATCGGTATGGTGCGCGGTTTCATCGAGAGCGAGTTCGGCGACAAGTACCTGCCGGAAAAGCCGAATGTCTATTCGAGCAAAGAAGGCGCGCAGGAAGCGCACGAGGCGATTCGCCCTTCCGACGTCAACCTGCGCCCGACCCAGCTTTCGGGCATGGAACGCGATGCCGAGCGTCTGTACGAGCTGATCTGGCGCCAGTTCGTAGCCTGCCAGATGCCGCCGGCACAGTACCTGTCCACCAGCGTGACCGTCGCTGCCGGCAATTTCGAACTGCGCGCCAAGGGCCGCATCCTGAAGTTTGACGGTTACACCAAGGTCATGCCGCAGCAGAGCAAGGCCGGTGAGGATGACGTGTTGCCGGAGATGAACAAGGGCGACGACATGAAGCTGCTCAAGCTCGACCCGAGCCAGCACTTCACCAAGCCGCCAGCGCGCTACTCCGAAGCCAGCTTGGTCAAGGAGATGGAGAAGCGCGGTATCGGCCGGCCGTCCACCTACGCCGCGATTATCTCGACCATCCAGGACCGCGGCTACGTCTCGCTGCACAACCGCCGTTTCTATTCGGAGAAGATGGGCGACATCGTCACCGAGCGCCTGTCCGAGAGCTTCAACAATCTGATGGACTACGGTTTCACCGCCGGCATGGAAGAGCATCTGGACGATGTCGCCCAGGGTGAGCGCGACTGGAAGCACGTACTGGACGAATTCTACGGTGACTTCCGCAAGAAGCTCGAGGTTGCCGAGGCCAGCGAGAACGGCATGCGTGCCAATCAGCCGACCGTGACCGATATCCCGTGCAAGGTCTGCGGTCGGCCGATGATGATCCGTACCGCTTCCACCGGCGTGTTCCTCGGCTGCTCCGGCTACAGCCTGCCGCCGAAGGAACGCTGCAAGTCCACCGTCAACCTGGTTCCGGGCGACGAGATCGCTGCCGATGACGAGGGCGAGTCCGAGTCTCGCGTGCTGCTTGGCAAGCACCGCTGCCCGATCTGCAGTACCGCGATGGATGCCTATCTGCTCGACGAGACGCAGAAGCTGCACATTTGCGGCAACAACCCGGATTGCTCGGGTTATGAGATCGAGAAAGGCCAGTACCGCATCAAGGGCTATGAGGGCCCGAGCCTGGAATGCGACAAGTGCGGCAGCGAAATGCAGCTCAAGACCGGCCGCTTCGGCAAGTTCTTCGGTTGTACCAACGCCGAATGCAAGAACACCCGCAAGCTGCTGAAAAATGGCGAAGCCGCGCCACCGAAGATGGATGCGGTGAAGATGCCCGAGCTCAAGTGCGACAAGGTCGACGACACCTACGTACTGCGCGATGGCGCTTCCGGCCTGTTCCTGGCTGCCAGTCAGTTCCCGAAGAATCGCGAAACCCGCGCGCCGCTGGTGCGTGAGCTGATCCCGCACAAGGACGAGATCGATCCCAAGTACCACTTCCTGCTCGATGCGCCGCAGAAGGATCCGGAAGGCCGCTTCGCGGTTATCCGCTTCAGCCGCAAGACCAAGGAGCAGTACGTGCAGACCGAAGTGGACGGTAAGCCGACCGGCTGGAAGGCGTTCTACGACGGCGGCAAGTGGAAGGTCGAAGACAAACGCTGATTTCTTTGCGTTCGACCGCTCAGCAGACCGGCTGCACCGAGTGCGTTCTTCAGATCGGCCGACACTTCGTCAGCCGATCTGGTGCGGCAACCTGGGAAGGTCCATCCTCTGTCCATCTTCTTTCGGAGAGCATGCCATGGCTCACGATCTCTACACACGTACCAACCAGAAGATCTTCTTCGCCGGTTTGTCACTGGAAAGCTGGCGCAAGGCCGAAGAATCTGCCTCGATGAATTCTCAAGGTTTGATTCAGGCTGAACGTGAGGCTTGCCTGTTCCACCTTTACGGCGCCTTGCTTGGACTGTGCCATGAGATCGCCGGTTACTACCGATCGCCCGGTGCGGATGCGCCTGTCGTCGAGGCATTTCTGACCCGCAGCGTGCTCGAGGCTGCGCCGAGCCCGGAACTCGCCGAATTGCTGGAATTGTCGGAGCAGCCAAGCACCTGGCTCGGGCAGTTGCTTACCGCCTACAAGCAGCTGCTCCAGCCGCCACGCGCTCCTGCCAAGGCCAAGACTGATCCGCGCCAGCCGTTGATCGAGGCAGTCAGTGTCGAGGACGATGTGCCGCCGCTGTCGCGCGTCGAGCTGGAAGCCTGGCGACAGAACCTCAAGGGCCTGGCATTACGTTTTCGTGAGTCGCTGACCGAATGGTGACACTCGGGACCGTGGCGTCAGCCGCGGTGCCTGATACTCAGGACCATTGCGATGCCGCCGAGAATCGCCGCACCTGAGATGATCAGCGTTGCCGTCAACGCTTCACCCAGCAGCACAGTCCCGGCGATGGCTGTGAGTAGCGGAACGCTGAGCTGGACGCTCGCCGCCTGTATTGCCGCAAGACCGGGCAGCGCCGCGTACCAGATGGCGTAGCCGACGCCAGAGGTCAGCGCCCCGGAGAGCAGGGCGTACACGATTCCTGGCGCATCCCATTGCTGCTGGCCAAGCGTCACCAGACAAAGCACTGCTGCCAGCGGCACGGCCTTGATGAAATTGCCCGCAGTTGCTGCAAGGGGATTGCTCGCGCCCCGTCCACGCAGCGAATAGATGCCCCAGGCGACACCGGACAGCAGCATGAGCAGTGCGCCGTCCAATGCCGGCGCGCTGCTTCCCGGCAGCAGCAGAATCAGCAATCCGCTCAAGGCCAACAGCAAGCCGACAATCTGCCAAGCGCTAAAGCGCTCGCCCCGCAGCAATCCCCAAGCAAGCATGCTCAACTGCACCGCGCCGAACAGCAGCAGGGCGCCGGCTCCGGCATCCAGGTTGATATAGGCGTAGGAAAAACTAGCGGCGTAGACGAACAGCGCCAAGGCGCTGAACCAATCTCCGCCCTGCGATTGTCTCGGCGTGCCGATTCGCAACATTAGCCAGAGCGTGAGCGCTCCGGCCAGTATACGGAGGCCGGTGAAGCTGGCCGGGTCAATAGCGGTGTCCCGCAAGGCGATACGGCATAGGATCGAGTTGCCGGCAAATGCAAGCATGGCCAAGGCGGTAAGCAGCAAGGTGCGGGTTGTCATACACAATCCTTATCGAGCGCCGGCGCGCGCTTTTTTTGTGCATGCTACGTGTCGGTATCCATAGCCGCATTGTTTTGTTGGTCGGGCAACCCACGGCTGCATGATGCTGCTACCTATCGGGGTGTTGCTAGCGAAAGGAGCTTGAGACCTGCAAAGGCTGTCCTGAGGCTGGTCGGCTGCTACAATGGCCGCCTTTCACGCGGAGCTGATCCATGCCTACATCTTTTCTGGAAATCGTCGAGCTACCTGACGGGCGCATCGTGCTTCGTCGTGCCGAGGACGAAGAGGTGTTGGTCACGCTGAATTTTTCGGAAGACGCCAAGCTATTTCTACAGGGGCAGCACGTCGAGATTGCCAAGGCGATGTTCAATGTCGGCGTTCAGATGGCCGGTCGCATGTCGGAAGGGGATTTCGAGCGCGACGATGAAGAGCCGCGTGTTCTGCACTGAGTGAGCTAGTGCTCGAGCGTTATAGCTTCAGGATTCCATCCGCGATTTTCAGCACGTCCCTGTGCCGTGCGGTTCAACATCCGAGACGAATATTCAGACTCTGAGCTGCGCCCAGGCTGGCGGCTGCGCATAGTTTGCTACGTGTTGCACCATCGAGCTGATCAAACCAGCTGACCACGGTATGGCTGCACCCCGAGGCCAGGGCTTTGCAAGCGAGTTCCATCGCGCCCTCGGCGTCGCGTGGCTGCAGCAGGATGATGCGTTCGCGATTCAGACCGCACTTGCGCAGCCAGTTCTGCGAGAGGAAAGCAGGCGGGGCAATCAGCGTCAGCCAGCGGCTGTCCGCTGCATCGCCGAGTTCACGCAGGATCGGGGCAAGCAGCAGGTGGCAGTGCTCGCTGCTGCCACTCAGGCTCAACTCGCTCAGATATTCCTTGTCCTGCTCGGGTTTGTTGCGTGGTTTCAGGTTGCCAAACGGTGCCAGGCTTTGCGCAATGACGCCGTCGAACAACGAAAGTTGGGGCCGGGAAGTGCTGGTCTGGTACTGCATGAACCTTCTCCTTAGCGGCGGATGACGCCGACACTCAAGCCTTCTATCACCAGTTCCTGCTGTTCGAGGTCGACCTCGATGGGCGCGAACTCGGGGTTTTCAGCCAACAGCCAAACCTTCTTGCCGTCACGCTTGAAACGCTTCACCGTGACTTCGTCACCGACACGAGCAACCACGATCTGGCCGTTGCGGGCCTCGCGGGTGGTGTGCACGGCCAGCAGGTCGCCATCGAAAATGCCGACGTCCTTCATGCTCATACCGTGGACACGCAGCAGATAATCGGCGCGCGGATGGAAAAACGCGGGGCTGATCTGGCAGGATTCTTCGACATGTTGCTGCGCCAGAATCGGCGCGCCGGCAGCAACGCGGCCGATGATCGGCAGGCCATTTTCGGATGCGGCGGGTTCGAAGTCCGGAATACGTATCCCGCGAGACGCCCCGGGCGTCATCTCGATAGCGCCCTTGCGGGCAAGTGCCTTGAGATGTTCTTCGGCAGCGTTGGGTGACTTGAAGCCGAGTTCCTGAGCGATCTCTGCGCGAGTGGGTGGATACCCATTGTCTTCCAGGCAGCGCTTGATGAACGCGAGGATTTCCGTCTGGCGAGGCGTCAGCTTGATCATGTCGGTCTCTGTTCTTTTATACAGTGACTGGGATTATATACAGTGATCCGGCCTTGGCAACGAATGATTATGATGGTTTTGAAAGCACATCCGGCGTGCTCCGTGGTCTGTCTGCGACAATGACGCTAGTGCCACAAGGCGTTTCGTGGTTGACTTGCCGGTCGGTGAAACGTAAGTTTCAAACAGTTGTTTGTCTTTCGGAGGGGGCATGGCGCAGTCGGAAACAGTTGAGCGCATTCTTGATGCAGCGGAACAGCTGTTCGCGGAAAAAGGCTTCGCCGAAACCTCGCTTCGCCTGATCACCAGCAAGGCTGGGGTCAACCTCGCGGCAGTGAACTATCATTTCGGTTCGAAGAAGGCGCTGATCCAGGCGGTGTTCTCGCGTTTTCTCGGGCCATTCTGTGCCAGTCTCGAGCGTGAACTGGATCGACGCGAGGCATTGACCGACAAGAAGGACACGCTCGAGGAACTGCTGGAAATCCTCGTCGAGCAGGCCTTGGCGGTCAAACCGCGCAGCGGCGATGATCTGTCCATCTTCATGCGCCTGCTGGGCTTGTCTTTCAGTCAGAGCCAGGGCCACCTGCGCCGCTATTTGGAAGACATGTACGGCAAGGTGTTCCGTCGCTACATGCTCAAGGTGCATGATGCGGCACCGGCCATTCCGCCCATCGAACTGTTCTGGCGTGTGCACTTCATGCTTGGTGCGGCGGCATTCAGCATGTCGGGTATCAAGGCACTGCGCGCTATTTCCGAGAACGATTTCGGCGTCAGAACCTCGATCGAGCAGGTCATGCGTATGATGGTGCCGTTTCTCGCGGCCGGCATGCGCGCCGACAGTGGCATTGATGACAACACGCTGGCGGCGGCGCAACCGATCGCACGGCGCAACGCAGTGGCCATTCCGGCGAAGGCTTGAGCTACAAGCCTGCCGGGTGATCGACTAAGCTAGCCGCCCATGGCATTTCTCGATTTTCTGCATATTTCCATCGCCGATCAGCAGCTCTATGGCTTCGCCGAGGGCCAGTTGCGTCTGCGCTTTTCTGTCTCTACGGCACGCAATGGTGCGGGCGAGCTGAACGGTTCCGGTTGCACGCCGCGCGGTCTGCATCAGGTGCGTGCGCGCCTCGGTGACGGTTTGCCTCAATGTGCGGTGTTGCGTGGGCGGCGCTGGACGGGGGAGGTATGGTCCCCTGAACTTCACGGAATTTCTCCCGGTCGTGACTGGATCCTGACGCGGATTCTCTGGCTCAGCGGGTGCGAGCCTGGAGTCAATCGCCAGGGGCAGGTCGATACCTTCCGCCGTTACATCTACATCCACGGCACTCCCGATTGTGAGCCGATGGGCGTACCTCTTTCCCACGGTTGCATTCGCATGCGCAATGCCGACCTGCTGCAACTCTTCCCATTGGTGCCGCCTCACTGTGCGGTGCGCATCGACGAGGCGCCCTGTCCCGATTGGGCTGCCGCTGAACTCGAATAAGGATTCCTTCTGCATATGCACGGTTCACTGATGCTGGACATTGCTGGTACCTGGTTGACTGCCGAGGATCGCCAGCTGCTTCGCCAGCCCGAGGTCGGCGGGCTCATTCTGTTTGCCCGCAACATCGAGCACCCGCGCCAGGTCGACGAGCTGTGCCGCTCGATTCGTGCCGTGCGGCCAGACCTGCTGTTGGCGGTGGACCAGGAAGGTGGCCGCGTTCAGCGGCTGCGCCAGGGTTTCGTACGGCTTCCGCCGATGCGCGAACTTGCGCGCTGCTCCGACGCGCCGCGGCTGGCGGAAGCCTGCGGCTGGGTGATGGCGACCGAGGTACTCGCTGCGGGCCTGGATTTCAGCTTCGCACCGGTTCTCGATCTTGACCACCAGCGCAGTGCCGTGGTGGGAACGCGTGCATTCGAAGGCGATCCGCAGGCCGCCGTGGTGCTGATCGACGCGTTCATCCGTGGCATGCACGCCGCGGGTATGGCCGCAACCGGCAAGCACTTTCCCGGTCATGGCTGGGCCGAGGCGGACTCCCATGTCGCGATCCCGGTCGACGAACGAAGTCTTGAAGAGTTGCGCCGCTGTGATCTGATTCCCTTCAAGGCGCTGAGCGGCACGCTCGATGCGATCATGCCGGCGCACGTGATCTATCCTCAGGTTGATGACCAGCCAGCAGGTTTTTCGCGGCGCTGGCTGCAGGACATCCTGCGTAACGAGCTCGGCTTCAAGGGCGTGATCTTCAGTGACGATCTGTCGATGGCGGGCGCGCACGTCGCCGGCGATGCGGCCGATCGCATCCAGGCTGCACTGGTTGCCGGCTGTGACATGGGGCTGGTGTGTAATGATCGGGCGGCGGCTGAACTGGCGTTGGCTGCGCTGCAGCGCCTCAGCGTCACGGCGCCGCCTGCGCTTTCGCGTATGCGCGCTGGTCGGGAGTGCGCTGCTGAGTACAAGCAGAATCCGCGTTGGCTTGACGCCATTGGCGCGCTCAAGGCCGCCGACCTGATTGACTGACCCTTTTTCTTTCAAGGAATACCCATGACTGTCCATGCCATCATCGGCGGCACCGGCCTGACTCAGTTGAGCGGCTTCAAGATGCAGCGCGCGCAGCTCATCGATACGCCCTACGGGCGCCCGTCCGGTGAAATCCTGCGTGGCGAATACAGCGGCCGAGAGGTGCTGTTCCTTGCACGGCATGGCCATCCGCACCGCATTCCGCCACATCAGGTGAATTATCGAGCCAACTTATGGGCGCTGAGGCAGGCCGGGGCGGAGGCGATTCTTGCAATCAATGCGGTCGGTGGCATCCATTCGGCCATGGGCTCCGGACATTTTTGCGTACCCCATCAGATTGTCGATTACACCTACGGTCGCGAACACACCTTCTTCGAAGGCGATATAGATCACGTGACCCACATCGATTTCAGCTATCCCTATGACGAAGCGCTGCGCGAGCGCCTGATCGGCGCACTCGCAGCCGAGGGCTATGCGTTCAGCAGTCACGGTGTGTATGGCTGCACGCAGGGTCCGCGGCTGGAAACCGTAGCGGAGATCACCCGTATGGAACGCGACGGCTGCGACATCGTCGGTATGACCGGAATGCCCGAGGCTGCGCTGGCGCGCGAACTCGATCTGCCTTATGCCTGCCTGGCGCTGGTGGTCAATCCGGCGGCCGGCAAGGCGAGCGGGGTGATCACCATGACCGAGATCGAAGCGGCACTGGCTGCCGGCATAGGCAAGGCGCGACAGGTCCTCGCAAACGTGCTGGCGACGTGAGTGATCCGCGGCGCACTGCAATGCGGGAGCGCTTTGTCTGAAACGTCGTTGTCATATTGCGGCCTGAGACTGGTATTTTTGCGGTGGCCCCCGTTGCGGCAAGCATGCTGCTTGCTACACTTGGCCGTCCTTTGGAGTACCGGAATGTTTTGCCAGGCACACACAATAAGAATTCTTAGAACCGTCGTGTTGCTCTGCCTGCTTGGCGGCATGGCCGGATGCTCGACCTGGTTTTCGGGCGATTTCAAGGACCCTACGGTCGAGCTCACCAAGGTCGATATCATCAAGGCGCGGCTGCTGGAACAGCAATTCATGCTGCGCTTTCGTATCGACAACCCCAACGATCACAGCCTGCCGGTGCGCGGGCTGATCTACAAAGTCCATCTCAACGACGTGGAACTGGCCAGCGGCGAGTCCAGTGGCTGGCTGACAGTACCTGCCAACAGCTTCGAGTACTACGAGGTGCCGGTTCACACCAACCTCTGGCGCCATATGAAGTACATCGTGCGTCTGCTGGAGAAGCCCGACCGTCCGATCGCCTACCGCCTGGCAGGTGAGCTCAAGACCGGGCTGATGATGGGCCGGCGCGTGCACATTTCCAACAATGGCGAGATAATCCCGGGCAACTTTATTCCGGAGTAGTACCCAGATGAGTCAAGAGCCCCACGTACATGGTCCCGACTGCAACCACGATCACGATCACGACCATGACCATCACCACGTTCATGGCCCGCATTGCAATCACAGCCACGAACCTGTGCGTAATCCGCTGAAGGACGTCGGTCGCAATGACCCGTGCCCTTGTGGCAGCCAGCAGAAGTACAAGAAATGCCACGGCGCCTGAGCCTGTCATGACCCTGGCCATCGGTCTGTTCGTCATCGCCACGCTGCTGATTGCTGCGCTGGGCGGCTATGCGCTGTATCTCTGGCGGCGTGTCTGGCGCAACGAGCGGTTGCAGGCAGCGGCGCGGACGCAGCAGCAGACCGCGCTGGCGGAGGATCTGCGAATCCTCGCCAGCTGCCTGCTGGAGGAGCAAGTCCCGCTCATCGAGGGGGCAATCCGCATCAAGGTGCTGCTCGACAACTATGATGTGGCGCTGGGGCAGCATCCTCGTTGTCAGGTTTTCCAGCAGCTGTTCGAAGCCACCGAGCAAGTGCCGACCCATGCCGCCTGGAAGGCGCTGGACAAGCAGGAGCGGCGCCGACATGAAGCGCAGTTCAGTGCCCTCGAGCTGCAGCACAAGGCCGAGGCTCGGCGTTCGGCCCGTTGGCTGCTCGACGAAGCTCTGCCAAAATCCCGCGACGCGGCCTGATCGACCGATCTTCTTCGCCGCGCGCCCTCTAATCTGTCAGTACCATCCCTTGCCAAGCTCGCTCAGGAGTCTTTGATGTCTCTGCGTCTGCCGTTCGCCCTGGTTCGCCTGACGCTGGGGGCCGCGCTCGGCCTGGCCGGCCTGGGCGGTTGTCAGGCCTATCTCGATAATCGCTACAGCGCCAGCCTGCCGCCGCCGCAGGGCATTCAGCCGCTGACCGGCCTGGCAGGCAGCGCGAGTATCCGGCGCAATTCGCTGGGCATGCCGCTGATCGAAACCTCGTCGTTCCACGATGCGCTGTTCGCCATGGGTTACGTCCACGCCACCGATCGTCTGAGCCAGATGGTCAGCCTACGGCTGATGGCTCAAGGGAGATTGGCGGAGATGGTTGGCCCCGGCGTGTTGGAGAGCGACCGCTTCATGCGCGCGGTGAATCTGCGCCAGAGCGCCGAGCTGCTCTATCGCGAGTCCTCGCCGCGGATGAAGAAGTTCTTCGAGGTCTACGCCCGCGGCGTGAACGCCTACCTGTATCGCCATCAGGACAAGCTGCCGATGGACCTTGCCGAGTCCGGCTACAAGCCTGAGTACTGGAAGCCCGAGGACTCGGTGCTGGTGTTCTGTTTGCTCAACTTCGGGCTTTCGCAGAATCTGCAGGAAGAAGTGGCGGCGCTGCTGCTGGCGCAGAAGGTGGGTAGCGATAAGCTCGCCTGGTTGCTGCCGATCTATCCGGACGAAGCATTGCCGTTCGCCGAAGCCGACAAGCTCAAGGGACTCGCGCTGGGTGGATCGGTACCAGGGCTGGCGGCGATCGAGCAGGCGGCGCAAAACTTGGCATCGTTGACCCCGACTGGGATGGCTGCGTCGAACAACTGGGCCATTGCCGGCAGCAACACCCGTAGCGGCAAACCGATTCTGGCCAACGACACGCACCTGCCGCTGTCGATGCCTTCGTACTGGAATTTCATGCAGGTTCGCGCACCGAAGTTCCAGGCCGCGGGTGTCACCATCGCCGGGGTGCCCGCAGTGGTCGCCGGTTTCAACGGCAAGCTCGGCTGGGGCATGACCATGGTGATGGGCGACAATCAGGACCTCTATCTCGAGCAGGTGCGCCGCGAAGGCTCGCGGCTGATGTACCTGGCCGATGGCAAGTGGCTGCAGGCCCGCGAGCGGCACGAAACCTACTTCGTCAAAGGCGAGCGGCCGATTCGCGAGACCATCTACGAAACCCGTAATGGGCCTCTGCTGAACACGGCGCTCGGCGAGCGCAAGCACCCCTTGCAACCGCTACAGCTCCGCAGTGGTTACGGCCTTGCGCTGAAAACCACGCAGCTGGAGGCCGATCGCACCCTGGATGCCTTCTTCGATCTGTCCCGCGCGCAATCGGTGGATCAGGCCTTCGAGGCGACCCGCGAAATTCGTGCGACGGCGCTGAATCTGGTGTTTGCTGACCAGCAGGGAATCGGCTGGCAGGTCACCGGACGCTTCCCAAATCGTCGCGAGGGATTGGGGCTGGTGCCGTCGCCGGGTTGGGACAATCGTTATGAATGGGACGGCTTCGCTGATCCGATGCTGCATCCCTACGACCAGGATCCGATCCAGGGCTGGCTCGGCACCGCCAACCATCGCAGTGTACCGCGCGGTTACGGGATGCAGCTTTCCAGCTCCTGGTATGGCCCCGAGCGCTATGAGCGCCTGGCGGAACTGGCGGGGCGGGGCAAGCATGACACCCGCAGTACTATCGCGATGCAGTACGACCAGGTCACGCCGTTCGCCGCCAAGCTCAGGGCAATGTTCGAGGCGCCGGGCATGGCCGAGCCGTTGCGCAAGGCGATCGATGCACTGCCGGCCGCCGAACGCAGCAAGGCGCGAGAAGCGCTGGATCGACTGATGGCGTTCGACGGCAAGCTCGCTGCGGATTCGGCCGATGCTGCGCTGTATGGTGCTTTCCTGCACGAAAGCGCGCGGCAGACGTTCCTCGACGAGCTGGGGCCGGAAGATACGCAGGCGTGGCGAGCGCTGGTGCAGACGGCCAACACCTCCTATTCGGCCCAGGCCGACCATCTGCTCGGGCGCGAGGACAGCCCGTTCTGGAATGACCAGCGCACTGCGCATGCCGAAGACAAGCCGGCAATCCTCGCGCGCAGCCTGGCCGCAGCAGTGACCTTGCTGGAAGGCCGCCTGGGCAACGAGCGCAGCGCCTGGCAATGGGGCAAGCTGCACACTGCTAGCTGGACCTCCGGCGCGACGCAGTTGGCGCCGCATATGCCGGCCAGCCAGCGGAGCAAGATCAACGCTATCGGCAGCTACCTGGATCGCGGCCCCTTTGCGATGGGCGGCGACCACAGCACGCTGAATGCCTCGGCCTATCACCTGGGAACGGACTTCGATACCTGGCTGATCCCGGCGATGCGCATCATCGTCGACTTTGGCCGCGACGAGCCGATGATTGGCCTCAACAGTTCAGGCCAATCGGGCAATCCGGCCAGCCCTCACTACGCCGATGGCATCGACGCGTGGATGAAGGCGAACTACATGAGTTTCCCGTTCAAGACGGAGAATCTCGACAAGGTCTACGGCAACCGGCGTCTGTTGCTGACGCCCGCCGGCAAGTGAGGAGGGGCGCCGCGCCGGCCCTAGGCCGGTTGCGGCGCTGCTGGCGCGACTTCCAGAACGCGGATCACGCCTGGCGTCGGGTAATGCCAGCGCACGTCCACATCCCAGAACTGCGCGCCGTATCGCCGTTCCGGTTCGGGTTTCTGATAGGCCGGGCGCGGGTCCTGCGCCAGGCACTGCTCGATAAGCTCCACCAGGGGTTCGCCGAGCCGCGATGCTTCGTGGCCAGCCTGCAGCAAGCTGGCGTTCGACCACTGCACCTGGATCAACCCTGGCGCGTCGGCGGCCATCTCGTTGCGTGCGTCAGGCAGCGCGTCGGCGTAGGGCACGTAGGGTTTGATGTCCAGCACCGGGGTGCCGTCCAGCAGGTCGATGCCGGAAATGAACAGTCGTCCCGGCTCGACCTTATCCAGCCTGACCACCGACTGACCGATGCCATTGGGTCTGTGCGTTGCTCGCGTGGCGAACACGCCAACCGTGCGATTGCCGCCCAGACGTGGCGGGCGAACCTTGAGGCGGGGTTTGCTTTCCAGCGCCTGATGGAAGAGAAACAGCAGCCACACGTGGCTGACCTGCTCGAGCCCGGCTACCGCATCACCACTGTCGAACGGCGGCAGCAGTTCCAGCACGCCACGTGCGGCTGGCGCCAGGCTGGGCTGGCGGGGGATGGCGAACTTCTCCTTGAAGCAGGAGCGGACGTAGCCGATAGGCGAGACGCTGTGATCCATTACACGGGCCTGGAAGCAGTCGGGCGGCTGCGCATCTTAACCGCTATGGCCGCCTGTTGCGTTTACGCCCGGCCGACGCGCATATGCACTGTCGGCCCGCGCTGATGTGTTACAGGCCGAGCAGGTTGGCGACGTAATCGGCGTCCTTGTCGCCGCGGCCGGAAAGGTTGACCAGGATATGGCTGTCCTTGCCCAGCGTCGGCGCGGTGCGAATCGCCCAGGCCACGGCATGGGCGCTTTCCAGGGCAGGGATGATGCCCTCCACACGCGATAGAGTCATGAAGGCGTCCAGGCATTCCTGGTCGGTCGCGGTCTGGTAGTTCACCCGGCCGATGTCCTTGAGATAACTGTGCTGTGGGCCGACACCGGGGTAGTCCAGACCGGAAGCGATGGAGTGCACCGCGGACGGGTTGCCATCGGCATCCTCCAGCACGTAACAGGCCATGCCATGCAGTTCGCCTGGCTTGCCCTTCGTCAGCGTGGCCGAGTGGCGGCCTGGCTTGTCCAGGCTTTCACCGGCCGGCTCGATACCGATCAGCTCGACCGCGGCATCTTCGAGAAATGCGGTGAACATGCCCATGGCATTTGAGCCGCCACCGACGCAAGCAACTACGCGATCGGGCAGGCGGCCATGTTTGGCGAGGAATTGCTCACGGGCCTCGGTGCCGATGATTGACTGGAAATCGCGGACCATCTTCGGGAACGGATGTGGGCCGACCACCGAGCCAATGGCGTAGATGTAGTTGTGCGGGTCCTTCAGGTATTCCTCGAAGGCGCTGTCCACCGCTTCCTTGAGCGTCGCGGCGCCGCGGGTGACCGCTACCAGCTTGCAGCCGAGGATCTTCATCTTGGTGACGTTCGGGTGTTCCTTCTCGATGTCCACTTGGCCCATGTGGATCTCGCAGGGAATGCCGACCAGCGCGCAGGCGGTAGCCAGGGCAACCCCGTGCTGGCCGGCGCCAGTCTCCGCGATCACCTTCTTCTTGCCCATGAATTTGGCCAGCAGCGCCTCGCCCAGGCAGTGATTGATCTTGTGCGCGCCGGTGTGGTTCAGGTCTTCGCGCTTCAGATAAATCTGCGCGCCACCAAGCTGCTCGGACAGCCGCCGCGCATGGAAGATCGGGCTTGGCCGACCCACGTAGTCGGCGAACAGTGCCGCCAGTTCCTGCTGGAAGTCATCACGCTGGCGAATTTCCTCGTAGGCGAGGTTGATGTCGTCCATCGCCTGCTTGAGGTGCGGTGGGACCAGCTGGCCGCCATAGGGGCCGAAATATCCGTTGGCGTCGGGCATGGCGGTGAAGCGAGGATCGGACGACATGAACAAATCTCTGCAGGTGGAAGGGGAAGGCTGCTGCTACGCGGGGCCGATCATAAGCCAGCGCACAATCGCTGAAAACGCCGAGCTGGGGCGGAGCGCTGGGCCGCTCGTGGCGAGGCGATTCGCATGAACGAAGGGTCGGATCAAGGCGCTTGGGATGGTGCTGATTTCGCCGTGATTCGCGAAATTGACACTTATCGTGTAGGATGCGCGCCGATTTCGCCATTATGGGAGCATGATTCAACTTGATTTTTTGTCGGCAGCAGCTTGCCGACGGGCATGGCTGTCATCAGTACGGCCGCTATGCATGCCCATCCCGCCCTTGGTGCGCAGCAATTTCAAGAGATTTGCCCGCCACCTGCCGCAATACGTCGCACCGCGATGTCGTAAAAGCCAGAACAAGTTCAGGAGATAGAACTGATGAACGAGGCTGAGCTCTCGCCCAATGATTCCGAAGCGCCGGCTGACCGGATCAATCCCGTAGTTTTCTACGGTTCTGCAATCGCTATCGTGGCGTTTGCCATATGGACGATGTTCTTCACAGATCGCTCCCAAGCGGTCATCAACACGGTACTTGGCTGGATATCCGACACCTTCGGCTGGTTCTACTTTCTCGCCGTGCTGGTGTACCTGCTCTTCGTGGTGATCGTGGCTACCAGCCGCTACGGCAAGATCCGCCTCGGGCCGGATCATTCCAAACCCGAATTCAACGTGGTCACCTGGGCGGCGATGCTGTTTTCCGCCGGGATCGGCATCGACCTGCTGTTCTTCTGCATCGCCGAACCCATCACCCAGTTTCTCGAACCACCGGTAGGCGAGGGCGGAACCACCCAGGCCGCGCGCCACGCCATGGAGCTGACCTTCCTGCACTGGGGCCTTTCCGGTTGGGGTGTCTATACCCTGGTCGGAATGTCGCTGGCGTATTTCAGCTTTCGCCAGGGCTTGCCGCTGTCGATCCGCTCATCGCTGTATCCGATCTTCGGCAAGCGCATCTACGGCCCCATCGGGCATACCGTCGATACCGCCGCGGTGCTGGGCACGGTGTTCGGCATCGCTACCAGTCTCGGCATCGGCATCATCCAGCTCAACTTCGGCCTCAACTACATCTTCGGCATACCGGAAGGCACGCTCACCCAGGCGGTGCTGGTGGTGCTGATCGTGGTGTTCTCGGCAATCTCGGCGGCGACCGGGGTCGAGCGCGGGATTCGCCGGCTTTCCGAATTCAACATGCTGCTGGCGGTCCTGCTGCTGCTGTTCGTGCTGGTGGTCGGCGATACGGTGTTCCTGCTCAACGCACTGGTGATGAACGTAGGCGACTACTTCTCCAACTTCATAAGCCTGTCGCTGGACACCTACGCCTACCGCCGACCGACCGACTGGCTGAACGCCTGGACAGTGTTCTTCTGGGCCTGGTGGATCGCCTGGGGGCCGTTCGTGGGCCTGTTTCTGGCGCGCATTTCCCGCGGTCGCACCATCCGCGAGTTCGTCATCGGCACGTTGCTGCTGCCGCTGGCCTTCATGATGGCCTGGATGTCGATCATGGGTAACAGCGCCATCGAGATGGTCATGGGCGGTGCCCTCGAATTCGGTCAGCAGGCGGTGAGCAACCCTGGCTCGTCGATCTATCTGTTCCTCCAGAGCCTGCCCTGGGCCGGTCTCACCACCATCGTGGTGACCATCCTCGCGATCGTGTTCTTCGTCACCTCCGGCGACTCCGGCTCGCTGGTGCTGTCGAACTTCACCTCCATCCTCAAGGATGTGAACAGCGATGCACCGGTGTGGATGCGCATCCTCTGGGCGGCGATCATCGGCATTCTCACCCTGGCACTGCTGATTGCCGGCGGCCTGACCGCGCTGCAGGGCACCGTGGTGATCATGGGGCTGCCGTTCTCCATCGTTCTGCTGTTCATGATGTACGGGCTGTTCAAGGCACTGCACGTCGAGGGTGTCATGGCTGACAGTTACCAGAAGAGCCTGGCCGGCTACCTGTCCGGGCGCGCGACGCTGGAGCACACGCAGATGAACTGGAGTCAGCGGCTGTCGCGGGCGATGAGCTTTCCCAGCCGTTTGCAGATCCGTCGCTACCTGAAGGACGTGTGCAAGCCGGCGATGGAGGAGATTCAGAAGGCGCTGGGCGAGAAGGGCGTGCCGGTGGAGATCGTCGAAGGCGAACCGGGCAACGAGCACCTGGCGCTGCACGTCAATCTGGGCAGCGAGCAGGACTTCACCTACCAGATCTGGCCGGTGCGCGGCACCATGCCGTCCTTTGCCCTGCGCACGCAGAGCAGCAACGCGGACTATTACCGGCTCGAGGTGCATCTGCGCCAGGGCAGCCTGGGTTACGACCTGATGGGCTACTCCCGGCGCCAGCTGATCGAGGACATCCTCGACCACTACGAGCACCACATGCACTTCCTGCATCTGCAACGCGAGAACGGCGGTGGTGAAAGCGGCATGCCTAATCCGGGCGCGGCGCCGACACCCTGACCCTGCACGCCTCGGGCGATCCCCGAGGCGTTCCATCCATGTCGCGGCAGTGTCGATCCGCTGCCGCCACGAACGGTACGAACGAGGTAGAACATGGCCCGTTTCCCACGGCAGCAACTCTATATCCATGGCGGCTACGTCGACGCCAGCAGCAACCAGACCTTCGAGAGCATCAACCCGGCCAACGGCGAAGTCCTGGCCGAAGTGGCGGAGGCCGGTGCGGCCGATCTGGAACGCGCGGTTGAAAGCGCCGAGCAGGGCCAGCGCATCTGGGCGGCATTGACCGGCATCGAGCGGGCGCGAATCATGCGTCGCGCGGTCGATCTGCTGCGCGAGCGCAACGACGAGCTGGCGCTGCTGGAAACCCTGGACACCGGCAAGCCGCTGAGCGAAACCCGCAGTGTCGACATCGTCACTGGCGCGGACGTGCTGGAGTACTACGCTGGCCTGGCTCCGGCCATCGAGGGCGAACAGATTCCGCTGCGTGACAGCAGCTTTGTCTATACCCGGCGCGAACCGCTGGGCGTGGTCGCCGGCATCGGCGCCTGGAACTACCCGATCCAGATCGCCCTGTGGAAAGCCGCACCGGCGCTGGCTGCCGGCAATGCGATGATCTTCAAACCCAGCGAAGTCACCTCGCTGAGCGCGCTGAAACTGGCGGAGATCTTCAGCGAAGCTGGGCTGCCCGATGGCGTGTTCAACGTACTGACCGGCAGTGGCGCCGGCGTCGGGGCGCTGATCACCGAGCACCCACGCATCGCCAAGGTGTCGTTCACCGGCGGCGTGGCCACCGGCAAGAAGGTCATGGCCAGTGCGGCGGCATCGTCGCTCAAGGACGTGACCATGGAGCTGGGCGGCAAGTCGCCGCTGATCGTCTGCGAGGATGCCGATCTGGATCGCGCAGCCGATATCGCGGTCATGGCCAATTTCTTCAGCTCCGGCCAGGTGTGCACCAACGGCACGCGGGTGTTCGTTCCGGCCGGTCTGAAAGCAGCGTTCGAGGCCAAGCTGCTGGAGCGCGTGCAGCGCATCCGCCTGGGGGATCCGCAGCAGGAGGAAACCAACTTCGGTCCGCTGGTCAGCTTCGCGCACATGAACAACGTGCTCGACTACATCGCCAAGGGCAAGGCCGCCGGCGCGCGGCTGCTCTGCGGTGGCGTGCGGGTGACCGACGGCGAGCACGCCAGGGGCGCCTTCGTCGCGCCCACGATCTTCAGCGACTGCAGCGACGACATGACCATCGTGCGCGAAGAGATCTTCGGCCCTGTGCTGAGCCTGCTCGAATACCACGACGAGGACGAAGTCATCCGCCGCGCCAACGACACCGAGTACGGCCTTGCCGCCGGCGTCGTCACTACCGATCTGGCGCGGGCGCACCGCATCATCCATCGCCTTGAGGCTGGCATCTGCTGGATCAACACCTGGGGTGAATCGCCGGCGCAGATGCCGGTCGGTGGCTACAAGCAGTCCGGCATCGGCCGCGAGAACGGCATCGCCTCGCTGGCGCACTACACGCGGGTCAAATCGGTACAGGTAGAGCTGGGCGAGTTCGCCTCGGTGTTCTGAGGGAGGTTTGAACCATGGAATATGACTACATCATCATCGGCGCCGGCTCGGCGGG
>NZ_JXXD01000144.1 GCF_000935215.1 Stutzerimonas stutzeri
GGGGCGGCAGCCGGCACCCTGACTTTTATGGTCGGCGGCAGCGACGCGGACTTCGACCGTGCGCAGCCGATCCTCGCGGCCATGGGCAAGAACATCGTGCACTGCGGTGCAGCCGGCAACGGCCAGGTGGCCAAGGTCGCCAACAATATGCTCTTGGGCATCTCCATGATCGGCGTCGCCGAAGCCATGGCACTGGGCGTCGCGCTGGGCATGGATGCCAAGACCCTGGCTAGCGTGATCAACACCTCCAGCGGCCGCTGCTGGAGCTCGGACACCTACAACCCCTTCCCTGGCGTGCTGGACAACGTTCCGGCCTCCCGCGGCTACAGCGGCGGCTTCGGCAGCGACCTGATGCTCAAGGACCTGGGCCTGGCCACCGAGGCCGCCAAGCAGGTGCGCCAGCCGGTGATCCTCGGCGCCCTCGCCCAGCAGCTCTACCAAAGCTTCAGCGCCCAGGGCCACGGCAACCTGGATTTCTCGGCGATCATCAATCAGTACCGCAAGGACACCTGACCATGAGTGCAACCGAACGCCCCGTGCTGGCCGCCGTACGCAACCACGTTGGCCACCTCACCCTCAACCGCCCGGCCGGGCTGAACGCGGTGACCCTGGAAATGGTCCGCCTGCTGCACCAGCAGCTCAGCGCCTGGGCTGCCGATCCGCAGATTCATGCCGTGGTACTGCGTGCCAATGGCGAAAAAGCCTTCTGCGCCGGCGGTGACATCCGTTCGCTTTACGACAGCTTCCAGCGCGGCGACACCGAGCACGAAACCTTCTTCGAGGAGGAATACGCCCTCGACCAGTACATCCATGCCTACCCGAAACCACTGCTGGCGCTGATGGACGGTTTCGTCCTCGGCGGCGGCATGGGCCTGGTCCAGGGCGCGTCGCTGCGGGTGGTTACCGAGCGCGTGCGCATGGGCATGCCGGAAGTCGGCATCGGCTATTTCCCGGATGTCGGCGGCAGCTATTTCCTCTCACGCCTGCCGGGTGAGCTTGGCACCTACATGGGCGTCACCGGCCTGCAGATCCGCGCCGCCGATGCACTGCACGTGGGCCTGGCCGACTGGTGCGTCAGCCACGATCAGATCGCCGAGCTGGATCGCTGCCTGGACCGCATGAGCTGGTCCGTTCATCCGCAGGAGGCGTTGCGCACCCTGGTGGCGACGCTGGGCAGCAACAAACTGCCGGGTTCCGAGCTGAAGACTCTGCATCAGGCCATCGATGAGCATTTCGGCAAAAGCGACGTGGCAGCGATTCGCGCATCGCTGGCCGCCGAGACGCGTCCGGAGTTCGCCGACTGGGCCGAGGAAACGCTCAAGGTGCTCGACAGCCGTTCGCCGCTGGCCATGTGCGTCACCCTGGAGATGCTGCGTCGCGGCCGCGAACTGCCGCTGGCCGACTGCTTCGCTTTGGAACTGCACCTGGACCGCCAATGGTTCGCCAAGGGCGACATCATGGAAGGCGTGCGTGCGCTGATCATCGACAAGGACAAGTCACCGCGCTGGAACCCGCCGACGCTGGCAGAGGTCACGCCGGAGCGCGTCCAGGCGTTCTTCGACGGCTTCAAGGCCACCACCGGCAAGACACGCCGCAGCGCCACGGCCTGAAGCTCTTTTGCAGCACAACAACAAGAAGAGACCGCGCAATGCATGACCTCGAACTCAGCGAAGACCAACGCATGATCCGCGACATGGCACGCGACTTCGCCCGCCGCGAGATCGCCCCCCATGCACAGGCCTGGGAAAAGGCCGGCTGGATCGACGACGCCCTGGTCGCCCAGATGGGTGAGCTTGGCCTGCTCGGCATGGTCGTCCCGGAAGAATGGGGCGGCAGCTACATCGACTACGTCGCCTACGCCCTGGCCGTGGAGGAAATCTCCGCCGGCGACGGCGCCACCGGCGCGCTGATGAGCATCCACAACTCGGTGGGTTGCGGCCCGGTGCTGAACTACGGCTCGCAGGCGCAGAAGGACGAATGGCTGGCCGAACTGGCCAGCGGTCGCGCCATCGGCTGCTTCGCCCTCACCGAACCGCAGGCCGGCTCCGAGGCGCACAACCTGCGCACCCGCGCGGAGCTGGTGGACGGTCAGTGGGTACTCAACGGAAGCAAGCAGTTTTGCAGCAATGCCAAGCGGGCGAAGTTGGCCATTGTTTTCGCGGTGACTGATCCGGACCTAGGCAAGAAGGGACTTTCCGCCTTTCTGGTGCCCACCGACACGCC
This sequence comes from Stutzerimonas stutzeri, assembly GCF_000935215.1. Classification (GTDB taxonomy): domain Bacteria; phylum Pseudomonadota; class Gammaproteobacteria; order Pseudomonadales; family Pseudomonadaceae; genus Stutzerimonas. The sequence goes on from NZ_JXXD01000144.1 coordinate 2,224, forward strand.
CGGCTTCGCGGTGGAGCGCAGCGAACACAAGATGGGTATCCGCGCCTCGGACACCTGCGCGGTCTCGCTCAGCGACTGCCGAATCCCGCAGGCGAACCTGCTTGGCGAGCGTGGCAAGGGCCTGGCGATTGCGCTGTCGAACCTCGAAGGCGGCCGTATCGGCATCGGCGCGCAAGCCCTGGGTATCGCCCGTGCGGCCTTCGAAGCCGCCCTGCTCTATGCCCGCGAGCGCGTGCAGTTCGGCAAGCCGATCGCCGAGCACCAGAGCATCGCCAACATGCTCGCCGACATGCAGACCCAGCTGAATGCGGCACGTCTGCTGATTCTGCATGCCGCGCGGCTGAAGAGCGCCGGCCTGCCATGCCTGTCCGAAGCCTCGCAGGCCAAGCTGTTTGCCTCGGAAATGGCGGAGAAGGTCTGTTCGCAGGCGGTGCAGATCCACGGTGGCTACGGCTATCTCGAGGATTATCCGGTCGAGCGCTATTACCGCGATGCCCGTATCACGCAGATTTACGAGGGTTCGAGCGAGATCCAGCGCCTGCTGATCGCGCGGGAGCTGGCGAACTACGCGCTGTAAACGCCACTGCGTGCTGGACGAATGCCGTGCTGCAATGTGACAGCTCGGCATTCGTCACAAGGGCGCCGTCACTCGCATGGCAAAGCCAGCCTGGCTGTATCGAAGCCCACTCAATTACACAATCAATGCCCACAACGCCTGACAGCGTGGCCGCTGTCTTGCGGCCCAAATAAAAAGGGGAGCCGCTAGGCTCCCCTTCAGGTCATGTTGCTTTGTTCTTCTTCTGCTGACGGGCTTGTTGTTTTTGTTGGCAGCCCGGTCGGACATCGTCCGAGTAGCAGTCCCATAAGGGACATAAAGAACAAACGGATTATTTTGGTCGCTGATGTTGCCACTACCCTCGCGGGCTCAACCGGTTCTGGAGCTGCCTCAAGGCAGTTTTATTGTTCTCGGTCCGGTCGACAGGAAACCTGTCGGGCAATTCCTCTCCAAAAGAATCAGTTTGCTACGTCTCCCACCTGCTTGTTTTTATTGTGTCGGAGTCGCTACGTGTTGTTTTTGTTATTGGATGTGCTTTCTTGTTCTTGTTATGCCAATAACAAAGCATTCGTCGTGCCAGTTTCGATAACTCCATATTTTTCAATAGGTTACGATTTACGCATGCACAGAGAGCACAGAATTCGCGCCTGATTCGTTACCGCCCACCTCAGTGACCGTTTACGCTGTACGAAAGGAGTAACACCTTTGGGTAACCGCCTCTGTGCGCGGCGACGTGCAAAGGCGCGATAGTGATATGAAAGGGTCTGCCAGCCGATTCGCGGCTGCATAACGCAGGACACCCCGGCAGTGGTTCACTGTCAGGGTGTCTATCGCTCGATGGGCATAAAAAGGTTCTTCGGCTGGTTAGCGCCTGTGTCGTATCAGGCGTCTGCTGTCTGCACAGCAGTTTCCTTGCGTCTCGCTAGGTAATCGCAGGCCATGATGGCGAGCAAAGGGACGACACCTACACTGAGGGCAGCGTGCCAGGATCCGACGAGGGCCACAAACAGCATCCCCACGACAACGATCGCAGCGACGCAGTGGGCCAGGAAACGGCACAGTTCAAGTGCAACTACTTGTTGTTCGGCATCATTAATCATGACGTTGTACTCCCCGTTTTTGTTGTAATAAGCAGCCTCCGTTTTCATAGTAGTCAGCTGGTGCCAACTCGCAAACCAAAACCGACGTGCGGCACGTCTAGGCCGCGCTTTACGGGCGCTGCACACTACTTTGGTCGACCCCGAATGATTACTTTGAACAGTGTTGCGATATAAGCGTTATATATTCAGGAATCATTTTCCTGACTGCTTGCCCAATAATGGACGCGCTTTTTTTCGCAGCATGAAAATCGTCGACTTCGATACTCGCGCGCAAGCCTGCGTGCGTCGTAACAGTGCTTACCGTCAGCTGCGCAGCTCAGTCCCACCCCTCCTCCGCACCGCAACGTAACGTCCGCCTCGCCTTGCCTGGCGTGCGGGAAAAACGCGGAGCCGGTGCTGCCTGCAACACGCCCTCAACGTCTTGGTAAACGCCACGCTGGCGCAGATGCGGGTGCTGCGCCGCTTCTTCCAGTTCAAGCACCGGCGCGAAGCAGGCGTCGCTGCCCTCGAGCAAGGCGCACCACTCGGCTCGCGTGCGGGTCGCGAACAGCCGCTCCAGCAGCTCGCTCTGCACAGGCCATTCGCCCGGATCGGCACAGCCCACCCAGAGCGCTTCCGGTGCGTCTATTCGCTCCAGCAGCTCGTGCCAGAACTGTGGCTCCAGCGGCCCGATTGCAATCTCGCGACCATCGGCGCAGCGATAGCAACGGTAGTTCGGCGCAGCACCAGCCAGCGGATTGCGTTCGCGTTGCATGTCGATCCGCCCGCTCGGCAGCAGGCCGGCGAAGAAAGTCATCAACGACGACACGCCATCGACGATCGCCGCATCGATCACCTGTCCCTGCCCCGAACGTTCGCGCTCCCACAGCGCGGCGAGGATGCCGACGGCGAGATAGAGCGAGCCGCCGCCGAAATCGCCGACCAGATTCAACGGCGGAATCGCCGTCCCGCTCTCGCCGCGGATTGCCGCCAGCGCGCCGGTCAAGGCGATGTAGTTGATGTCGTGCCCGGCAGCCCTGGCCAACGGCCCGGTCTGCCCCCAACCGGTCATGCGTCCGTAGATCAGTTTCCGATTGCGCTGCCGCAGCTCCTCCGGCCCGAGCCCGAGCCTTTCCATCACGCCGGGCCGAAAACCCTCGATCAGCACATCGGCGGTCTGCGCCAGCTCAAGGCAGCGCGCACGCCCTGCTTCGCTGCGGATATCCAGCGTCAGCGTCTTGCGCCCACGGTCGACCACAGGGTTCGGCCAGCCGTTACCACCCTCGCGTTCGATGCGCAGCACTTCGGCGCCCATATCTGCCAACAGCATCGCGCAGTGCGGCCCTGGGCCTATCCCGGCAAACTCCAGCACGCGCAGGCCGCACAGCGGTCCGCTACGGGCATCGTCGTGTTCGTTCATGGCAAATCTCCTAGATTCACACGCACGCAGACGCGCCCCGCACCGAAGCACGGAGCGCGTATGGGTAACAGGCGTTACTGGTTCACGGCGCTGGGCTGGTTCTCTACCAGATGGTTGCGATAGCGCTCGCGCAGCACCTTCTTGTCGATCTTGCCAGTGGCGGTCAATGGCACCGCGTCGAAGATCACCGCGTCCGGCATCCACCACTTGACGATGTTCGGCTCCAGATGGGCGAGGATCGTATCTACGGTGACCTCGGCATCGACATGCGGCTCGATCACCAGTACCGGACGCTCTTCCCATTTGGGGTGGAACACGCCGACCACGGCTGCCACCTTCACACCGGGACAGGCCGCCGCGACGTTTTCGATGTCGATTGAGCTGACCCATTCGCCGCCGGACTTGATCACGTCCTTGCTGCGGTCGGTGATGCGCATGAAGCCATCGGCGTCCAGCGTGGCGATGTCACCGGTGTCGAACCAGCCATCCTCATCCAGCGCGCTCACTTCGCTGCGGTAATAGCGCTCCACCGTCCAGGGGCCGCGCACCTTGAGGCTGCCGGAACTGACGCCGTCGCACGGCAGTTCGCGTCCCTCCTCGTCGACGATCTTCAGCTCGATGCCGAATTGCAGGCGCCCCTGACGCGTCCAGATGGTGTCATTGGTGGCCTGCTGGCCACGTTCGGCCAGCTTGGGCGTCGGCGTCGCCACCACGCCCAGCGGACTGGTCTCGGTCATGCCCCACAGCTGACAGACCGCGACGCCGTACTTGGTCTGGAAGGTCTCGGCCATGGCCCGCGGAACGGCGGAACCGCCGATCACCAGACGCGCCAGGCTGCCGGAGTCCTCACCGCTACGTTCCAGATGGGCGAGGTACATGGTCCAGATGGTCGGCACGCCGCCGGACAGGGTCACGCCCTCGGTCTTGATCAGTTCCTGCAGGCTCGCGCCGTCCATCTTGTCGCACGGCAGCACGAACTTGCAGCCATTGATCGCCGCTGCGAATGGGATGCCCCAGGCGGTGCCGTGATAGAGCGACGAGCACGGCATGATGCAATCGAAGGCGGACAGGCCGAACGCGCCGGACAGGCCGGCGGCCATCGCATGCAGCACCACCGAGCGGTGGCTGTAGAGCACACCCTTGGGGTCTCCAGTGGTGCCGGAGGTGTAACAGAGCACCGCGCCTGCGTTCTCGTCGAACTGCGGCCAGTCCAGCGGCTGCTCGTCGGCGATCAGCTGCTCGTAGCCCAGAACATCCTCTAGGCCAGAACTCGGTTGCGCGGCCAGTTCAATGAAATGGCGGATATTGCCCAGACGTGGCCGCAGCCGGGCGACGCATGAAGCAAAGCTGCTGTCGAACAGCAGCACCTGACTGCCGGCGTGGTTGATGGTGTAGACGATCTGTTCGTCCGACAGCCGCGGGTTGGCCGTGTGCAGCACGGCGCCGATGCCGGGCACGGCGAAGAACAGCTCGTAGTGACGGTGAGTATTCCAGCCCAGCGACGACACGCAATCTCCGGGGCCGATGCCGAGCTTGCCCAGCATGCTGGCGGCCTGCGCCGAACGGGCGGCGAGCCCGGCATAGTCATAACGCCAGAGGGGTTCGTCGACCAGCCGCGAGACGATTTCGCGATCACCGTGAGCACGGGCGGCGTGGGTGACGATGCTGCTGATCAACAGGGGGGCGTTCTGCATCAATCCTGGTTGCATGTTTCCTACCTCTATCTTGTTTTTATTGTGCAAGTGCCGGTCGAGGAAACGGCGTTCTACCGGCACCACTGAAATCACGTATCGATGCGCCTTGGGGCACGCAGGCGCAGCTGGTTCAGCTCAGGCCGGCCCTCCGAGGTTGCGCGCGATGACCAGGCGCTGAATATCGCTGGTGCCTTCGTAGATCTGGCAGACCCGCACGTCGCGGTAGATGCGCTCCACCGGGAAGTCGGACAGGTAGCCGTAGCCACCCAGGGTCTGTATCGCTGCCGAGCAGACCTTCTCCGCCATCTCCGAGGCGAACAGCTTGGCCATCGACGCCTCCACCAATGCCGGCCGTCCGGCTTCGCGCAACGCAGCGGCGTGATGCACCATCTGCCGCGCCACGGCGATCTGGGTGGCCATGTCGGCCAGGCGGAAGGCCACGGCCTGATGCTCGATGATCGGCTTGCCGAAGGTCTCCCGGTCGCGAGCGTAATCACGCGCCGCTTCGAACGCCGCGCGCGCCATGCCCACCGCCTGGGCGGCGATGCCGATGCGTCCGCCTTCGAGATTGGCCAGGGCAATGCGATAGCCCTCGCCCTCCTCGCCCAACCGGTTGGTCACCGGCACGCGCAGGTCCTCGAATGCGATCTGGCAGGTATCCGACGCGTGCTGACCGAGCTTGTCCTCGACCCGTACCACCTGATAGCCCGGGCTGTCGGTCGGCACGATAAAGGCACTGATACCGCGCTTGCCGGCGTCCGGATCGGTCACCGCGAAGACGATCACCGTGCCGGCATGCTTGCCCGACGTGATGAACTGCTTGGCACCATTGAGCACGTAATGATCGCCGTCACGCCGGGCAAGAGTACGCAGGCTGCTGGCGTCGGAGCCGGCCTGCGGTTCGGTGAGGGCGAAGGCGCCGATCTGCTCGCCGCGTGCCAGCGGACCGAGGAAGTCGCGCTTTTGCTGGTCGTTGCCGAAACGCAGGATCGGCACGCAGCCTACCGAGTTGTGCACGCTCATGATGGTCGAGCAGGCGCCGTCACCGGCGGCGATCTCTTCCAATGCCATGGCATAGGCCAGGTAGCCGGTGTCGCTGCCACCCCACTGCTCTGGCACCAGCATGCCGAAGAAGCCGAGCGCGGCCATCTCGGCAATCGCTTCGGCGGGATAGCGATGCTCGCGACTCCACTGTTCGGCGAAAGGCCTCAGCCGTTCCTGAGCGAACTGGCGAGCCATCTCGGCGATCGCGTTTTGATCTTCATTGGGCAGCATGGATGCCTCCTCAGATCAGTTCGACGGCCATGGCCGTGGCTTCGCCGCCACCAATGCAGATCGCCGCTACGCCACGGCGCAGACCACGTGCACGAAGGGCCGAAAGCAGCGTCACCAGGATCCGCGCGCCCGAGGCACCGATGGGATGGCCGAGCGCGCAGGCACCGCCGTTGACGTTGACCTTGGCGTGGTCCAAGCCCAACTCGCGCATGCTGGCCATGGCGACGACGGCAAAGGCTTCGTTGATCTCGAACAGATCCACGTCTTCGGTGGACCAGCCGGTGCGCTCCATCAGCTTGCGGATCGCGCCAATCGGCGCTGTGGTGAACAGATTCGGTGCATCAGCGTAGGCCGCGTGGCCGTGGATCACCGCCTGTGGCTGCAGGCCCCAGCGCTCGGCTTCGGAGCGGCGCATCAGCAGCAGCGCGGCGGCACCATCGGAAATCGAGCTGGAGTTGGCCGCGGTCACCGTGCCGCCCTCGCGGAACGCCGGCTTCAGGCTGGGAATCTTTTCCGGCATAGCCTTGGGCGGCTGCTCGTCGTCGCGGATCTGCCGCTGCTGTTTGCCCTGGGTGACCTCCAGCGCAACGATCTCTTCGGCAAAACGCCCCTCACTTATGGCCACCTGAGCGCGGCGCAGGGACTCGAGCGCGTAGGCGTCCTGGGCTTCACGGCTGAAGCCGAACGCGTCGGCGCATTCCTCGGCAAAGGTGCCCATCAGCCGCCCCTTGTCGAACGAGTCTTCCAGACCGTCGAGGAACATATGGTCGAGCACCCGCCCATGCCCCATGCGATAGCCGCCACGGGCGCGGTCGAGCAGGTAAGGCGCGTTGGACATGCTTTCCATCCCGCCGGCGACGACGATATCGACACTGCCGGCGAGCAGCTGGTCGTGGGCCATGATCACCGTCTGCATGCCCGAGCCGCACATCTTGTTGACCGTGGTGCAGGTGGTGGCGCGGGTCAGCCCGGCGCTCAATGCCGCCTGGCGCGCCGGTGCCTGGCCCTGGCCGGCAGGCAGCACGCAGCCCATCAGCACGTCCTGCACGTTCTCGGCCGGCAGGCCGCTGCGTTCCACGGTGGCACGGATGGCGGCAGCACCGAGCTGCCAGGCGGTCATCCCCTGCAGGTCGCCCTGAAAACCGCCCATGGGCGTGCGCGCACTGCTGACGATTACGATCGGATCATCTTTCATCTCTGCTTCCTTCACTTGGCGGCCATGCGCAAGGCGCCGTCGAGACGGATCACCTCGCCATTGAGCATGCTGTTCTCGAAGATGTGCCGCACCAGCGCGGCGTATTCGGCCGGGTGGCCCAGGCGTGGCGGAAACGGCACGCCGGCGGCCAGCGAGTCGCGGATTTCCTGAGTCATCCCGGCCATCATCGGCGTCTCGAACACGCCGGGGGCGATGGTCATCACGCGGATGCCGAAGCGCGCCAATTCGCGGGCGGCAGGCAGGGTCATGCTGACCACCCCGCCCTTGGACGCGGCATAGGCCGCCTGGCCGATCTGCCCGTCGAAGGCAGCGATCGATGCGGTATTGATGATCGCACCGCGCTCGCCACCTTCGTCAGGCGCGTTCTCGGCCATCGCCTCGGCGGCCAGCCGCAACATGTTGAAGCTGCCGATCAGGTTGATGCCGACAATGCGACTGAAGCCGTCGAGACTATGCGGCCCGTTGCGGCCGAGGACTTTTTCGCCGCCGGCGACTCCGGCGCAGTTGACCAGCCCGTGCAACGCGCCGAAATGTTCGCGGGCGGTGGCGACGGCATGGCGCGCGGCCTGCTCATCACGAATATCGGCAGCGACACCCAAGGCGTTCGGCCCCAGCGCCTGTGCCGTTGCGTTGGCCGCGGCTTCATCCAGATCGACGAGTACGACCTTGCCGCCCGCCTCCACCAGCGCCTGCGCCGCGGCAGCGCCAAGGCCGGAGGCGCCGCCAGTAATGAGGAATACCTTGTCGCGAATCTGCATGGCGCTCTCCCGTGCTTGTTGTTATTCGGTGTGAAGCCGGGAGTTATCTTTGGACAGCAACACGGGTGCAGCAATGGTCGATGTTCTCAACCTGTCTGACCGTTTTGGCCAATGGCAAAACGCAATCACGCGAACGCCGCGGTGCGCGCCAGCGGGCTGAAGTTGGGATGCAGGTAATCAGCGCCGCGCCGGCGCCAGAATCAGATTGCGGTAGTGCCCGGGATTGATGCCCGTCCACTTGCGGAATGCCTTGTAGAACGAGCTGACATCGGCAAACCCAAGCCGCTCGGCGATCTCGCCGTAGCTGATGGCAGCATCGGCCAGCCACTCGGTGGCCATCTCCTGACGCAAGCCGTCCTTGATCGCCTGATACGGCTGCCCCGCTTCCGCCAGGCGTCGACGCAGGGTCGAGGCCGAGATGCACAGGGTCTGCGCCAGCGTCTCGCTGTCCGGCCAGCGTTCGGCGGGCAGGCTGCGCAGGTGCTGTTTGATGCGGCTGGCCAGGCTGGAGTGGTCGCGATAACGCACCAGGATGTTGGCTGGCGCTTCGGCGAGAAAGGCCAGCAATTCTGCTTCGCTACGACGGATCGGCAGATCGAGCACTTCGGCAGCGAAGATGATCCGCGTCGACGGCCGGCCGAAACGCAGGTTGTCGGAGAACATCACGCGGTAATCATCCGTGTAGTCCGGTTCGGCACAACGCAACTCGACCGCCAGCAGTGGGATACGCCGCCCCACCAGCCAGCAGGCCAGGCCGTGCAGGAGCATCCAGAAGGTGAAGTAGCAGAAGGCTCGCGCCGGCTCGGGGTTGCGTTCGCGCAGCACCACTTCAGCCAGGCTCTGGCTGCGGATCAGCTTGCCACGCAGGTTCTCCAGGCCCAGCCCGAGAAAGCTCAGTGCGTGAACCAGCGCCTTCTCCAGTGTCGGCTGCTGGATGCAGCTGCGGCTGAGAAAGACGAAGCTGCCCCAGCGCAGCCGGCGCGGGTCCATGCCGAAGAACTCGTCATCGAAGCGCCGCGCCAGGCGCAGCCAGAGTTGCGAGTAGTCGCGCACGTCCATGCGGCCGTCGGGATCTTGCAGGCAGGCGGGGTCGAGACCGATTTCCTCCAGCAGTTGCTCGGCGCTCAGCCGCGGCCCGACGAAACCCAGCAGTGCCTCGGCCACCAAACGGACGCTGATGCTGTCCCGGCGGGCTATCGCCGAGACGGCTGCCTCGTCTGCTGTCGTTTGCGCCTCGCTGGTCATGCGGCTCGGTTTCCTGCCCTGTAGTCGTTGGCCGCCATGATCGGCCAGGCACGGTCGCGCTGTCAGCCCTTGCGTCACATCCAGCCCAGGGTCAGCCCCATCACCATGAGGTAACGCGCGGTCTTCGCCAACGTGACGATCAGCAGAAAGCTCCATAGTGGCTCACGCATCACGCCGGCGACCAGGGTCAGCGGATCACCGATGATCGGCACCCAGCTGAGCAGCAAGGTCCAGCGACCGTAGCGATGGTAGCTGTGCTGCGCCTTCGTCAGTTGCCGCTCGTTGACCGGAAACCAGCGCTTGTGGCGAAAATGCTCGACGTAACGCCCGAGCAGCCAGTTCACAACCGAGCCCAGCACATTGCCGAGGCTGGCCACGGCGACCAGGGCCCAGACCATGTAGCGTTCGGAAAGAAGGAGGCCGGCGAGCACCGCCTCGGACTGCATCGGTAGCAGCGTGGCGGCACCGAACGCCGCGAGAAAAAGGCCGAGATAGCCGGAGAGCGACACCATCGATATGCAACCGTAACCATGCTGACTGACGGCGCGCAGTATGCGGGAAAGCGCATCGCTTGGGCGGTGACTGCAGCTGGGATGATGCTTGAGTAAGAACCTCCAAGCCCGCGGCGATTCACTCGCGACAGACTAGCCGGCGTCACTGTGTCACCTTGCAACAAGGCAACAGGGCAACAGGGCAACAGGGCAAATGTACATGCGGCACCCGGTGTTGCCGAGCTCGGACATTGCCATGGACGGCAGGACGGGCCGCACTGACATCACATCTCGTGAATACGGCTCACCTGACGAGCAAGACGCATGGTCTCGTGCTCTTCCATGCGTAGAAGGTCCTCGGCGAGATTGCGTGCACCATCAATTTCGGCGCGACGCGCCAAGGAGCGGTAGAGATCGATCACCTGGTTATGAATGGTGAAGATATCCAGGGAAATCTCCTCCACCGTCATGGTGTCGTAAGCCTTACAGGCCTGATTGCGCAACACGGGATTGCGTGTCAGATAGTCGTAGATCCAGGTATGCAATGCCTTCGGGTCGGCATGCTTCTCGATCTTGTCGACCGTTTCCGCCAGTGCTCTCTCGTGGTCGGCAATGTAGACCAGCAGCCATTTGGCTCGGGTCTCTTCGTGCTTGTCGGAACAGCGAGCCATGCAACGAGCCAGCATGGCATGGGTGTCGCGTGTCCAGTCGATCAGGTCTTCGAATCGCTCGATCTTCATCGCCAAAATCTCCGCTGGTAGGACGGCAAACAGCACGGCACAGGCCTGTCTCACCGGTGCCTGATTCTGTCCGCTTGCCAGGTCCGGTTACATGACGCTGATTAAGAGATTAGTCCACCCTGCTGCGCCAAGGCCGTTCACACCGCGCAACCTTGCTACAGATCATTGCCGGCCGGAAAAAGACGGTCGAGGATGGGCGTGGATTCGCAAGCCATGTGCCATCGCCCCGCCGGCGGCTAGGCCAGCACCAGGGAAGCACGCTCATGTACCACGTCGTGTCGCGCGGTGATGCTACCGCGAGGCATCGTCATGCTGCTGCAAACGGAGTGGCTGCAGTAGCAGTTTGCTAGGGGTGACCTATGCTGGACCTAGCGCCGCTGCCATGCAGCAAGGGAGAGGCAAATGAAAGCATTCCGCCAGCGCACCGTCGCCCTGCTACTAGCGCCGCTCCTGCTTGCTGGCGGCCTGGCGCAAGCATCCACCGCCAATCACGCTCGTTTCGATGCCCTGCTGGGTCCTTTCGCCAGTGGCGAAGAAGTAACGCGGGCCTGTCTGAGTTGCCACGGCAAGGCAGCCAAGCAGATCATGGCCACGCGACACTGGACCTGGGACTACATAAACCCGGATACCGGTCAGCGTCTGGGCAAGAAGACCATGCTCAATGGTTTCTGCATCGGCGACCGGTCCAACGAGGCATTCTGCCAGTCCTGCCACATTGGCTACGGTTGGAAGGACGCCAGTTTCGACTTTACTGACGAAACCAAGGTCGACTGCCTTTCCTGCCATAACACCGGCAACTACCTCAAGCTTGCGGGCCTCGCCGGGCATCCGCCGCTGGTGCGCAGCGAAACCGCACCCGGCTCAGGCAAATTCATCGAACCGGTCGACCTGGCCGCCGTGGCACGCCATGTTGGTGCAACCACACGCCGGACCTGCGGAACCTGCCATTACTACGGCGGCGGTGGCGACGGCGTGAAGCACGGCGATCTCGATTCGTCGCTCAATGCGCCGTCGCGTGAGCTGGACGTACACATGGCCGCCGAGGGTCTCGATTTCACCTGTTCGACGTGCCACGTTGCCGAGGAGCACCGGATCGCCGGCAGTCGCATCAACGTTACTGCCAGCGACCCGCACGGCGCAGTCACTCGAGGTGAGCGCAGCGAGCGCAACCGTTCGACCTGTCAGTCCTGCCATGGCGACAAGCCGCACCAGGGAAACCTGCTGCACGCCGGGCGCCTTAATGACCACACCAGCGTGCTTGCCTGCCAGAGCTGTCATATCCCGGCCTTCGCCCGCGGCGGCGTGCCTACCAAAATGGCCTGGGACTGGTCCAGCGCCGGAAGAATGGACGCCAACGGCAAGCCATTCCAGACGCGCAACGAGCGCGGTCAGGTTCTTTACGACAGCAGAAAGGGCAGTTTCGTACTCGGCGAGGATGTAGTGCCCGACTATGTCTGGTTCGACGGTCGGGTTAGCTATGTGCAACCCGATACTGTAATAGACCCAAGCACCCGGGTACCGATCAATAGCTTCCACGGCACACCGGGGGCCACTGATGCACGCATCTGGCCGGTCAAAACCTTTCACGGGCGCCAGCCTTTCGATACCGAACTCCGGACATTGCTGGTGCCGCATACCGCGATCCCGAACGATACGGCGTTCTGGTACAACTTTGATTGGGGCAAGGCCCTGCAGGCTGGAGCCGACGCTTCTGGCGCACCCTACAGCGGAAAGTTCGACTTCGTCGACACGTCGATGCTGTGGCCGATCACCCATATGGTCGCACCGAAGGAACAGGCGCTCGATTGCGCGCAATGCCATGCCAGGCAAAGCCGGCTCGGCGCTGTACCCGGCATCTGGTTGACTGGCAAGCACCACAGCCCCCTGCTCGACCGGATCGGTTTTGGGCTGGCTGGCCTCACTCTGCTGGGCGTCCTCATCCATGGCGCCTTGCGCGTACTCTCGCGCCGCCGCAGAAGGAGTCACTGACATGGGCGAGCGTCTCTACCTGTTTACCCGTTTCGAGCGCTTCTGGCACTGGTCGCAGGCCACACTGATCATCACGTTGTTGTTCAGCGGCTTCGCGGTTCATGGCAGCCACGCGTTACTGGAGTTTCGCACTGCGGTTGAAATCCACGAGGTATCAGCCTAGCTGCTGATGCTGTTGTGGGTATTCGGCATCTTCTGGCATTTCACCACCGGCCAGTGGCATCAATACACTCCCACACTGAAAAACATCGACCGGATGCTGCGCTACTACGTTCACGGCATCTTCATCGGCGCTCCTCATCCGTACAAGATCACGGTGGAGCGCAAGCACAACCCGTTGCAGCGCCTGTCGTACCTGTTCGTCAAGGTGATGATCGGCCCGTTGCTATGGCTGACCGGGCTGCTCTATCTCTTCTGGGAGCAGATGCAGGAGCAGCTCTCGCCCTGGCTCGGCTTGCAACAGGTCGCACTGCTGCACACGGCGGGCGCGTTCATGATGCTGATCTTCCTGATAGCGCATGTGTACCTGGCCACAACCGGGCGGACGCCCCTGGAACACATCAGAGCCATGGTTAGCGGTTGGGAAGAGAAGCACTGAGTGGATCAATGAGTGGATAAATACCCCCACCGGTATAAGATGACCCGAACATCTACGTTCTTTCATGTCGGAGCTTCAGATGAAATCCTCATTGATCGCCCTTTCCCTCAGCATGCTGGCTTTCGCGGCCCAGGCAGTAGAACTCGAAGTCACCCCGCAAGACGCCTACGCCCGCGCCCAACAGGAGGATGCAAAGGTCCTCTTCATCGACGTCCGCGACCCGGTGGAGATCATGTTCGTCGGCTTCACCGATGCCGTGGACACCAACATTCCGTATCTGCTCGTCAATCGGGACTCCTGGAATGACGAGCGCGGTGCGTTCCAGACCAACCGTAATCCGAAGTTCCTCGAGCAGATCCAGGCCGAACTGGACAAGCGTGGGCTGGGCGCCGACACCGAAATCATCACCATGTGCCGCTCGGGCAGCGAGCGTGGCAAACCCAGTGCGAATTTCCTGCGTGAGAACGGTTTTCCCAATGCGCGGTATGTCGTCGATGGATTTCAGGGCGCGGCGATAAAGGAAGGACCGCAGGCAGGTTTTCGCCTACAGAACGGCTGGCAGAACGCCGGCCTGCCGTGGAGCCCGAAGATGAATCCGGAAAAGATCTATCGCACCGATCGCAAGTAGAACCCTCGCGTAGCGCGGCACCTCGGCGATGAACATCGGTAACGCACACCGCCGGATCGGCCATCAGCCAAAAACGGTCACCGTTTGCCGGCTCAGCGCGACCAATTCTCCGGTTGGCGTCCACAACGCCGCGGCGCAGTGGCCGTAGCCGTCACGGGCATGCTCGATAACTGCGCGGTACATGCACCAGTCGTGGCTGTCGAGTCCAGGCAACGGCTGGATGAATTCGATGGTCCAGGTCAGTGAACTGCCGGGCGCGAAGCTCTTCAGATGCGGCAACACGGCAGGCGGCCAGGCATCGACCAGCGCCAGCAGGTGCGCTTCGGTCATCGGCTCGCGGGGTACATCAC
>NZ_JXXD01000145.1 GCF_000935215.1 Stutzerimonas stutzeri
TAGCAGGCCCGTCTCAAGACGATATCACCAAGCTGTTAGCGCGCCGCTTCGAACAGACCGGCAGCTCCCATGCCACCGCCGACACACATGGTCACCACGCCATAACGCAGGTTGCGCCGCTGCAGCTCACGGACGATATGCCCGGCGGTGCGCGAACCGGTCATGCCGAACGGGTGCCCGATCGAGATCGATCCGCCATTGACGTTGTACTTCTCGTTGTCGATGCCAAGCGTGTCGCGGCAATACAGACATTGCGATGCAAAGGCCTCGTTGAGTTCCCACAGGTCGATGTCGTCGATCTGCAGCCCCTTGGCCTTGAGCAGACGCGGCACGGCGTATACCGGCCCGATGCCCATCTCTTCCGGCTCACAGCCTGCCACGGTGAAACCACGGAAAAAGGCGCGCGGCTTGAGGCCAAGTTCGATGGCCTTGTCCAGGCTCATCACCAGCGTCATGGACGCGCCATCGGACAGCTGCGAGGCATTACCGGCGGTGACCGAGCCGTCTTCAGCGAACACGGGCTTGAGTCCGGCCAGGCTTTCCAGCGTGGTGTCAGGACGGTTGCAATCATCCCCCTCGACCACACCCTGATGCACGGTGCGCTCGCCGGTGTTCTTGTCCTCGGTGTAGTACTGGACATTCATCGGCACGATTTCATCACTGAACAGCCCATCGGCCTGCGCACGCGCAGTACGCTGCTGGCTCTGCAGCGAGTAGAGGTCCTGCTGCTCGCGAGTCACGTTGTAACGACGTGCCACCAGTTCGGCCGTCTGCCCCATGGTGTGGTAGATGCCCGGCACACGCTCCTGGATGATCGGGTTGAACAGGTGATCAGTGTTGCGGCTCTTCAGGGTCAGGGTGATCGACTCCGCCCCGCCGGCGACGATGATATCGCTGCAACCCGAAGCGATCTGGTTGGCCGCCACGGCGATGGCCTGCAGGCCCGATGAACAGTAGCGATTGAGCGTCATGCCGGCGCAGCCAATGCCCAAACGGGACAGCACCGCGACGTTGCGACCGATGTTGTAGCCCTGCGCACCCTCATTGGAGCCAGCACCGACGATGCAATCCTCAACCAGCGCGGGGTCAATATCGTTGCGCGACAGCAACGCATCAACGCAATGCGCGGCCATGTCGTCAGGACGGGTCATGTTGAACTTGCCACGGAAGGACTTGGCCAGGCCGGTCCGTACGCTATCGACGATCACTACTTCACGCATGACATACCTCGGAGACTAGGAGCGGTCGCGGGGATATTGTGACGGCGCTGCGCGCACGGATTGTTCCACGACCGCAGGGTGGACGGTGACCCGAGCATAGTTCCCGCTTCGCAGCGCTGGCGACGACCATTCAGCTCGGATATGCACGGCCATCGCCTTGCTGGCCGGATAGCGCGCTTGGGCAGGCTTTTCAGGCTCGTAGATAGGGTGCGATTCGCGCGACCAATCATGCGGCGGCTCCCCGGCCACAGGACACCGTCGACTCCGTAAGCAACAGCCTGGCAACCCCGCCCCGGTTAACGTCCCTTCTCGATCGCCGCCTCCAGCGCTTCATTCAACGTCCGCAGCACCTTGACCCTGGCGAAGCGCTTGTCGTTGGCCTCTACCAACGTCCAGGGTGCGATTTCGGTACTGGTGCGGTCGACCATATCGGCTACAGCATGTCCGTAGTCGTCCCAGCGCTCGCGGTTGCGCCAGTCCTCATCGGTGATCTTGAAGCGCTTGAAGACCGTCTCCTCGCGCTCCTTGAAACGCTTGAGCTGGGTTTTCTTGTCGATGGTCAGCCAGAACTTCACCACCACGATGTCGGCATCGACCAGTTGCTCTTCGAAGTCGTTGATTTCCGAATAGGCACGCAACCACTCATCCGGGGTGCAGAAACCTTCCACCCGCTCGACCAGTACGCGGCCATACCAGGAGCGATCGAATATGGTGAACTTGCCGCGCTCCGGCACATTGCGCCAGAAGCGCCAAAGCCAGGGCTGCGCGCGCTCTTCCTCGGAGGGCGCAGCGATCTGAATGGTCCGGTACATCCGCGGGTCCAGCGCGCCGGTCACGCGGCGAATCGCACTCCCCTTGCCCGCCGCATCATGCCCCTCGAACAACGCCAGCACGCCCCGCTTGCGCAGACGGCGATCCCGCAACAACTGCGACAACCGCGCCTGCTCCTCGGCGAGCTGCTGCTGGTAGTCGTCCTTGGTGAGCTTCTGGCTCAGATCCAGGCTGTCCAACAGGCTCAAATGATCCAGGTCGATCTGCAGTGGCGCCGAATGCGGCTGCGACGCCGCCTGCCCTGGCTGCTCCGCGGCGGCCAGGGCGGCCTGCAGACCTTCGAGCAAAATGCGGCCGACGGTCAGGCTGCGATAACGCTCGTCCGCACCCTCGATCACATACCAGGGCGCAAAATCCCGGCTGCTGAGCCGCAGGATCTTCTCACCGTGGCGCACGAACTTGTCGTAAGTCTTCGACTGTTGCCAATCCAACGGGCTGATGCGCCAGCTGTGCAGCGGGTCATTCTTCAGCGAATCGAGCCGGGCGTTCATACGCTCCTTGGACAGATGGAACCAGAACTTGAAGATCAGCGCGCCCTCGTCACAGAGCATCCGCTCCAGGCGCTGCGCCCGCGCGGTGGCGAGTTTCAGCTCGGCACCATCGATGCGCCCGTGCACACGGTCCTCGAGCATCTTGCTGTACCAGTTGCCGAAGAAAATCCCGGTGTGGCCCTTCGGCGGCAGGCGTCGCCAGAAACGCCATGCCGGTGGATGCGCGAGCTCTTCGTCGCTGGGCACATCAAAGCTGTCGACACGTATCAGCCGCGGATCCATCCACTCGTTGAGCAGCTTGATGGTTTCCCCTTTGCCGGCGCCCTCGATGCCATTGATCAGTATGAGGACCGGGAACCGCGCCTGGGCCTTGAGCCGGTACTGCGCCTGCAGCAACGCTTCACGCAACTCTGGCACCGCCGCATCGTAGGTCTCCTTGTCGATGGAGTGACCAATTTCGGCTGATTCGAACATCGCTTTCTCCGTCCAGGTGATGCGCTCAACCCTAGCAGGCACCCTGAAGGCATAGCGAGCAGCGCGTGAAAAAATAACCGCAGCCTTGATACGGGTTATCCCACCTGAAGCGGGGCTGCAGCCGTTTGCGACGATGGCGTGTGCAGTTGGTTGGCGCGCCTCTCCCTGTGGACTGTTACCGATGCCGGCGAAACAGCGCGAGGAGCAACGGGTAATCCGCCAGGCGAAGTACGGCGCGTCCGCCGCAGCGCGATCACATCCAATACCTGCCTTGAGGCAGAATAGCGACCATGAACGATCTGCCTTCCTACCCGCGCTGCTGCACGCCACTCACCGACCACTGGCCGCTACCGCAAGCCTTGGCGGGTGTCAGCCTGATGAGCACACGCTTCGACCCGGCATTGCTCGATCCCGAGGATTTTAGTCGCTGGGAGATTCCCGCACAGAAAGGCGTCAGCAAGCGGCAGACCGAGTTTCTCGCTGGACGCTTGTGCGCTCGGGAGGCCCTGCGAGGCCTGACCGGCACTGCATTCGTGCCGCCAGTGGGTGAAGACCGCGCACCGCAATGGCCGGCCGGCATCGTTGGTTCCATTACCCACGGCGCAGGCTGGGCAGGCGTCGTGGTGGGTTCCAGTCAGCAATGGAGCGGACTGGGACTGGATATCGAGCGCATTCTTGCCCCCGAACGAGCTGACCGCCTGGCCGCCGAAATCCTCACACCCCGTGAACTGGAACTCTACTCTCCGCTAAACGAAGACGAGCGCGCCGAACTGGTTACCCGAACCTTCTCGTTAAAGGAAAGCCTGTTCAAAGCACTGTATCCGCTGGTGAAGCAACGCTTCTACTTCCAGGATGCCGAAGTGCTGGACGCCACTCATCAAGGGGCTGCGCGCCTGCGTTTGTTGATCGATCTATCCGCAAACTGGCGTAACGGCATCGAGCTTGGCGGCCAGTTCACTACCTTCGAAGGCTACCTGCTCAGTTTGGTCAGCATTCCAGCGCTGCCCGGCGAGATCGAGCCAAGCTAGTACGTCGCGCTGTCGGCAAAGCGATAGAAGACCCCTTTTTTCAGCGCTGGCAAGCCGACGAGCCAACCATCGCCTCATCCGAAAAACCGAACCTGCGAGCCATAAGCGAGTCAACCAGACACCCCAATTCACCGGCGCGCACGCCTATAATCGCGCCTTTCAGAAAATCGACACAGGTGAACACATGGCCAATCCCTACCACGATCACAACCTGGCCCTGCTGGCCCATCTACGCGGCATCCTGCTCGCCATGGGCGAGGCCGAACAAGTCTCGGAAGAAAGCCACGCACTGTTTCTCGAACGCTTCGACGAACTGATCATGAACCTGCAGAACGTCCCGGAAGAGCGCCACATGGGCCAGGACCTGATCTGCCAGGTCTTCCACCGATATCCCCAGATCGCCCACCTGGTTCCGCGCGATTTACTGTGGTACTTCGGCGGCGACTGCCTGCACTTCATGCCGGATGACGAGATTGCCGTCTTCCAGCAACTCGAAGAGCGCCGCTACGAAGCCGAGCAGAACGACGAACCGTTCGACTGGAACCGTGAAAAGCAGCTATTGAGCATGCAGGACGAGGGTGCACGGCACTGATCTCTGCGCTTCCCAGCCGTATGAACCTGCTGCTTCCGTGCTGTAATAAACATCAAGCGTCACCACGATGAAGGAATAGATGGATGAGTAACATCGATGTGCGCTGGCAGCAGCGGCTAAGCAATTTTCGCCGAGCGCTCACTCAATTGGACGAAGCAATTGAACTCATGCAGCGGCGCGAGTTATCCCGGCTCGAAAAGCAAGGAGTCATTCAGGCCTTTGAATACTCGTACGAACTCGGCTGGAATACCCTGAAAGACTTTCTCGTGTGGCAAGGCATAGAAGGTATCGTCGGTTCTCGCGACACGATACGGGAGGGATTTAGCAAGGGTTTGATCGAGGACGGGCACGGCTGGATGCAGATGCTCACAGATCGTAACCGCACCTCGCACACCTACAACGAGGAAACCGCCGAAGCCATCCTCGAGAATATAAGAAAGCAACATCACTCATTGTTAAAGGCCCTAGTGAAAACTCTGGCAGACCGGGCGGATGCTACGTTATGACCGGGACTAGCACTGGGCTTAGGGAGCTGGACATCCAGCTCATTCACAATGTACTTCGACAATACCCAAAGGTAACCGAAGCGATTCTTTACGGCTCACGAGCCAAAGGAAATTATCGCCCCGGCTCCGATATTGATCTTACCCTCAGAGGCGACCAGCTCTCACATAGTGATTTGCTTGATATAGAACAGTCAGTGGATGATCTGCTTTTACCCTACAAAATTGATCTTTCCTTGCTCCGCCAAATTGACAACCCGGAACTGATCAAACATATCGAGCGCGTTGGGCAGTCGTTCTATCGGAACACGGCGGGGAGCAGCCAAGCCGCGCGCTAAACATTAGCGGCTTGATGTGTGATGGCCCGCGGCCCGCGGCGGCCCGAACGCTAAAAGAGCCAGATCAAGTACTGTACTACTCCGGCTCTACCCGCCGCTGCTGGTAGATCCAGTCGACGATCTCCCCCTCCGGCACATACCCGCTCACCACTTCACGAAGCAGCTGCCGCACCTGGGGGTAATCATCGGTTTCCACCGCCTTGAGCAGTTTTGCCAACCGGTCCTTGAGTACATCCCAGTCGAGATATTCCTCATCGGCGCGCATGATCATCGGATGCTCGGTGGGGCTCACGTTGTCGCCGATCAATAGCTCCTCGTACAGCTTCTCGCCGGGGCGCAGACCGGTGTACTCGATAGCGATGTCCCCGTGCGGGCACTTTTCCGAGCGCACGCTCAGGCCAGACAGATGAATGAGTTTCTCGGCCAGCTCAGCGATCTTAACCGGCTGCCCCATGTCGAGCACAAACACGTCCCCCCCCTGCCCCATCGACCCCGCCTGGA
>NZ_JXXD01000146.1 GCF_000935215.1 Stutzerimonas stutzeri
ACCAACATCTTCGCCAAGGACCGCTTCAACTACGACGTGCTGTGTCATACCGACCTCAGCCGTACCCGCGGCACCTCGCTGGGCATTCCACTGGGCCGGGTCAACTGGGGCAACTACGACCTAGTGGTGATCGATGAGTCCCACAACTTCCGCAACAACGACGCCTACAAGGACAAGGAAACCCGCTACCAGCGGCTGATGAACCAGGTCATCCGCCAGGGAGTGAAGACCAAGGTGCTGATGCTCTCGGCCACCCCGGTCAACAACCGCTTCAACGACCTGAAGAACCAGCTGGCCCTGGCCTACGAAGGCGACAGTGAAGCGCTGAGCAAGCGCCTGCGCGGCGACCAGGACATCGAGCAGATCTTCCGCCGCGCCCAGGCCGCCTTCAACGCCTGGTCCAACCTGCCAGCAGAGAAGCGCACCGCCACGGCGATCCTCAACAGCCTCGATTTCGACTTCTTCGAGCTGCTCGACAGCGTGACCATCGCCCGCTCGCGCCGGCACATCGAAACCTTCTACAACACCGCCGAAATCGGCCGCTTCCCCGAGCGCCGCAAGCCGCTGTCCTTCCACTGCCCGCTGACCCAGCGCGGTGACGTGATCGGCTTCAACGAGATCTTCGATCAGCTCTCGCTGCTCAAGCTCGCCGTGTATGCGCCGGTCAGCTACATCCTGCCCAGCCGGCTGAAGAAATACGAAGAGCTGTACGACACCCAGACCGAAGGCGGGCGCGGCAAGCTCAAGCAGGCCGACCGCGAGAAGAGCCTGCAGGCACTGATGACCACCAACCTGCTCAAGCGCCTGGAAAGCTCGGTGGAAGCCTTCCGCCTGACGTTGCAGAGCCTGCAGGCTAGCCACCGCAATGCGCTGGAGAGGATCGCCAACTTCCACAAGACTGGTCAGGAAAGCGGCTTTGCCGACGTCTCGGCGGCGTTCGAGGATGTCGATTTCGACGATGACAGCCTGCCTGTGCCAGGCGACTTCAGCATCGGCAAGAAGATCACCATCAACCTGACCGACATGGACCTGCCCTCCTGGGAACAGGACCTGCAGACCGATCTACTGTACATCGACGAACTGCTCGGCGAGATGCGCAAGGTCACCCCGGCCGACGATGCCAAGCTGCAGCACCTGAAAACCCAGATCGCCAGCAAGCTCGCCTCGCCGATCAACCCCGGCAACCGCAAGGTGCTGATCTTCACCGCCTTCGCCGACACCGCCAATTACCTCTACGACAACCTGGCCAGCGATCTGCAGCGCCACCACCAGGTGCATACCGGCAAGGTCACCGGTAGCGATGCGCCCAAGTCGACTCTCGGCAACATGCCCGGCAGCCGGCAGAGCTACGACTTCCAGGGCCTGCTGACCCTTTTCTCGCCGCGCTCCAAGGAAAAGGCCGCCATTTACCCGGACGAGCCGCGGGAGATCGACATCCTGATCGGCACCGACTGCATTTCCGAAGGCCAGAACCTGCAGGACTGCGACTATCTGATCAACTACGACATCCACTGGAACCCGGTGCGCATCATCCAGCGCTTCGGTCGCGTCGACCGGATCGGCTCGCAGAACGCCAGTATCCAGCTGGTCAACTACTGGCCGGACATCAGCCTCGACGAGTACATCAACCTCAAGGAGCGGGTGGAGAACCGTATGATGATCGCCGACGTCACTGCGACCGGCGACGACAACGTGCTCAACGCCCAAGCCAACGACGTGGCTTACCGCAAGGAGCAGCTACGTCGCTTGCAGGACGAAGTGATCGAGATGGAGGACATCAAGACTGGTGTCTCCATCACCGACCTCGGCCTCAACGACTTCCGCATGGACCTGCTCAATTACATCAAACAACACGGCGAGCTGGACCACCTGCCCAATGGTCTGCATGCCGTGGTGCCGGCGCATCCCGAGGTGGGCCTACTGCCCGGCGTGATCTTCACCCTGCGCAACCGCAACCATAGTGTGGACATCAACCAGCAGAACCGCCTCTACCCTTACTACCTGATCTACATCGGCAACGATGGCCGGGTCATCAGCGACCACACCGAAGCCAAGCGCCTGCTGGACTTGGCCCGCAGCGCCTGCAAGGGTTACAGCCAGCCGATTGCCGACGCCTACCAGCGCTTCAACCAGGCCACTGACGATGGCCGCCAGATGCAGGCCTACTCCAACCTGCTCGACCAGGCCATTCGCGCCATGATCGAGGTGCAGGAAGAGAAGGACATCGACAGCCTGTTCAGTGGCGGAAGAACCACAGCGCTCTGTGACAGCATTACCGGCCTCGACGACTTCGAGCTGATCGCTTTCGTCGTGGTCATCTGAACCCTCGCCCCTTGCATTCATGGATGAACCCAAATGAGGAAAACACTCGCCGCAGCCATTCTTTCCAGCCTGTTCGCCTCGGCGGCGACCGCCAGCACCGTGCCGTCCGAAGCGGACATCAAGCGTCAGGCCCTTGCGGCTGCCTACAAGCATGCCGAGAGCATCGCCTGCGTCGACCCCGAGTACGTGCACCAGGAATTCATGACCCTGGTGCCGTGGGCAGATCTCTACGACAGGGAGCTGGCCGAGTATGCCGTCATCTGGAACGGTGATATTGGCTGTGCCGGTGGCAGCGGCACGACCGGCGTCCACTTGTCAATCGTCAAGGTCGGCGCGGGCAACACCTTCTATGTGGACCCGCACAAGTCTTCGCCGGTGACCGAGTTCGAGTTCTACTCCAGCACGGGTTACGATGCTGTCGTAGCCAACACCGGGGATGTGATCGTCATCGATGGTCGGGACTATGCCGAGAACGATGGCCGCTGCTGCCCAAGCCTGAAGGTGCGCTACACCCTCAAGCGCAATGAGGAAGGGCATTGGAAGCTGTTCAACAAGAAGGCCCTCTAGGCCTGTTCGTCGGCATGAGCCTCATGAGCTGCGGACAACTGTTCAAATTCCCGGAAAAGGCCAGGTTCGACCGGGTGATACCCAAGTCGAAGATCTACGAGCGCGCCAAGCCGGACAGCGCCCTACGTGACACCTTCGTCAGCCAGGTCGAGCAGATCCGCTGGGCCTACAAGCTGGCTCCCGAGACCCTCAATCTGCCGGCGACCCGCGCGGTCAGCGAGATTCAGGTGTTCCACATCGAGCTGCGCAGCGCAGGGCTGGATCATGCCGTGCTGCGCGCCATCGACGAGGCCATCCCGTTTCCGTTGCTCTTCGAGCTGACCCACGGTGGCCGGGTCAAGCTGGCGGCGGCCTGGAAGCGACCGAGCGAAGCCAACAGCAGCCACTGGGTGGTGGGCAACTACTTCGAGAGCGAGTGGCTGCCGGAAGAGTCGCCCCGCCAGCCACTGCCCGTGGTGCTGGACATGGCCGCTCTCTACGAGCAGCTGCTGAGCCCATTGGTGGCAGGCCAGAGCCAGCCGGAGCCGATGCCTGTCTCCGCCAGGGAAGCGCCGGCCCCTTACTCAACCACAGTACAGGCCGCTGCTGGCTCGGTCAGCCTCAGCCTGGAGCAGCGCATTGCCCTGGCCGAGCGCATCGCCGCCAAGGGCAAGGAGATCGAGCGGATCAAGGCGCGCCTTGGCCGCGAAAAACAGTTCAACAAGCGCGTAGCCATCAATGCCGAGCTGCGCGATGCCAGGCAGGAATTGGAGCGGCTGATCCGTCAGCAGGCCGCTGCCGCACAACATTGAGAGAGACCCGATGGACAAACTGAAGATGCACAGCCCCGACCTGAGCCAGGAGAACATCGCCAAGATTCGCGAGCTGTTTCCCGGCTGCGTGACCGAGGCGCGGAACGACAAGACCGGCAAGCTGCATCTGGCGGTGGACTTCGACCTGCTCAAACAGGAGCTCAATCATTCCATTGTCGAAGGCCCGCAAGAGCGCTATCGGTTGGATTGGCCGGGGAAGAGGGAGGCGTTGGCGCTAGCGAATGCGCCGATTGCCAAGGCGCTGCGACCCAGTCGGGAGGAAAGCGTCGACTTTGACAGCACGCGCAACCTGTTTATCGAAGGCGACAATCTGGAAGTCCTCAAGCTGCTGCAGGAAAGTTATCTGGGGCAGGTCAAGCTGATTTATATCGACCCGCCCTATAACACCGGTCGTGATTTTATATATGACGACGACTACAAGGAGAGCGCCGATAGCTATCTCGCCTTATCGAGCCAGACCGATGAGGCTGGCACGCGTCTGGTGGCCAATACCGAAGCCAACGGGCGCTTTCATTCGGACTGGATGAGCATGATCTATTCGCGACTGCGGCTGGCTCGGAATCTGCTGCGCGACGATGGCGTTATTTTTATTTCCATGGATGACAATGAGATCGATAACCTGCGGAAAATATGTGGCGAGATTTTCGGGGAGGAAAATTTTGTCGCGCAGCTGATTTGGCAGAAGGTCTTTGCACCAAAAAACTCTGCTAAATGGTTCTCAGAGGACCACGATTACATCCTTGTTTATGCCAAGTCCGGTGAGCAGTGGAGACCAAACCTCCTTGAGCAGACTGAAGAGATGCTGGCTCGCTACAAAAATCCGGATAACGATTCGCGTGGCCCTTGGCAGTCGGATAATCTGACAGCCCGCAACCGTTATGATGCTGGCCTCTATTCAGTAAAGTCGCCTTCCGGGCGAGTAATAGTTGGTCCTCCAACAGGTACATATTGGAGGTTTAGCGAATCAAGCTTCAAAAAGCTTAATGAGGATGGCCGGATTTGGTGGGGTGAGGATGGAGGCAATATGCCCCGTCTAAAACGGTTCCTTTCTGAAGTGAAACAAGGAAAAACGCCACAAACCTTGTGGCTCTACAAAGAGGTTGGGCATACGCAGGAAGCCAAAAAAACTCTGCTTAAGTATGTCCACTTTGAGAATACGGAGAATGTCCTCAACTCTGTGAAGCCGGTTGAGCTGTTGCAGCGCGTCCTTCGACTGGCTACCGCGTCCCACGAAAATGACATTGTTCTAGATTTTTTCAGCGGCAGCGCTCCCTCAGCTCACGCAGTGTTGAAACAGAATGCCGAAGACGGCGGCAACCGCCGATTTATCGGTGTGCAGATTGCCGAACCTTTGCCCAAGCCTGAACCGGGGCTTGGCTCGATTTTCGAGATGGGTCTGACCCGAGTTCGTAATGTCATCGCTGAACTGCGAAATCAGGAGGGAGCGGACAATCTTGACCTCGGCTTCCGCGTACTCAAGGTCGACACCTCCAATCTGAAGGACGTGTACTACCGCCCGGATCAGCTATCGCAGGCAGACCTGTTCGAGTCGGTAGACAACGTCAAGCCTGACCGTACTAACGAAGACCTGCTGTTCCAAGTGCTTGTGGACTGGGGTGTGGATCTGACCCTGCCTATCCGCCGCGAAACCTTGCAGGGCAAGACGGTGTTCGTCGTCGACGACAATGCCTTGGTCGCCTGCTTCGACCAGGGCATCAGCGAGGAGCTGGTCAAGGAGCTGGCCAAGGCCGAACCGCTGCGGGTGGTATTCCGCGACAATGGCTTTGCTTCCGATGCGCTGAAGATCAACGTCGAACAGATCTTCCGTCAGCTGTCGCCGAGCACTGAAGTCAGGACGCTTTGACGGAGGCCGTAATGGATCATCAGGCTTTGCAGGCGTTGCTGGAGTCACTGGTCGAGCGCTGGGAGGGTGAGGTGGTGGAGTTCAAGCGCGCTGGTAATGACTATTCCAGCGACAAGATCGGCCGCTACTTCTCTGCCCTGGCCAACGAGGCGAACCTGCGTAATCAGGACCGTGCCTGGCTGGTGTTCGGTGTGGACAACCGCACCCGTTGGGTGGCGGATGGAGGTACTGACTACCGCCCGCAGCCCGAGCGTTTGCACAACCTGAAGATGGAAGTTTCCGACTCTACGGAGCCGAGCGTCACCCTGCGTGAAATCCATGAGTTGAAGCTGGACGAGGGTCGGGTACTGCTTTTCGAGATCCCCGCAGCACCGCTTGGCTTGCCGATTGCCTGGAAGGGGCATTATTACGCCCGCTCCGGGGAGAGCCTGACCCACCTGGGGCTCGATAAGCTCGACGAGATCCGCGCTCAGGTGGGCGCCGCCGATTGGTCGGCCCAGTTGGTGCCGGGCGCGAAGTTATCCCACCTGGACAGCGTTGCCCTGAATACGGCTCGCGAATCCTTTGCCAAGAAATACGCCAACCGGTTCGACCTGGACGAGGTGATGGGCTGGCCGGTTACTACTTTCCTCGACCGCGCCAAGTTGACGCGTGACGGGCAGATCACGCGGACGACCTTGCTGTTGCTTGGCAAGCTGGAGGCCGCCCATCTTTTGTCGCCCCACCCCGCGCAAATGACCTGGAGGCTGGAGGGGCCGGAGCGGGCCTACGAGCATTTTGACCCGCCGTTC
Source organism: Stutzerimonas stutzeri (assembly GCF_000935215.1). Classification (GTDB taxonomy): domain Bacteria; phylum Pseudomonadota; class Gammaproteobacteria; order Pseudomonadales; family Pseudomonadaceae; genus Stutzerimonas. The sequence continues at coordinate 6,357 of NZ_JXXD01000146.1, forward strand.
CTGCTCGCCAGCAGCGACTTGTATCGCAGGATTCGCAACATTCAGGTGCGCCTATTGCCGGATGACCAATTGCTGGCGGTGGAACTGGCCAAGTACGACCAGAAGATTGTCCTCGAAGCTCTGCACAACTGCATTGCCCACCAGGATTACAGCCGCAATGGCCGAATCGTGGTGACGGAGTTTCCTGATCGTTTGGTGTTGGAGAATGAAGGTGGCTTTTTCGAGGGACAGCCTGCCGACTACATTGCTGGCACCCGCACGCCACGGCGCTACCGTAATCCTTTCCTGGCCCAGGCGATGGCTGAGCTGAACATGATCGACACCATGGGCTACGGCATCCATGACATGCACGCCCGCCAGGCCCGGCGCTTCTTTCCCATGCCGGATTACGACCTGAGTGAACCGCAGATGGTGCGGCTGACCATCCATGGTCAGGTGGTGGACCCGGCTTATAGCCGTCTGTTGATCCAAAAAACAGACCTGCCGCTGGAGGACGTGCTCGCCCTCGATCGAGTCCAGAAGAAGCTGGCGATTCCGGACGATGCGGTTTCGCGCCTCAAGCGCGCCGGGCTGATTGAAGGCCGCAAGCCTAACTTCCATGTCTCCGCAAGCGTTGCCAAAGTCACTGCCAGTAAGGCGGACTACATCCGTACCCGCGCCCAAGACGACGAGTTCTACGCCAAGCTGCTTACAGATTATCTAGAGCGCTTCGAGCAAGCCAGCCGTGCAGAGATCAACCAGCTCCTGCTCGACAAGCTTAGTGATGCGCTGGACCCGCAGCAAAAATACAACAAGATCAGCACGTTGCTGACGAAGCTGAGGCGCCGCGGGGTCATTGTGAACACGGGTTCAGATACCGCATCTTGCTGGAAAATTGCAGAGAGCTTCAAAAGAGAAAAATAGAGAGCCTGCAAAGAGATCTTGGTAAAGCCATTAAAAATCAATAGGTTACAGTTATTTGTAGGCTGCAGCCTGCAGAGAGCTTGCAGAGAAGGTCAGTGGTGAGATGAAATTCAAATTCAAAGTACAGCCCTACCAGACCCATGCTGTCGAGTCCGTGGTGGACTGCTTTGCCGGCCAGCCACTGAGCAATGGCTTGACCTATCGCATTGATCCTGGCCAGCAAAGCCAGGCGAACGCTTTCGAGGATGGCTTCAAGAACGCCGACCTTGTCTTGAGCGACATGCAGTTGCTGGAGAACATCCAGAAGGTTCAGCGTCGGCAGAACCTGCCGGTATCCCAGACTCTAGTCGAGTTCACCACGTTCGATGCCAAGGGTGCCCGCGTGCCGGTCAAGGCGACCTACAAGAAGGAGGCACTGGCGGCTTCGCGGATCCACCTCGATGTAGAAATGGAGACCGGCACCGGAAAAACTTACTGCTACATCAAGACGATTTTCGAACTGAACAAGCGCTACGGTTGGTCGAAGTTCATCATCATGGTGCCGTCGATTGCCATCCGCGAAGGTGTGCAGAAGTCGCTGCAGATCACCGCCGACCATTTCACTGAAGGCTACGGCAAGAAGGCTCGGTTTTTTACCTACAACTCTAAGCGGCTGCATGAGCTGGAGAGCTACTCCTCAGATGCCGGCATCAACGTGATGGTGATGAACATCCAGGCATTCAATGCCCGTGGTGCTGACAATCGCCGCATCTACGACGAGCTGGATGACTTCCAGTCGCGCAAGCCCATCGACGTGATCGCCGCCAACCGTCCGATCCTGATTCTGGATGAGCCGCAGAAGATGGAAGGTGCCGCCACCATGGAGGCTTTGCCCAAGTTCAAGCCGCTAATGATTCTACGCTACTCGGCCACCCACCGTACGCTGCACAACCGTATTCACCGCCTCGACGCACTGGATGCCTACAACCAGAAGCTCGTAAAGAAGATCGCCGTGCGTGGTATCCAGACGCGCGGGCAGGCCGGCACCAATAGTTATCTGTACCTGGAGGGCATCGACATCTCCAGCAAGGCGCCAGTGGCGCGCATCGAGCTTGAGGTGAAACTGAAGTCTGGAGAGATCAAACGCCAGCTGCGCCGCCTGGCGTTTCGCGATGATCTATTCGCGGTATCCGGCGAGCTGGATCAGTACCGCGACGGTTTTGTCATCAGCCAGATCGACGCCAATGCCGATACCGTGGAGTTCACCAACGGCCTCGTGCTGAAGGCCGGCGAGGCCAATGGTGATGTGTCCGAGCGCGACATCCGCCGTATCCAGATTCGCGAAACCATCAAGGCCCACCTGGACCGGGAGAAACAGCTGTTCGCCCAGGGCATCAAGGTGCTGTCCCTGTTCTTTATCGATGAGGTGGTGAAGTACCGTGACTACAGCCAGGCCGATGAGAAGGGCGATTATGCTCGGACCTTTGAAGAGGAATACCAGCAGCTGAAAGACGAGTACCTGTCGGAGCTGGACCTGGACAATCATGCTTATCGCCAGTACCTGTCAGGAATCGACGCGCAGGCCACCCACAATGGCTATTTCTCCATCGACAAGAAAACCAACCGCTTGAAAGACCCGGCCGTAGGGGCCAGGGCGGTCGATTCGGATGATGTAGACGCCTATGACCTGATACTCAAGGACAAGGAGCGGCTGCTGTCGTTTGCCGAGCCTACCCGCTTCATTTTCTCTCATTCCGCGTTGCGCGAAGGTTGGGACAATCCGAACGTTTTCGTCATGTGCATGCTCAAGCACAGCGACAACAGCATCTCCCGCCGTCAGGAAGTGGGGCGCGGCTTGCGGCTGTGTGTAGACCAGCATGGCGACCGTGTAGATCATCCGGCCGTGGTACACGACGTTAACGTGCTCACGGTGATTGCCAGCGAAAGCTATCAGAGCTTCGTGGCCGGGCTGCAGCAGGAGATCGCCGAAACCCTCACGGCACGGCCTCGCCAGGCTACCGAAAGCTACTTCACCGGCAAGGTGTTGAGCACCGAGCAAGGGCCGGTCGAAGTGACGCCGGCCATGGCTAAGCAGATCTATCGGTACCTGGCGAAAAATGACTACACCGACGATACGGACCAGATCGCAGAGGCATACCACCAGGATAAAGCCGCTGGCACGCTGGCATCCTTGCCGGCAGAGCTGCAGCCGTATGCCGATCATATTTTCGAGCTGATCGACAGCGTGTTTAGCGATGCGCAGTTGCCCAGGGTGGACGACGGCCGCAAGCCCAAGACCAATCCGCGCAACGCGAATTTCGACAAGAAGGAGTTCCAGGAGCTCTGGAACCGGATCAACCGCAGGGCGGTGTACCGCGTCGAGTTCGACTCGCCCGAGCTGGTGCGCAAGTGCATCGCTGCGCTCGACAGCAAGCTGCGTGTTACCCCGCTGCAATACTCGGTGCACAAGGGCATCCAGCACAGCGGCCTGACGGATGAGCAACTGCGTGCTGGCGGTGGCTTCAAGGTGGAAGAAACGGCGACCGAGTACGCCGACTCCATTCATTCGACGGTTCGCTATGACTTGCTAGGCAAGGTTTCCGCGGCTTCACAGCTGACCCGCCAGACCACAGCTGAGATTCTGCAAGGTATTCAGCCTGCGGTGTTCAAGCAGTTCAGCCAGAACCCGGAGCATTTCATTGCCGAAGCGTCGCGACTGATCATCGAGCAGAAAGCCGCGATGGTCATTGAGCGGCTGGTGTATGACGAGCTGGATCAGCAGCACGACGTGTCGATCTTCACTGCCAACCAGGTAGGCCAGGACTTCTCCCGTGCCTCGGCAAAGCTGAGCAAACATATCTACGACTACGCCATCGTTGACTCCGATATCGAGCGCCGTTTTGTGCAGGAGCTGGATACCAGCAGCGAGGTGGTGGTGTACGCCAAACTCCCGCGCGGCTTCCTGATTCCGACCCCGGTGGGCGATTACAACCCGGACTGGGCAATTTCGTTCCGCGAGGGTAACGTGCGGCATATTTATTTCGTGGCTGAAACCAAGGGGTCCATGTCCTCGCTGAAGCTGCGAGAGATCGAAAAGACCAAGATCGAATGCGCGCGCAGGTTCTTCGATGAGATTAGCCAGCGTGTCACGCAGGACCGCGTCAGGTACGACGTGGTGACCGATTACGCACAGCTGATGGACATCGTGGCGCCTGTCGCTGGCTGATAGTAGCGGCAAGCGCGCGCTGGCTGGGGCGCTTCGCCGATAGCTGTACCCCCCGTTCCATCTATTATCTTGGTGGAATGCCCCCCCCTCGTTCCACTGCAAGGCTCAGCGGAATGAGGGGGCGAGTATCGAATCTTCGCCTAATTGGCCTTATTAAGCTTTTTCACCAACTCCGGTTCGCACCTCTGGCTCGATAATTTTCCTTGTTCTAACGAGGAACGAAAAATGAGTGCCAACGGCGATTTCGACCTAACGGAAATTGAAAAGTCCGTAAAGATATTTCTAGCAATCAATCAAAATCTGACAGCGGAAGTGCCCCCAGATGTTGTTCGGATCAAGGAGCTTGTTGATTCCATCACCCCCATTCTGCGGGCGTGGCTTGATATGATGGCAGGTCTTTTGCAGGAACAGGCGAGGCATGAGCAACAGCAGTTTCGAGAGAAGCGCGCTGAATATCAAAAGGGGCATCGCCGGGGCAGGCCATGGATCCATGATGTTCGGATAAAAGCCACTCCCAACGGTTTATCCGCAGAGTGGCTGCATTACAAAAGCAGGTACGGAGACACCGTATTTTCGGAGGGTATCCGCAGCGATAGCCAATTCAGGGTTCCCGCGAAGAACTTCAAGCCCTGCTCGGCGATCGAAAAAGAGGCAATTCGAGCAGCGGAGGATCAGTTTTCCGCTTTGCGCCGCGCTACGCATTGGCTGTCAACTCTTTCTGGAGCCATGACTGCAATCTCGCAGATGCGACTCGTCAACTCTCGTCCCAACACTATTCCGTTCGATGATCCTTTGGATTGTCGCTTTGGTTGCTGGTGTGCTGAGCCCTGCGAGGAGTTTTTACGCTCGTCGCCCTTCTGGCTGGACTATTTTCCTTAGAGCGCCGAGCCCGTGGCACAGCTTGTGATCGCGGGCTTTTTTGCATCTCAGGACCTCTCTCCGGAGTGGCAATTTCTTTCTTTTTTTGAAGAAATAAGTGGTGGCACCACTGCTGGCAGCATGCCGAACCGGCCTTGTATAAACGCCGATCTGTTGGTTGTAAAAATCAGCGATAACCAGAAGTAAAGCCAATGAGGCTCTAGTTTAAGTATCCTTCGGAAGGGGAGCTCGGGGTAATTTCAATAATCCGTCAGTTTGACGAAACACAACCAACGGACATCGTAAAAAACTATACGTGACGGCAAACCTGCCGCTCCAAGGAGTTTTTATGAGTCTCAAAAAGAGTTATTCCGCTGATATTTCTGCGCGCGCACTTGTTCTTGCTGATATCGCCACGCGGCTCGGTCGTCATCGTGATGAGTCGCCGTTCTTGCTCCTCCCCAACGAAGTCGCGCACGTTCTGAGTGTGGAGTCGATTGAGCTTGCAATCCGGCCGTCTCCTCGCAACTACTCCCTCCCTTTCATAATCATTGGCAATTCTTCACGGTATCGCCTGGATGATCTCATCCGGTTTCTCGTCAGCTATCGCCGGGCGCGCGTGAAGCCGTTGAGTTGAGCAGATAATCATAAAAAAGCCCGTGTTGTACTACGCGGGCTTTGCCATATCGCTGGCGGCGGCGAGTCCCCGAAACGGAGGCAGTGCAAGCACTAAATCTCGTGACTCGCTGCCGGCGTTATCGGCCACCTCCGGCTGGGCCGCGCTGGTATTGCTCCCAGGCAGAGCTGCAATCTGTGGAAGATCATTGCAAAGTTTTCGTGAGCAGCAAGGGCTGCTTCTGGTCCAACCGCAGATGAGCGGTTAATGTGCACCTCGAATTAAGTATCTCAAGGATGCCGCATAACAACCAGATTGGATGAATTTGGACTGTTGGATCGGGCTCATCTTAATCACGCTAGCTTTCGTCGCCACAAAATTCGCGTAATCGTCATGGACATCACGTGATCCGTTTCTGTGAAAAATGCGGGTGGTCTATGGACATCGAATACCTAATCTAAACCCTCACAAATATTCATTCAAACCGATGTCCATGGGTTGACATCTTTCCTTTACGTCGACGAGGCGTTTGCCGACCTGACGGGGATAACCGGCGACCTGGTGCCGCTAGGGTATGAGACGCGTGAGCGTGTGCTGCGGTGGACCGGCATACCGGTTGGCGTGGGCATCGGGCCAACGAAGACCTTGGCTAAGCTCGCCAACTGGGCAGCCAAGACCTGGCGCAAATCCGGCGGTGTGATCGACCTAAGCGACCCGGAGCGACGCGACCGGCTGCTGAAGATGACCGAGGTGAGCGAAGTGTGGGGCGTCGGCCGGCGCCTGACTACCCGCCTGCGCCCGCTGGGCATCCAGACCGCCTGGGACCTAGCGCAGTACGATTCCGCATCGCTGCGAAAGCAATTCAGCGTGGTGCTGGAGAAAACCGCCCGCGAGCTGCATGGAATCTCCTGCCTTGAGCTGGAGGAGGCGGTACCGCCCCGGCAGATGATCTGCTCCTCGAAAATGTTTGGCAGCCGCCTGCGCGACATCGCACCGATCCGCGAGGCGGTCGTGGCCTACGTTACCAAGGCCGCCGAGAAGCTGCGCTCCCAGCAAAGTCTGGCCGGCGCGCTGCAGGTTGCCATCCGTACCGGCATGCACAACCCCAACCAGCCGCGATACGCGAACGCCATCAGCTGCCCTCTGCCGTACCCGACCGACGACACTCGCGTGCTCGCCGCTGCAGCCGTGCGCGGGCTTGAAGCGATCTACCGGCATGGCTACGCCTACAGCAAAGCCGAGGTGCTGCTGATGGATCTGCGGCAGCGAGGCGAATTCACTGGTGACCTGTTCGCCGCCGCCCCGCGCCTAGGTGCCGATCGACTGATGGCCGTGGTCGATCAAATTAATGCGCGAGAGGGCAGGGGAACGGTACGCCTCGGGCGCATTCCCGCCACTGCGGAGTGGTCGATGAAGCGGGAGATGATGAGCCAGCGGTATACGACGAGGTGGGATGAGTTGATGGTGGTGCGGTGAGACTAGCGCCGGGCACGCGCTGCGTACATTGATGACTGTTATCGGCTTTAAGCCGTCCCAGTGAGCGCAGCGAGCGGTTTGAAGGCTGTAATGGACTC
>NZ_JXXD01000147.1 GCF_000935215.1 Stutzerimonas stutzeri
CGGTTACGATGCTCCAAGTATGGCTGTCGCCCTCGAACTGCAGATCGACGTCCGACACTTCTAGTGTATGCGTACCCATGGTGTCTTCATCAAGACTCAAGCTGTGGTCGATCACACTTGGAACATCATTAACTGGCGTTACAGTTACGCTTATTGTAGATATGTTCGAGTATAACCCACCGCTGTCGCGTACACGAAAAGTAAAATATGTATTTCCGTTCCAATCATCTTTGGGCGTAAACGTAGCTTTGCCACCACTAATTGAAACAGTGCCATGATTACTGCTGGGTGGGGTAACCAAATGGTACGTGAGACTGTCTCCATCAGGATCGGAACCTGAAAGATTAGTAGAGAACGTAGTATCCTCAGCCATTAAGATACTACCGTTATGAGAAACTGGCGCGGCATTAGTCACTATTGGATGATCGGTAGAAAGCTCACGTAGATCACCACTCCCAGCTTCAGGACCATAATATATATATCCATTCTTAAACAAGACGTGTCCTCCCGGCATGTAAGACATGGGGGGGACATATATCTGCGACAGCCCACCAATAAGCTCTCCGTTGTGATGGGCTTGTTTAGTGCTATATTTGAAGAAGCTTTTGGTGTCAATATATGTTCTAGTGGGGTCTGAATTTGCAGGTGTGAAGTTGAAGCATATTTCATACTCTTTCATTTCGACGGGATAAATGCCTGTCGTTGTATAAGAGCTTTTTAAACTCCCTCTAGTAAAGGTCTGACCGCCAATCGACCCAGATGCAGGATGACTTGTGTAATAGTTCCCGTTTGATAATAGAATTGGTATTCCTTTATAAAAGTACATTTGGGACGATGTACTTATCATCCCGTCACCGCTTCTATTGCTAGCAATGCTTACATAAGTCGCTTGATTCTTGTTATAAACACATGCCGCCATTATATTGCCGCTGAACAGGGTTAACGCGAAGAGAAATATATAACGTACTACTTTGTTCCACATACCCGCCCCCAAAGCATGAAGGGCAGCTATTAAGCTGCCCGATATATATTCAATTAAGAGGTTTTAATGTGTGCGACTTGATGTTCTGCCTCGACCCGATCTCCCAACGCCTCGGTTCAATCTCCGTATAGATAAAGCCAGGCACATAAAGATCACCGTTTTCATCTTCCCAAGGATCTACTGCAATTCGCATAACAACAGCCTGGGTGCGAATCGGAAGCGGGTTTCGAGCGCGCATAGGGATGGGAGCGTTGTCTGCCCCTTCGGCATATAGGACGCGAGTAGATGGCTCTCCATCTGTCTTATTACTTTTATCAGAGCCTTCTTTCGCCGCTTGCTGCTCTGCCTGCAGCATGGTCTTGTAGTTCTCATTTTCCGTAGCGCTGTAAACGTCCTTTGCAGACATACAAGACACACCCTCTGGCATGCCCTTACAAGCATATTCTGTTGAGCCGATGCTGAGCATGTTCGAGCACCCAGTCACAACGAAAGCTGCAGCATATATTGCGATTAGTTTATACATGTCAATTTCCTTAATTTACGTCTGCAACTTTCAGGGTTGTTGAGTTGAACTTTACAGTCATCCCTTTGTTTACGATGAAATCAACATTTCGCATTGCGTCGATTTCAATAACAGGAAAGATGTTTTCAGCCATTTCGAGGTAATAATCAGCAATACGCTCCAAGGCTGATCCGGCACCACGGGCACCAGCGGCTTGTAGCGCATTCGAATCAAAGGCTTGCTCGTAAACAGGCGCCTGCGTTTCGCCACCGTCCTGGAAACCACGGGTGATGTTGATCGATGGCACCTGGCGTACATCAAACGCTGACGCGGCCCCCTCCATGAGGCCTGCCATCAGGCTGCGCGCGATGAGCTGCCCCTGCTTGCTGACCAGTCGTCCCCGAAGCCCCGTCTTGCCGTCTTCGCCAGTGGCGTAAGCTTCGATAGGGGCCTCAAGCACCGTGCCGTCATTACGCACGCAGGAGATACGCTCGGCTCGCATGTATGCGCGCTCGGAGCTAAGGTCTCCCCAACCTCCTGCAATCAACATGCACTCACGAAAGTCGGCCCGGAAACGGTTGGGCAGAATGGCCTCGCTCTTGATTCGAAGCAGCGATGGGAATGGGTCACGCTGAGCCTGTTTGCCGGTAGGTGCATCCATGCCGGTAACCAGTACGCCAGAAAGGATCGAGCCGGCCGGGATGGTCACCGACAACTCCTTATCCTCCTGATCTTCATCCTTGGCCTTCTCGTTGCGGATGACTCGGATTTTCGGTGCCTCGACCTTCTCACTGCTCCGCGCGCGTGGATCGACTGGCGGTGGAGGCGGGAGATTCGAGTAAACGTCTCCCAGGGCATCAGCTGAGTTTGTCGCCTGTTGCACGAAGTGAGGATTGCGCTCAGGGATCAGCGCCGTCGCGGCTTCTTTCACTGAACCAGCATCGTTACTGCTGCTTTCAGAGTTTTTTTCTACATTGCGGCCAACGCGTCCAATCTCTTGATGTAGCAGCTTGATCTGCTCTTCGAGGCTGGTGACCTTTTCCTGTGTTTCAACCAGCTTGCGATCCTTATCGGAGGCGCCAAGGGTGCGCTGCAGCCGCTGTTGCTCTACCTGCATCTGCCGAAGCTGTGCAGCCATTGCATCGATACCGAGTGCACGCGGATCTTCGTCGGTAAGCACAGCTGCAACTGCTGGCCTCACGGCCTCTCTGGAGCGCGCCTCAGGCGTTGCGAGATTCATCGCGTATCCCACCAGCGTACCGACTACCAACACGGTTCCGCCGATTGCGGTGTACATCTTCGTTTTTGGCGACAAGCCTGCAATCGCGTTGCGAATGGATTCCATGGACTGTGTTCTCCTTAATCCAATAGGCTCGGGCGCACGGAGGTGTCGGCGGTGATAGCCGGGACTCGCGTTACTACAAACACTTCGGTTTTCTGGCCTGGCTCAAGCATTTCATGAGGCCAGCTGCTTACAGCTGCGCGATTCGGGTGCGAGCACGCTCCATGATCGAACTCGACGGTTTGGCCAGAGATGTTTTCCGCTACAGCCACGTAAACCCGAAAGTCGTGGCCCTGGATCAGCTGAGACTTTGAGAAATCAAAGCTCAGTGCAGGCTGAGCACAGGCCGGGATGCTGTCCCCCGACCTGAGTGCGCCGAAACTGTATCCGCGAGGCAGCTTGCCCACGGCCATTTCGCGCATGAGCGAACGCAGGGTGTCCATATAGGGTTGGCTGCGCTCCCACTTGCGAGCGGTTCCGCTGTAGGCAGTCGAGCCCATCGCCGGCATACCCACAGCCCCGCCCTGGATGCTGCGGCCGAAGATGAGGTTTGCCTGGATCGGGGGAATGCTTTGAGGCAAAAGCGTGAGGGAGATGGCGACAGACTCATCATCCTCAGGTGTCACGAACATCGTGACCGGCTGATCATCCTGCGTGGTGACGTAGATGACATTGCCGCTAGTAGAGATTTCGGCCTGGCTTACGGTCTGGATGTTCGGGCTGTCGAAGGGCGTAACCAGCCGATTAATCTGGGAACGACTGATTGGGATCAGCGTGTTGGTGCCTGATGCAACGACAACATCCTGCCGAGTTTCCACCGGCTTGTGCGGGGCCTGCCGCTGCGGCACGACACTGGCTGGAACAGGGGGTAGGTCTTTGGCGCTGTTCTCAACCAGAACAAGACGTTTGGGCGCCTCTGCGGCCTCAGCGGGAGCTGCGGATTGCCCAGGGTTTACTTGGCCCTCATGCTTGTTCTGTTTGGCCTCAGGCGCGGTCTGCGGCTCAACAGGTTGAACGCTGGCAGCCACGGGCATGTTCAGCCCAGGGATCTTGATTTCTTCACTAGCGTGCACCAGCGGCGCGATGGTCATCGCTGCGACGAGCGTGCCCAGTGCGAATGGATTGTTTTGCGGTCGGGTTTTCATCGAAAGGCCTCAGATCACTGATGACCCATTTTCCCGAGTTGAGCGCGCGCTATGGGCTCTAATTCGACAACATTCTGGTAAGCAAAAAAAACCCGGCAGGCGCCGGGTTTCTTGTCACTGGCTTGGCCCCAACGTGCTATTTGAAGCGTTCTGGGTTACGTGCGACGGCTAGTACCGCTTCAGGGTTCCCAGCCTCTGCTGCTTTGGCAATGAAACGCCGGGCCTTCGCCGGATCGGTACGGCCTGTGAGCACTGCGAGCAGCACCAACGCCTCACCGTGACCGGACGATGCCAGGGATTCGAGCGCTTTGCGCCGCTCTGGCACATCTGGAAAATGCCGGGCCATCCAAATGACCGCTTCCGGCCTGCCGGCGTCAGCCATCACGCTCATCCTTTGGCCGATCAGCTCAACCTTTTCTTCTCGTGATTTTTCTTGGAGCCAGTCGGAAAAGGGGCTGTTGGGGGGGAGGATGATGATCATTCCGAAGAAGATCGTTACCGCTACGATTACCGCAATCTGCTGCTTTCTGGGCCACTGAGAAAACGGCTTGCTTTTTTCACGACACAACTCGCACTGACCTTCCATCATCGCTGTCCCCTCTTCCTGACTAATTTCAGCCACGACGACGCTCCTCACGTTCCTTGAGCTTCTGTTCCATCTTGGCCTCACGATCAATCACGTCCTGTGTTCGCGCATCGCCGGTATTTGTGCTTATCCAAGTAATAACTGGCTTGTAGTTTTTGATCTGAAGGTCCACCTCGTAGGTCCGGTTTGATCGCCGCTTTCCACCTGCTGGGCCTTCGCTGACTGAGTTGCCTGTGATGAAGAAGCGGTGCTCATTGACGGTATCGCGCAGCACTTTCTGCGGCTCAAACGAGAGGGTCACCCTGTCCTGACGTATCTGAAATATCTGCTTGTCCAGCACTTCCATCGTGGACTGGTAAATATCAGGGTGGAGGATAGGCCCCAGGGCATCCTTGATAATGGTTGCGTTCTCAGGCGTCACGTTTCCCAGCAGCATGCCTACATACATGGCCCACGCGGTCGTGTACTCACTGCTGCTCTGGGTCTTGCTGACCCACGCCGTCTCAGTCAGCGTCGGAGGTACCACCGTGATGATCTGATCTTTCTTCATGGCAGAGCACGAGCTTGCAATCAGCGCGACAGTCATCGCAAAAAGGATCAGCCGCAGGAATTTGTTTTCTCCACGCATCCCGTCGAATGAGTTTTTCAGATTGGATAGAAGCATCAGATAAAATCTCGCTCGTATGAGTTAGGCATGCTGCGGTTGCGCTTGAAGCCAATGGCTCCCATGTACCAGTAGATTGCATGCAGTAGATAGCCATCGGGTCGGTTGTCACAGTAGCGACGATAGATGCGCGCCAGGACCAGCCCCAGGCCGAGGCAAATGGTGAGCTGTGCGAGCAGGATGCCGGCAACCAGGCCAACGCCGATGGGCAGAACCTCGTCTATACGCCAGAACAGCAGATAGGGCGGCTCGTCGATATGCGCGGGGATCTTGGTAGGTTCGTCACTCACTGTGCAGCTCCTGTTTTGCTGACCTGTTCCATGGCATCGAGGATGCCCTTATGGGATGAGTTGTCCCCCTGCAGAACAATCGAGTTGCCGGTGAGGTTGTCGATCACCATCGTCGAGGGGGTTTGCTTGATATCCAGTCGAATCGCGTGATCCATATCGGCGATGACACGCTCTACTACCTGCGAAGAATCCATGCATTGACTGAAGCGCTGCCGGTCGATGTCCATCTCAGCTGCATAACTGCTCAATGATGCGGCGACTCCCTGCCCATTTCCCCTCGTCGTGTCGAACACTCGCTGCGCAAACTTCCATGCCGTTTCTGAACCACCCTGCTCTCCGGCGCATTCAATCGCCAGCGCCTGCTGCCGGGATGCCTCAGACAAGGCCGGCACATGCATCAACGCAGCGTTGATATGCCCGCCAGATGAGTCGATGAGCGACTTGATAACGGGGAAATGCTGCTTGCAGTAGGGACATTCGGTATCCGTCATCTCGACCAGGGTGAAGCGGGCTTTGGTGTTGCCATAGATCCAGTTATCCGGGGCCGAACCGTCCTGCCCCTGGCTGGGAGCGCTCTTGCTCGTTTCACCGATGAACATGTTTTTCAGCTCGTCCATTTCTTCAAAGGTCAGAGGTTTTTGAGTCGCGACCTCAAGCTCTGAAATCTGATCTTGAAGTGCCCCCACAGTCTCAAAATGCTGGTAAGCGCCTACCGCTAGCGCAGTAGCAAGGCCGGTGGAGATGATGATCAAGGGTATAGATGCGGACATGGATCAGAACCTATCTGGGCGTTGTGCAAAGTGTGAATTGCTCAACGCCCAAATTGGCCTCTAATCTGACACGTTTGTTGTAGGTTTAGATTTGCTTGGGCAGGTTTCTGATCAGGACCGACAGCAGGATTGGCAGAATGATGATCAGCGCTGTGCAAACCACCATTGGAGGCAGTGGTAGCGGCGCCAACAGGCTGAGCGCAAGCATGATGCCGCCCCATCCCATCAGGCTTACCGCGTTGTTATTCCAGAACGGCGATGAGTAATCGAAGCCGTGCCTCTTCGCCTGCCAGCGCATGAACCCGGCGAAAATAGCCGGCACTGCCATTACGGCGAAGAACGGCATCCAGTACGTCATCAGCACCGCCCGATAGAGGATCTGATAGGTGATCTTCTGCAGTGCCACACCTCGTGAATCCAGGTATTCAAACCACCAGCCCACCTTTTCTTCAAAGGAGTCCACGGTAGAGGGGCCGCTGCGCATGAACATCCCGGATATGTGGTACTTGAGTCCCGAGTCGATGACCAGAGCGGTGTAGATGCTGGCCGTGGTTTCATCTATGCGCTTCAGATCGTCCTGAGGCAGCAGCGACACGCTCCACTGCCGTTCTTTCTGCATCACGGTATCGATCATGGGGTTGGGCGCAAAAACCGCAAGCATGAGCACCATGATGAACAGGAAGAAAAGGGACGCTACGAGCCCTTTCGGCCACTTCTCTTCAATAACCTCAGCCATTGATCAGTTGCTCCCGAATCGGATCAGGCACTACTGCAAGCTGACACAGGCTTGAGATCGTGTCGTTGGTCACCGATACCCCTTGCGACTGCAGCTTGGCGAAAAGCTGGTAGAAGAGGTGGTACAGGCGCTCGTAATCGCTGACGCCCAGCTGGCACATGATCTTGTACTCAAACAGCGCCTCGCTGAGCGCGTTTGCCACCGGCTGGCCGGTTACGCCGCTTTTGATGAGCGCCAGGATGAAACGTGTTCCGCAATTCCAGTCAATGTCGAAATTGCGCAGGATAACCATGGTCTTATCGTCGAGCTGCAGGCTGCGCTGAATCTCGATGGTCCGGGTAATGGACATGATCAAGCCCTTACTTCGATTGGAAATTGAGAATTGGCAGACGGCCTTTCCGCACGTCACCGCCCGCGAAAATGGCCAGATATTCGAGGTCAGGCAGATTGCCTAGAAGGGCCGAAGGGAATAGCTCACCCTCTTCCTCCATCAGTCGCTCACCCTGGTTGCCCCCGGTGATGACGCCGCCCTCACCGGCGCTGTTGCCCTGTGTGCGCATGACGTACTTGTAGCGGGTCATGGGCAGTTTCTTGGCGATGAATTCTTGAGTGTCGGTGTCCAGCACCCGCAGGGAAATGATGTTGTTCGCGTTCGCCAGCACCTGCATGGCTTTCGATTCATCACCCATGCGCGCCTTGAAATCCGCAATCGTCTGGGTTGCGATGAACAGGTTGATGCCGGCGCCGCGACCCTTATTGAGCAGCTGGATCAGCTGGTCATTGATCACCTCGGCCGCTTCATCCACGAAGATGTTCACCGGCACCGGAAGCCTGTGGTTGTAGATCTCTCCCGCAGTAGATGCGAGGTCTGCCAAAGCCAGCGAACCAAGAGCAGAGCCCACCATGGGGTCCGACAATGAGTCGAGCCCCATGTAGAGCACCTGCTTACCGTTGATCACGGTATTCATGTCGCTGAAGTCTTGGTACGCATCCGTTCCATCGACAGTATGCGCAGGCGAAAGAAGATCGCTCATCCTGCCGGCCGTGAGCATGACCAGGATCGGCAGCAAACCGGCGATCATCTTGCTGAAGTGAGCCCGCTCGTGTTCGAGCATCGTCAGCAGGCCTTCAAGGTCAGAGTTCGGCGCCTCGTGGATCAGATCCGCGTAGTACAGCTTTCGCAGTACCTTCGCCTTATCCTCTGGATTTTTTACCTTGGCCGTCGAGCAAGCTTGCTCAATAGCAGCATCAAAAATTTTCTCACCGCGGATCTTCCTACCGTAGGCAGTTACGACCCGGATAGTGAGGCCGGGTATATCCCCTTCAAGCGTTCGGCGTAGGCTCAAGAGGCTGGGAAGTTCTCCGATGATCAGCATGGCCTGGATGACGTTGTTGAGCGCCATCATCGCGAACGCCTGGAATGGATCGCCCGACTCCGACGCCATGAGCACCGCAACGCGCGATGCCAGTTCCGTTGCCCGACCATAGTTGCGTGTCAATGACAGGCGTATAGAGTCGTCCGGGAATGCTGGATGAAAGTATTTGAACCGCTCACCTTCATTCATCAACTCACACGTTCGTCGGCAGGTTTCGGCGAGCCCCTTGTCACCCTTCGGGTCTATGACGATTACTGCCTCTCCGCGCAGAATGCACTGCGCGATGGCCAAATCGTAAAGGCGGGTTTTTCCGGCGCCGGTCGTGCCGGTGACCAGCGTATGGATGTCGCGCATGCCGGCAGGTCGCAAACACATCTCTTCTTCGGCCATGCCAAGCCCGTGAATCCACCGGCTGCCCTTCACATTTGGGTCACGCAGACCTTTTTTGCCAAGCACATCAGCCATGTCTCGGGACTGCAGTTCAAACGCATGCTGCCCGTGCTGCTGTCTCCACTGAAACGCTTGGCCGTAATAGAAACTGTCGGGGTTATCCTCAACAATTGCAGCGATGTCACTGACGCTGGTGAACGTAAGCGGAGCACCCAGCAATGACTTCTTAGCCCGGTGGACGCGTATTGCCCTCGGCAGTGCAGATAGGGCGAAGCCCGCCTGAACACCCATCGTGATCAGGTACGGCATCATCGGCATGCCTGTTAGTACCTGGACCCCTGTGCTGGCTAGCATTGACGCTCCCCAGGCACCGACCTCCCTGGCTTCGTAATTCGTGCGCCAGAGGTTTGTGTAATTCCAGTCACCCATCAGCGGTTCACCTTGCTATCCAGCTGGAAGTAGTATTTTTTCTCGCGGCCGACTTTTACGGCTTCGAGGCAGTAAAAAAGGGCTTCTTCTGAAGCTTCGAGATCGGCACCCACGGCTTCGGCTGCTTTGGCCTGTGCTCGGAATGTGATCGACCAGATGTCACGACCTTTTGATGGCTCTGCCACCGCTACCGCCTTGAGTAGATCGGCAAGCTTTTCTGCGTCTTGCCAACGCTCTTTCGGGAGTGTTTCGAGGCACAGTGGGAACCAGTCGGTCTGGGCCAATCGGCAATAGATCAGGGATATCTCCTTGCTGGCGAGAAACCCTTCCGTTCCGCGCAAGGTGCGCGTGATCTGCTCTTCGGAACTGGTGAAGTCGCGCCATAACCACCCTGCCCGGTCGATGGCCGGCAGATCGCCGAGCGTCATGTCCCCGGCCAGGGGAATGAATGCCCGATTGCGAACTTCCTTGATCGCCGTGTCGCCAGCGAATACGCGCAGAAGGCGGCTGCCAACCTCTGGGTTGCGTTGCAGTAAAGCCCGATCCTGATCTGTCAGCAGGCTCTTGAATTTGGGCGGAATATCGAGCGCATCAGTGCTCTGCTCTGGGGTTGCGGTTTCAGCCGGAGCCTTGGGCTTGCCTTCCTTGCCCTTATCGACTCTGGTGGGCTTCTTGGTGATCATGTCGTTGAAGGTGAGTTTCACCTTTTGAACCGGCTCTTCCGGTTCCACCGAGCCAAGGTCTTGCTCGGCCGTGGGATCATCATCATTGACAGGGTATAGAGGCGGCGCCGGATCGGGAGTTGTGCCATTGATTTCGTGCAGCATGGCGGCAAGAGTATTGTCATCGAGCGCATTGTCCTGCTGCTGCTCGGGCGCTTGATCGGCAACATCTTCTTCCGGCTGCTGTGCGCCCTGCTTGAGGAGGCGCGCACGCTCTTCGAGGTCGGGCGGCAGAGATACGCCGGTACGTTCTGGGACGGGTTTCTTGGGGCGATTTTTCCCCCTGGGACTCTCAGTAGCAGCGGCGGTCGGTAGCGGTGCCGCGCCAAAAAGGTCTTCCTGCGTGCCTTTCTTCTCCTGTTCCTTACGCGCGATTGCGTCTTCCTTGGTTAGGTACTCCTTGGCGTCATCATCGCGGCCGATGGTCACTGAAACCGGGGCGATGTTTCCGTCCAGGAACGGGAACACGTTGTCGGGGTTCTTGAATTTGACGCAGCGGATGGATGGCGCCTTACCGTTCTTGAGCAGTGGGTGTGGGGCCACGAACCAGATGGGCGAACCGTCTGCATTTTTCTCAAACAGCTCGTACTCGGACATAGCTGCCAGTAGGGTGTTTTCCGCTCGCGGAAAGCCGCCTACCTTGTCCTTGACTACCTGATGGATGATGTCCTCGGACCCAGTGCTCCAAGCGAGAAATAGCCCCTTGGTGCTCAGCCAAAGCCGCGAGCCGGGTTCGTTGAGCGTCCAGCATCCTTCTTCGACCAACTGGCGCATCGCATCTACGCACAGCCGCTGCACCGGCACGCCGGTGTTGGTATTGGCACCGGCGACTGAACCGCGCTCGCGGTCTGCTTTTACTGAGCGTGAGTCTGCAACCCTCACCGCTTCGGTCAAAGGACCAGGCTGGCCTGCTACCGCGTCCAAGAGGGCCTGCCAGATATCTGCCCCGCCTTCGAGCAGCCACTTTCGCAACTCTACGCTGGTGTAGATTCCGATCAGAGTATTGGTGTGAGTGATGTGCTTGTTCTGACGCCCGCGCTCCCAGTTGATGAAGTATCGAGTCAGGTTGTTCGCGACCGCCCACTCATGAATGGTTTCGGTGCCCATTACCCATTTCTTCGTTCCGTCGAACGACATGACGGTAACGTCCGTCAGAGGCTTGCCGGCGTCATGGAACAGCGCGGCCACGATGCCTGCCACATACCAGCGTCGAAGGCGTTTGCTCGCTTCACCTGGCGTCAATTCGTGGTCGAACTTGGTCAGAACCATCCAGTCCAGCATGAAAGCCGCGCACTCCAGGCCGTGACGCAGAAGCCCCCCCGGTGTGTTGTGATGGTGATTTTCTGAGGCGGGTAGCAGGTGGACCAGCTCGGCATACGCGACGAACATCGGCTTCAGATAGGCCTCATAGTCCTCGGGCGTGAGGCCTACTTGCCCCTTGAGCTTGCGCAAAAGGCGAGACTGGAACTCGTACATGCAGAACTCTCCCGAGATCAGGCCGTAATAGCCTTCCTGGTAGGGAGGGTTTCTGAGGATCGACGGATCGCTCAGCACGCGTCGGATATCGTCCGGGATGTTCTTATAGGCGGGGTGCTCGAAACGCGGGTCGGGCGGCGGGTTGATGAGCCGACTGGGACGGCGTTTGCCCGCGAAGAGCTGCTTGAATAACTTGAACATGAACAGGAATGCTCCGACTTTTCACCCGAGCATCATGTCTGTTTGCGAAAGCGATTTGCGGCCTAAACCTACAAGATTCTGGTCATAAAAAACCCGGCACGAGGCCGGGTTGGGTTAGAAGGTGAACACGCCTGCGGAAAGCAGTGCTTGCGTGTCTACGGGGCCTTTCGCCATGCGCGGTTGCGGCATGACTTCCGGCTTATAGGTGGTTTCGTCGAACTCGGTATCAACCGAGATACGCGTTGCAGTGCGAGAGTCAGTACGGTGGTACTCGACAACATCCGCTGGGATTGCGGCACAGACACTCTCTGCGACCGCCTTCCAGTTGACCCTGCCTTGAACCTCATACTGAATAACACGAACGCCATACGCATCTGCGCGCTTGAAATCGCCCATCAACGCGAGGATCTGGTCATCAATGACCGTTATCTCGTTTTGAAGCTCTTCCAGCGCCTTCTTTGCAGCCAAAGCTGCGTTCTCTTTGTCTCGCCTGACCGCTGCGAGGGTTGACCAACGGTCGTGGTCGATCTTTGCGTGAGGCATCAGGTCGCGTTTCGGGTCCGCCTCGGGAGGCGTAAGCGACTCAACCATATCCCAGAAGCGCCGTTCCGCAGCAATGATCTGCTGCGCAACTGCGTCATTGAGATCAACCACCAGGCAGATAGGCTCGTGCTTGGGCGACCAGCACCACAGGTAGCCCCGTGAAGCCCCGCTAACGATCATTTGGTGCAACAGCTGCCAGCGGTAGAGCCTGTAAGCCTTGCTCTTCTCTCGAAGCGCCAGAACCTCCAGATGATTGTCATCGGAGAGGTTTTTGATCTCCACCGGCTCATTACCTGCCAGAAGCCCGTCGAACGAAGCCCGCATGAACGGGTAATCGCTAGACTCTGCGCAGATCGGGAGCCCCAGCTGACCGTACCGCTCTTCAAACGCCTGAAGCGCAACCGGCTCAAACTTGACGCCCCGCCTTACCTGAGGAATGCAGGCAAGATCGGGGGGTGTATCAAGTCCAACCAGCTCACGCCACAACTGAAGCTTCGTCTTGTCAGGATTCTGATCCATGATGACCGCGCAACTGGTTGCGCTGACACCACCCTTTCTCCACGCGTGCCACTCGGCAGAGCGCTGTTGGACGTCGATTACTTTCATCCTGATTACTCCTGATGAAAGCCAAGCCGTACTCTTTCCTCAGCGCTGATCCTGATTCCGCCTTCACGGATCTGGGAACAAAGCTTGAGGTCGTTGTAGAGCTTTATTTTTGTCAGCCCCGTCACCGTGAAAAAGCCCTTTGAGAAGCTGCTTTCAAGATCGAGGAGATCGACATAGCCAAACCCATCCAAGAGGGTCTTGCGAAGCAAGTCACCCTTGGTGAGCACGTCTGCGATGCGTTGATCCAGAGGCCCTGAGGTATTGAACTTGTACTCAGCACCCATTTCTTCGCCAAGCAGCCCAAGAGCATCACAAAACGCTTGATACCGAGCCTGGACCAGCATCTCGGTACGATTTTTGAAGGCTTCATACTTCTTCGTGAAGTCAGGCCCCTGCTCATCGAGTGATGCTTTCTGCGCTGCAGCAATAGCCGGCAGCGCATAGGCGTGTGGTGTGTTACTGAGGTCCAGATACAGGCTGAGATCCACATGCGGCACTTTATTGCGGATCTCAATCCCTTGCTCTGAGCCGTAGTGGGCTTCCAGTTCGCTATTGGCGGCATGGTAGGCCTTGCAGCCAGCTTCGAAGGTTTTCATCTCATTCTCCTTTCTAGGTACTTCACCACCTGGGTTGAAAATCCCAAGGGCAAATCCAGGAAAGGCAAACCCCCAAAGGGGGGTTGCCCCCC
>NZ_JXXD01000148.1 GCF_000935215.1 Stutzerimonas stutzeri
TGGGCAACTGCGCCAGCCGCGACGGCACCCTCCAGCCACGGCGCAGCGCCAGCAGCGTCAGACCCAGAGCTGCCAGCAGCGGCCAGAGCGCCGACCACAGGCCCGCGGGATACACCCCAGCCAGCAGCGCTTCGCGCATGGTCGGCCAAAACCAGGGCACGGATAGCGACGCCATGCTGAGCAGCGCCCACGGCAACCACTGGCCGAGCGGCGCGCGTGCACTGGCGTGCTGCTGGTCGCGCCACATCAGCCAGAGCGCGCGCCAGAGCAGCAACGCGGTGACGAAGCTGGCCAGGGTCAGCCAGGGCAACCAGGCGACGAAGGCGCTTTCATGCCAGGCCTCTTTCAGCAGGTACTTCACTGCCGCGCCGCTGGTGAACGGCGCGCCCATGATCGCCAGCGCCGGCAGCATCAGCAGCACCCAGCCCAGACGCGACAGCCGCCCTTCGTGGACCATCCCGGCGGCGAGGAACAGCGCGCCCTTGGCCAGCCCGTGATGCACGCCGAACAGCACCAGCACCGTCAGCAGCGCCGCAGACGGCGCCTCCGGGCTCCAGGCCAGTGCCAGGATCATCAGCATCCAGCCCATCTGGCTCACCGAGGACCAGGCCAGCACCGCCTTGGACTTGGCCGCGCACAGCCCCAGCGCAGCCGCATAGAGCGCGCCGAACAGGCCGGCGATCAGCAGCGGCGTGCTCCAGGCCGCCAGCGTCGGATCGCTCTCCGGCAGGCAGCGCCAGATGCCGAGAATGCCGGCCTTGAGCATCGCCCCGGAGAGTACCGCGCTGGCGGATGCCGGGGCCTGCGGATGGGCCAGCGGCAGCCAGACGTGCAGCGGCCAGAACCCAGCCTTCAGGCCGAGCCCGAGCACCAGCAGGGCCAGGGTCAGGTGGTCGATCGGCTGCGCCTGCCAGGTGGCGAAGTCGAAGGCCTGTTCGGTGCTGTGACTGCGCAGCAACAGCCCGGCGAGCAGCAGCATCTCGCCGCAGATCGCCAGTTGCAGATAGAGACGTCCGGCCCGCCGCGGTCCCGGCCCCCCGTGCTGCACGATCAACCCGTAGGCCGCGAGGCTCATGGCGCTGAAGCCGAGGTAGAAGCTCAATGCGTCGGTGGCGATGATCAGCAGCAGATTGCCGGCCAGCGCCAGTTGCCAGAACGCCCAGAAGCGCAGCCGCTTCCGATCGGTGGCCAGGCTGCTGTTGGCAAAGATCCCCGCGCAACTCCAGAGCACGGCGGTAAAGCCCAGCCAGGCGCGGGTCAGCGTATCGCTGGCGCCCCAGCGCACACCCTCCCAGAGCCACGGCAACTCCAACGCTGGTGGCGGTTGCAGCGCAGCCAGCAGCGCCGGCGCACAGGCCAGCCACAGCCACGGCAGGCTGCGTTCGCGCAGCCACAACAGCAGCATGCCGCCGAGCAGCGGTGCCAAGGGCACCAGCAACCAGAGCCAGGCGTTCATATGGCGAACTCCCGCTCGACGATCAACTGGCTCCAGCCCAGCGGGCTGAGCGCGGTGGCCGCCAGCAGGCCGACCAGCAGCGACAGCAGCGCCGTGATCAGCGGCGGCAGCAACAGCATCCAATGGGTTTCGAAACGCTCATCGACCCAGCGGTTCTGGTGCCAGTCCGCCGGCTCAGCGAACCAGCCCCGCCACAGCAGCGGCAGGAAGTAGGCGGCATTCAGCAGCGCCGAACCGAGCAACACCAGCAGCACCCAGTCCTGACCGACCTCCAGCGCGCCGAGGCCGAGCGTCCATTTGCTGATGAAGCCGGCAATCGGCGGAATGCCGATCATGCCCAGCGCCCCGATGAAGAACGCCGTCATGGTCCAGGGCATGCGCCGGCCGACGCCGTCCATCTCGCGGATGCGGTGAATGCCCAGAGTCTCGGCGAAATTGCCCGCACAATAGAACAGCGTGACCTTCATCAGCCCCTGATGGACCAGATGCACCAGGCCGCCCACCGCCGCGATCGGCCCGAGCAGCGCGACGCCAAGCGTCACGTAGGACACCTGGCTGATGGTCGAGTAGGCCAAGCGCTTCTTCAGCTCCTGCTGCTGCAGGGCGCGCAGCGAGCCGTAGAGAATGGTCGCCGCCGCCAGCCAGAGCAGCGGCGTGGTGAGATCCAGTTGCGTCAGCGCCTCGGCGCCGAAGACGTCGTAGACCACCCGCACGATGCCGAACGCCCCGGCCTTCACTACCGCCACCGCATGCAGCAGCGCACTGACTGGTGCCGGGGCGACCATCGCCTGCGGCAGCCAGCCGTGCAGCGGGATCAGCGCCGCCTTCACGCCAAGGCCGAGAATCAGCAGGGCGAAGGCCACGCGCAGCCCGAGGTCATGCTCGCCGACTACGTCCAGCAGGTAGCCGGCCGCCTGGAAATCCGGCGTGCCGGCCAGGCTGTGCAGCAAGGCCACGCCCATCAGCACCAGCGACCCTCCACCGACGGTGTAGGCCAGATAGACGCGCCCCGCGGCGAGCGACTCCGGCGTGCCGCGATGCACCACCAACGGAAAGGTGGCCAGGGTCAACAGTTCGTAGAACAGCAGGAAGCTGACCAGATTGCCCGCCAGCGCCAGGCCCACCGTGGCGCTGACGCAGAGGCTGAAGTAGCCGAAGAAGCGCGAGCGCAGCGGCGAGTTTTCCAGGTAGCCGATGGCATAGATCGTCGTCACCGCCCACAGCAGGGATGACAGCGCGACGAATAGCAAGGCCAGCGCATCGGCCTGCAGTACCAGCGGCACGCCCGGCAACAATGGCACGCTGAAGCGGTACTCGCTGCCCTGGCTGACGCCATAGAGCATGCTGCCGACCAGCACCAGCTTGAGCGTCACGCCGAGCAGGTTGAGGGTCACACGCAGGCGCTGCTGGTCCTCGCGCAGGCCGAAGATCACCAGGCCCGGCAGCAGCGAGCTGAGCACGATGCCCAATGGCAGAAACGCATGCCAGCTCATCGCCCGAGCCCTCCCAGCCAGAGCAGCAGCGGCTCGCTGATCAGCGCCAGCCCCCAGACCAGCAGCGCCGGCAGCAACGCCAGCCACTGCGCCAGACGGTCGGCATGAATGCTCGGTGGATTCGGCCGGGCACGGTCGAAGCCGTGGGCGACGACGCGGAACACGTAGGCCGCCGACATCAGCGTGCCGAGCAAAACACCCAGCGCCCAGGGCCAGTGCTGCGGCCGTTCGAACAGCGGCTGCAACAACAGCCACTTGGCCAGGAAACCGCCACTGGGCGGCAGACCGATCAGGCTGCCGCCGGCCACGGCGAACGCCGCCAGGGCGATCGGCACGTTCTGGCTGGCGCCTTTCATGCCCGTCACCCGCTTGCTGCCGAGGATGCTTTGCAACTCGCCGGCCGCGAGGAACATCGAAACCTTGGCCAGCCCGTGGGCCAGCACGAACAGCCACAGGGCCGCATGCAGGCGCGGTTCGTCCAGATGCAGCAACAGCCCCAGCGCCAGCAGCGCGTAGCCCAGCTGGGCGACCGTCGAGTAGGCCACCAGCGTCTTCAGTCGCGGCGCGCGCAGCGCCGACCAGCCGCCGCCGACCAGCGCCAGCACACCGGCGGCGCCGAACAGCAGGCCGGCGTCGCGGCCGAATTCAGCCGGGGCGATCTCGCTCCAGATCAGCCAGAGGATGTACAGCGGCCCCTTGACCACCAGTGCCGAGAGCAGCGCGCTGACCGCAGTCGGTGCCGCGGCGTGGGCCGGCGGCAACCACAGGTGCAGCGGCCACAGCGCGGCCTTGAGCATCAGCCCGAGGGTCATCAGCAGCAGCGCCAGATGGGTCACGCCATCAGCTTCGGTCAGTTGCGCCAGCACGGCCAGATCGAGCACGCCGTAGCGCCCGTAGATCAGCGCCACACCGAGCAAGTAGGCCAGCGAGCCGGCCAGCGACAGCAGCAGGTAATTCAGCGCCGGCTTCCAGGCCTTGCGCCCGGCCAGCGACACCAACGCCACCGCGACCAGGCTGAGCAACTCCAGCGTCACGTAGAGGTTGAACAGGTCCGCCGACAGCCACAGCGCGGCCAGTGCCGCGTGCAGCAGGCAGGACAATGGCCAGTAATCCTGATTCCCGGCGGCATGTGCGATACGCGCCGCGTACAGCGCCACCAGCAGGTGCAATCCGGCAGTGAACACCAGCAGCAGCGCGGCCAGCGGAGTCAGGCGGAAACGGATCGCCAGCCCCGCCTCCCAGCCACCGACCAGCAGGCTGCGCTCGCCATGATCGAGCACCACCTGCAGCGCCATGATCGCCGCCAGGAGCGCGCCCAGGCTAAGCGCGATCACCCAGCGGCCGCTGCGCGCCGGGCGCAGCAGGATCAGCAGCAAGGCACCGGCCAGCGGCAGCAGCAGGCTGACCAGGGCGGCGTTCATCGCTCTTGCCCCTTCGAGGTGGCCAGCGCACTGCTCAGGCGCAACGCCAGGGCGGTCGCACTCACCGCCACCACCAGCCCGGTGACCACCAGCGCCACCAGCAGCGGATCGCTCGGGGCGTGACGCGCCGCCAGGGCGATCATCACCAGAAACACGCCGCTGCCCATCAGATTGATGGCGATGATCCGCCGCAGCGCATGGCGCAATGTGAGCAACCCGTGCAGGCCGAGCAGCCAGAGGGCGAAGCCGACGGTCATCCAGAACAGCGTGACGCTCATGACTGCGGCTCCGGGTCGTCGCCGATCACCAGCAGGCTCAGGCTCGCGGCGATGGACAGCGTCGCCGCGGCCTCGATGACGACGATCAGCGGCTTGGCCCAGCCGGTCGGGTACTGCAGCCAGCCATCGCCAAACCAGGCGCAGGCTGCCGCCACCGCGACGAACAACAGCAGGCCGACCAGCACCAGCAGACGCAGCGGCCAGAAGCCCCAGCGCAACGCCGGCAACGCACCGGCCAGACGCAGCAGGACGATGCCGGAGGCCAGCAGCGCGCCGGCCTGGAAGGCACCGCCGGGTGAGGCGGCACCGCGCCAGAGTACATAGCCGCCGGCCAGCACCAGCAGCGGCGCGAGTGTTCGGCCCCAGGCGCGCAGCAATGGCCAGGGCTCGCTCAGCTGCGGCTGCGGCGCGCCGAGCTGCCGTGCGCCGAGCAGGGCCAGCAGCAGGACGGCCAGCTCGAGCAAGGTGTCCCATGCACGGAAGTTGAGCAGCACCGCAGTGACCGGATGCTCGACGCCGCTCTGCACCAGCGCGGCATCGATCTGCGTCGGCACGCTCGGTTGCAGTTCGGCCAGCGGTGCGAGCT
>NZ_JXXD01000149.1 GCF_000935215.1 Stutzerimonas stutzeri
TTCCCAAACCCCCGACCCGCGTAAGCTGGTCGGGGGTTTGCTTTTGCGCGATTTAAAGACTGTGATAGGCACCTGTCGTTGGTGTCGCTATCATTCGGCCTCTTTTGGGGGTGGCATGTATAGGCTGTTAACGTTGCTTCAGGATGGGCGCTTTCATTCGGGGCGTGAACTGGGGGAGGCGCTCGGCATAAGTCGCAGTGCGGTCTGGAAGCACCTGCAACGTATTCAGGCTGACGCAGTGCTTAACCTCTATAAAGTCCCCGGGCGTGGGTACCGCTTGGCGGAACCTCTTTCGCTGCTCAATCATGAGGCGCTTGCGCCGCAACTGGAGCAGATTGGGTGGTCGCTGCATCTTTACGACTCGATTGACTCTACTAATGCTCAGGCATTGCGGCTCCTGCAGACCGTGCCACCTCCTTTTTTGGTTCTTGCAGAGGCTCAGTCTGCTGGTAGAGGGCGGCGCGGTCGTAGTTGGGTGAGTCCTTTCGGGCAGAACCTTTATTGCAGCTTGGCTATAAAGGTGCAGGGCGGTGCTAGTCAGCTTTCTGGTATGAGTCTGGTGGTCGGGCTGGCGGTAATGCAGGTGCTACATCAAGTCGGCATCTCGCAAGCGGGCGTCAAGTGGCCTAACGACGTATACGTTGATGGCCGCAAGATCGCAGGGATTCTGCTTGAGCTGACTGGCGACCCGGCGGATGTATGTCACGTAATTATCGGCATCGGCATCAATGTCAATATGATTGAGGCGGCGGGAATAGATCAGCTTTGGACATCCGTTAAAGAGCATGCAGGTATGGTTGATCGAAACGAGTTGCTGCTGACATTGGCCGCCACCCTTAGACGAAATCTGGAGCGGCATGCCCAGGTCGGGTTTGCTGCGATGAAGGGTGAGTGGGAATCTAACCATGTCTGGCAAGGCCTGAAATGCACGCTGAGTACCGGGTCTCAAGATTGCTCGGGCACGGTCTTGGGCGTCGATGATCAAGGCGGGCTCAGGATGATGATTGATGGGGGGGTGCGCTCCTTCAGTGGTGGTGAGCTAAGTTTGAGGCTTGATCAATGATTCTCGAGCTCGACTGTGGCAATAGCTTGATCAAATGGCGGGTGTTGCAAGTAAGCGGTGATGTTGCGGCTCAGGGCGCTTCTGTATCGGCCGTGGACCTCCTTAGTGCGCTCTCTGGCCTGACTGGCGTAAAGATTGAGCGTGCGCGGCTAGTTAGCGTTCGTAGCGATCTCGAGACTGAAGAGCTGTGTTCGTGCATCTCCAGTGCATTGTTCATTGACGTACAGCGCGCTCTACCAGCGCCTCGGCTTGGTGGCGTAGTGAACGGGTACCTCGAGTACGACCGTTTAGGGATGGACCGTTGGTTGGCCATGGTTGGCGCGTTCCAGTTGGAGCGCCGGGCAATGGTGGTAATCGACCTGGGGACGGCGGTCACGGTTGACTTCGTTGATGCAGAGGGCGGCCATCTGGGGGGCTACATTTGCCCTGGCATTTCTCTTCTTAGGCAGCAGTTGACTACCCATACCCGGCGCATCAGCTATACGGCAGAAGAAATCCCAATGATGCAAGGTGAGCCTGCGCCTGGGCGAAGCACTGTCCAGGCGGTTGAGCGGGGGTGCTTTCTGATGCTGCGTAGTTTTGTTGCTTCGCAAGTCCTGGCGGCCAGCGACTATCTGGGGGCTGACTTTGTAATCTACTCCACCGGTGGCGACGCAACGCTGATCGACGATATGGTCGGGGTTAGGCGGGTTCCGGATCTGGTCTTTCGCGGGCTGGCGATTGCTTGTCCCTAGCGTCACATAGAAGGTCGAGCCTGCATGCGTTGGTTATTTTTCCTGTTGGTGCTGTTGAACGTATTCTTCTGGGTGCAGCATCAGTATCAGTCACCCGTGCGCATCAAGGAGGTGGTGCCTCTTGATGCTTATGATCGGCCGACACCCAACATCACTCTGCTTAGTGAATCCTCTCCTTCGAGCCGTAAAGACGCTGGGCAACCGGCGTCGTCCGACGGTGGCTGCCTATTTCTTGGTGGCTTCGATGACGAGTCGCCTGCGCTTTCCTTGGAGCAGCGGCTTTTGAGCTTGGATATCCAGTCGGAAATACGACGGATAGATACCGAGGTCGGCGTGGATTATTGGGTGTATCTGCCGCCGCTCGCTTCCAGGCAGGCTTCCCTGCGGCAATTGCGCGAGTTGCAAAGCCGTAATATTGACAGCTACATCATTACCGTTGGTGACTTGGCTAATGGCATTTCACTGGGCATCTTCTCCCGAAAGGATTCGGCAGAGGGCGTAGTGGCGCGCTTAAGCGAGGTTGATTATTCGGCGCTGGTGCGTGAGTTGCCGAGGATGCACTCCAAATACTGGGTGCAGGTGAGCGCCGCTAGTCGTGATCAATTGGGTGATGGGGTCATGGGAAGCTTGAAAGCAGACATGCCTGCCCTGCAATTTCGCCATATGCCCTGCACTGGCATTGCATCTTCTCAATAGTTTAAATAGAATGGCGCCCGCTTCGCCGTGGGGAATCCAAGATTCCTTGGCAAGGCGGCTGTCAGTAAAGCTAACCTCAAGATTTTTATGAGGAAAAGCTTGACAGTAGGGTGGCAAGTGATGAAAATGCCGCCTCACTTTGGAGGGGTTCCCGAGCGGCCAAAGGGATCAGACTGTAAATCTGACGTCATAGACTTCGAAGGTTCGAATCCTTCCCCCTCCACCAGATTCAAGCGTAGGCTTCGGCGTTCGCGGGTATAGTTTAGTGGTAGAACCTCAGCCTTCCAAGCTGATGATGCGGGTTCGATTCCCGCTACCCGCTCCAGCTTCGGTGGTTGCGCAATGCGATTCGCTCATGTAGCTCAGTTGGTAGAGCACACCCTTGGTAAGGGTGAGGTCAGCGGTTCGAATCCGCTCATGAGCTCCAAACTCCAAAGGCAGATATGTATATATCTGCCTTTGTTTTAATGGTGGCGTGACTAGCTCAATTCAACGATGGGAGACGGTCTCGATGGCTAAAGAAAAGTTCGAACGTAACAAACCGCACGTCAACGTCGGCACCATTG
>NZ_JXXD01000150.1 GCF_000935215.1 Stutzerimonas stutzeri
GTCGAGCCGATCTGGCGCAGCCCCGACGCCGCGGAGCGCGACGATAGCCAGCAATTGCTGCAGATCGCCGTGCAGGGCCTTACCGATCTGCCGCAGGCCTTCGAGCGCGCCCGCCCGGCCCTTGCGCTGTACCGCGACTTGCGCGCCGCCTATGCGCGGTTGCGCCTGGCGCCGCTGCCCGCCTGGCGGCCATTGCCGGACGGCACGACGCTGCGACCCGGAATGAGCGATGAACGTGTGCCGCTGCTGCGCGAAATGCTGCTCGCCGGCGCCGCCAGTACGGCGGCGCTGGAGCCGCGCTACGACGACGAGCTGGTCGAGGCGGTGCGCCGCTTTCAGACGCGACATGGTCTGGAAGCCGACGGCGTGATCGGCGCCGGCACGCTGGCTGCATTGAACGTCAGCCCGTCCAGCCGTCTCGATCAGGTGCGTATCAATCTGGAGCGCCTGCGCTGGATCAGCCGTGACCTCGAGCCGCAATCGCTGCTGGTGGATATCGCCGGCGCACGGCTGATCTACTACCGCGACAGCTGCCCGTTCTGGCAGACGCGTACCCAGGTCGGCCGCCAGGCGCGGCAGACGCCGCCGCTGAAATCGCAGATCACCCGACTCACGCTCAACCCCACCTGGACCGTACCTCCGACCATCCTGCAGCAGGACAAGCTGCCGTTGATCCGCAAGGACGCCGGCTACCTCGCGCGTCACGGGATGCGCGTGCTCGATGCCCAGGGCAACGACCTGGACCCGGCCAGCATCGACTGGCATGCACCGCGCAACATCATGCTGCGCCAGGAGGCAGGTCCGGCCAATCCGCTCGGACAGGTGGCGATCCGCTTCGCCAACCCGTTCTCGGTGTACCTGCACGATACGCCGAGCAAGCCGCTGTTCGATCTCAGCGAGCGTGCCCTCAGCTCCGGCTGCGTGCGCGTCGAAGGGGCGCTGCAGCTGGTCGATCTGCTACTCGACGAAGACGAGCGCGAGACCGTCGCCAGACTGCTGCAGACCGGCAAGACCCACGAGTACCGCCTGGCGCGCCGCACGCCGATCCTGATGGCTTACTGGACCGCGGCCGTCGACGACACCGGCCAGCTGCGCTATCGCCCGGACATTTACCAGCGCGATGCCGCGCTCCTCAGGGCGCTGGACGCGGCGCGCTAGCGCAACGCTGACGACCCGGTGCGGGCACCCGCGCGGCGTTCCGTTCGTCGGGAGTTTCGTCGCCTGCCGCCTGAACCAAGCAGGCTCGGCGTAGTCTTTTGCTGACCGCTCGACACACCCGCCGCTGAAGGGTGGTCGACTGACAGACCCGTCTGAATTACTCAGTGCCATGGATAGCCGAGCAGGACACCTTGAACGCCGAACACAGCGCCCTCACAGCGACCTGGAATGAAGCTGAACGGCTGATCGCATTGGCTCGTTATGCCGCGCTCGACGCCTCGTGCGACGCGGAGCTGGATGAGCTTGCCGCCATGGCTGCGGACCTCTGTGCCTGTCCGGCGGCGGCGATCCATTTCATCGATGACCAATACCAGTACTGCAAGGGCGCCTTCGCGCTCCAGCGCGAGCCCGTTCCGCTCACGCGCTCGCTCTGTGCCCGCGCGATCCTGCAATCCGAGCCGCTGATCACCAGGCAAAGCGGCGAGCTCAGCGCGCCCGTGGAAATGCCACGTCTCGCCGCAGGCGAGCCCGCACGCTTCTATGCCGCGGCGATCCTGCGCGACGACGATGGCCTGCCGCTGGGTACGCTGTGCGTCTGCGACCGCCAGCCACGCGAGCTCTCGCCGCGTCAGGGCGCGCAGCTGCAGGCAGTGGCACGCCAGGTCATGGCGCTGCTGGAACTGCGGCGTTTACGCGGCGAAGACGCGCGCAGCCGCCAGATCATCGACAGCGCCCAGGACTACGCCATTCTCGCCAGCGACCCGCGCGGGTGCATCACCAGCTGGAACAGCGGTGCGCAGCGCATGCTCGGCTGGACTGCCAAAGAGATGATCGGCCAGCCACTCGCCCGCATCTTCACCGAAGAGGATTGCGCACAACACGCCCCTGAGCAGGAAATGCGCACGGCAAGCGAGAAAGGCAGCGCCATCGATGAACGCTGGCACCAGCGCAAGGACGGTTCCCGCTTCTGGGCCAGTGGAGTGCTCACTCCGCTTTTGCACGACGGCAAGCCGCAGGGCTTCGTCAAAATCCTCCTCGATTTGACCGAAGCGCGGCTGCAGCAGAGCTTCGCCCGGGAAATGGAGGAGCGCTACCGCACGCTGGTCGACCTCAGTCCACAGGTGGTCTGGCAATGCGATGCCGATGGCAGCCTGAGCTATTGCAACAGCTACTGGTGCGAATTCACCGGCCTGGACGAGCAGCAATCACGTGGCGACGGCTGGCTTGTAGCGGTCTCCGCGAACGATCGCCAGCGTACGGCCGAACAATGGCAGGCCGCGCTGCAACGCCAACTACCGTTCAAGCTCGAACTGCCCCTGCGCGACATCGATGGCCAGCCGCGCTGGTTCCAGGTCAGCGCCGCACCGATCTACGATGCCGACGGACAATTGCTGCACTGGGTCTGCGTGGCCCAGGACGTCGACAGCCGCCGGCGCTCGGAGATGCAGCGGCTGGAGAGCGAAGCCTTCACCCGCCTGTTGCTGGATTCGGCCAACGAAGGCTTCTACTCCATCGACCGCGGCGGCATGGTCACCCTGTGCAACGATGCCTTCCTCAACCTGCTGGGCTTCGCCAGCCGCGAGGAAGTGCTAGGCCGCCAGCTGCACCATGTGATCCATCACAGCCATCCGGACGGCAGCCCCTACCCGGTGCAGGACTGCCCGATCCAGCACACCGCCACGACCGGCGAACCACGCCACGTCGAGCACGAATTGTTCTTCCGCGTCGACGGCAGCAGCCTGCCGGTGGAATACCGGGTGGCGCCGATCTACCGCGACGGCGAGCTGCAGGGCGCCATCTGCACCTTTAGCGACATCAGCGAGCGCACCCAGCACCAGGCATTGCAGGCCTTTCTTCTCGAACTGAGCGATTGCCTGCAGGCTTGCAGCGAGCGGGTCGATGTCTGCTGCGTACTCGACGAGCGCCTGGCCCGGCTGACGCACTGTGACTGCATCGCCTGGGGGACCGTGAAGGACGGCACGCTGGCCGTGAAACAGGAATGGCTGGCTGCGGATGCTCCGAGCCGGATAGGGCGTCATGGCCTGGAAGCAGAGGCCGCCGGTTTCATCGACCGCCTGCCAGACGAAAACCTGGTCGTGCTCGAGGAAGACACGTCAGGCAGTGACTCGCTGCTGCAACATCTGGCCGCCCGCTCGGTCCTGTTCACCGAGCTGCCAGGTGTCGAGTCCGGCACCCAGCCCGCGCTGCTCATGTTCATCCGCAGCCAACCGCTGCCGTGGAGCCCGGATGACATAGGCCTGGCGCGCGAGGTGCTGGAGCGCATCCGTGCCGCGGCCGAGCGCATGCGGGCCAGCAAGGCCCTGCGCGAAGCCGAGCAGCGCATCAGCCTCGCCAACGAGATCGCCTCGATCGGCGTCTGGGAATACCGCGACAGCCATCATTCGCTGCACTGGGACGCACAACTCAAGGCCATGGCCGGGCTGGCGCCGGATGAGCCGGGGCTGGGTGTGCACGAGATTCTTGCGCGGATCCATCCGGACGACCGCAGCGTGCTGCTCAAGGCGCTGGGCGAGACCCTGGCGGGACGTGGCGACGGCGAGTTCCAGCTCGACTACCGCATCTTCGATACCCGCATCGGCGAGTTCGTCTGGCTCGCCAATCGTGGCCGCCGGCTCGTCGATTCCAGCGGCAAGGTGCGCATCCTCGGTACCGCGCGCAACATCACCGCCGAACGCAACGCTGCCGAACGCATGCTGCGCATGAACGAGATGCTCGAAGAGCAGATCAAGGATCGCCAGCAGGCCGAACAGCGTCAGACCGCGCTGATCGAACTGGGCGACCTGCTGCGCGAGCAGCACGACAGCCAGACCATCGCGCATGCCGCGGTGAGCGTGATCGGCCGCACCATCGGTGTATCCCGAGTGCTGTTCGCCAGTGTCGATGCACCGAGCCAGAGCGCCACCATCGAGCGCTACTGGAGCGACGGCCGTTCGGACAGCAGCAGCGAAGTGGTGCATTTCGCCGATTACGGCGACTTCTTCTATGACCTGCAGGAAAACGAACTGGTCGTGATCGAGGACGTGCTGCACGACGCCCGCACCGCCAGCCATGCGGAGAACTTTGCCGAAAGCCAGATCCGCAGCATCGTCTGCGTCCCGCTGTTCGAGCAGGGCCGCATTTCCGCCGTGATGATGCTGCTCGAAGAACAGCCGCGCGGCTGGCTCGACGACGACATCTCGTTCATCCGCGAAGTCGCCGACCGCGCCTGGACCGCCGATGAGCGCATGCGCGCCGAACGCGCATTGCGGGAGAGCGAAGAGCAGTTCCGCACCCTCGCCGACAACATGAGCCAGTTCGCCTGGATGGCCGACCCCAGCGGCCACATCTACTGGTACAACAAGCGCTGGTACGACTACACCGGCACCACCGACGAAGCCATGCGCGCCCTTGGCTGGCGCACGGTGAACCACCCGGACCACCATGAGCGGGTCAGCGCCTCGATGAAGCGCGCCTTTGCCATCGGCTCGATCTGGGAAGAAACCTTTCCGTTGCGCGGTAAGGACGGCAAGTACCGCTGGTTCCTCTCCCGCGCGCTGCCGATTCGCGACGATTTCGGCCAGGTTACCCACTGGTTCGGCACCAATACCGACGTCACTGCCCAGGTTGCCGCCGAAGAGGCGCTGCGCGAACTCAACGACAGCCTCGAGCGCCGGGTTGCCGAACGTACCCGCGAGCTGGCGGCGATCAACAGCCGGCTGCACATCGAGATGGCCGAACGCGAGCGCGCCGAGGAAGCGCTGCGCCACGCGCAGAAGATGGAAGCCATCGGGCAGCTCACCGGCGGCCTGGCGCACGACTTCAACAACATGCTGACCGGCGTGCTCGGCGCGCTCGACCTGATCCAGCGGCGTGTCGCCGGCGGCAATACCGGCGATCTCGACCGCTACATCGACGCCGCGACCACCTCGGCCAACCGTGCCGCGGCGCTGACCCATCGCCTGCTGGCCTTTGCCCGTCGCCAGTCGCTGGCCCCCAAACCGGTCGACGTGAACCTGCTGGTGGTGTCGATGGAGGACATGCTGCGTCGCACCATGGGCGAGCACATCCGTCTGGAAGTCGAGCTGCAGGCAGATGCCTGGCTTGCTTATACCGACGGCCACCAACTGGAAAACGCCCTGCTCAACCTGGTGATCAATGCCCGGGATGCCATGCCCGATGGCGGACGCCTCGGGGTGAACACGCGCAATGTACGGATCCAACAGCGCCAGCCGGACGCTCCCGAACCGGGCGACTACGTGGTGCTGAGCGTCACCGACAACGGCTCCGGCATGTCGGCTCAGACCATCGCCAAGGCATTCGATCCCTTCTTCACCACCAAACCCATAGGCCAGGGCACCGGCCTAGGCCTGTCGATGGTCTACGGCTTCGCCAAGCAGACCGGTGGTCACGTGCGCATCGACAGCACGCTGGGCGAAGGCACGCAGGTCATCCTCTACCTGCCGCGCAACGAGGCCCAGGACGAGCTACCGCCTGCAGCGTCGCAATCGACGGAGATGCCCAGCGCGACGAACGGGGAGATCGTGCTGGTGGTGGAGGACGAGGCCGCCGTGCGCATGCTCGTCGTGGAGGTGCTGCAGGAGCTGGGCTACCAGGTGCTGGAAGCAGTCGATGCGAATGGCGCGCTGCCCTACCTGCACGGCGATCAGCGCCTCGATCTGCTGGTCACCGATTTCGGCCTGCCCGGCCTGAACGGACGGCAGCTGGTGGAAAGCGCGCGACAGCACCGCCCCGAACTGAAGGTGCTGTTCATCACCGGCTACGTACCGGACGACGAGATGCGTAACGACTTCCTCGCACCCGGCATGGATATCCTCGCCAAACCGTTCAGCATCGACACCCTCGCCGCCCGCATCCGGCGCCTGATCGACGGGCGCGACTAGCGACAACCGGAACTCTCCTTCGCCCATCGCACTCTCAGAAGAACGATAGCAAGGAGGTTTCCGCTCATGCGCAAGACACTTTTCGCAGCGTTCACCCTGGCGTTGGTGCCGGTTGGTAGCGCCGTGGCCGATGGCCTGGTCCGCGACATTCTCTCCTCGGGTGCGACCACCGCATCCACCTACATGACCTTCAAGGACGACAAGCTGGTGATACCTGCGCGCGAGGATGCAGGCAGCTTCGTGGCCAGCAACGGCGAGATCCGCGGCCCGTATCTGGAAGCCATGCTGCAGCAACTGCGCAGCGAGCAGCCGCAGCTGGAAGCCACCGACATGGAGCTGGCCAGCGCGATCCTTGCGGCCGAACAGCTTCAATAGCAGCACGCTGAACCCATTCACGCATTCATTCGAGGTCAGTTCATGAAGAAGAGCGCTTCCGCCGTCTGGCAAGGCGGCCTGAAAGACGGCAAGGGCACCATCAGCACTCAGAGCGGTGCACTGAAGGACAACCCCTACGGCTTCAACACTCGCTTCGAAGACACGCCGGGGACAAATCCGGAAGAGCTGATCGGCGCGGCACATGCCGGTTGCTTCTCGATGGCCCTGTCGATGATGCTGGGCCAGGCCGGGCTGACCGCCGAACGCATCGACACCCGCGCCGAGGTCACACTCGACAAGGATGGCGAAGGCTTCAGCATCACGGCGATCGATCTCACCCTCAAGGCGCGGATTCCGGGTGCAGATGACGCGCAGTTCCAGCAGATCGCCAATCAGGCGAAGGAAGGCTGCCCGGTGTCCAAGGTACTCAACGCTCGCATCAGCCTGAACGCGACGCTGGAAGGCTGACCGGGCCTCCATCGCGCGAAGCTCGGGCGCAAAAAAAA
>NZ_JXXD01000151.1 GCF_000935215.1 Stutzerimonas stutzeri
TGTGTGGGGTGGTCGGTCAGGCCTCGTTGCCTGCTACACCCGGTCCCGCGCCTGTTGGCTTGACGGTCGCCGCTGACCGTGTGGGACGTCCTGCCGCGAGTCGGGCAGGTTTGCCAGGGTGATTGCAGGTTGTATGCCAGCTTGTCCGGCAGCGTGCATGTGCGGCTGCCAAGCGCGCGACTGCGCGGTATTGCGGGGTGTTGGTCGCACAGGCGCTGAGCGAATCGGCGTTCGTCGCTGTGGCCGGAACGAGGCAGGCTTGAACCAGAACAGTGCGGCGGTGCGGGCGTGCTCCCTGCTTTGGGGCGACCACGTCTGCGTGGCAAGGAGCAGATTTATCTCTGTCAGCCGCCAAACGCCTCGCGGAGCAATTCCGGCAGTGCCTTGCCGGCGGGCAGCGCAAGCAGGTGTTCGCGGTTGCCGGCAGTCGCCTCGCCTTGCGGGTTGACGTGCACCACGGTGGCTCCGGCGTCGTGCGCCCGGTGTGGCACTTCGGCAGCGGGATAGACCACCCCGGAGGTGCCTACCGACAGTAGCAGATCGCATTCGCCAGCGGCCTGGAACGCGGCATTGAGTGCAGCGACGGGCAGACTCTCGCCGAACCAGACGATGCCGGGGCGCAGCCGTCCGCCGCAATGACTGCAGCGGGGC
The DNA here is from genome assembly GCF_000935215.1 of Stutzerimonas stutzeri. GTDB lineage: Bacteria > Pseudomonadota > Gammaproteobacteria > Pseudomonadales > Pseudomonadaceae > Stutzerimonas. The sequence continues at coordinate 652 of NZ_JXXD01000151.1, forward strand.
GGTTCGAGGCGACGGCCGCCTTCGGGCTCGTCGGCGTCAGGCAGCGGCTCGGCAGGCTCGCGTGCGCAGGCGAAGCAGCGCGGTCGGTGCAGGCTGCCGTGCAGGTGGATGACGTCCTGGCTGCCGGCGCGCTCGTGCAGGTCGTCGACGTTCTGCGTGATCAGCGTCAGACGTGGTACTTGGCGCGCCAGTTCGGCGATCGCCAGGTGAGCAGGGTTCGGTTGCGCCTGGAACACGCGCATGCGCCGCCATTCATACCAGCCCCAGACCAGCGCCGGGTCGCGGCGAAACGCTTCGGCTGTGGCCAGCTCGCCCGGATCGAAACGCTCCCATAAACCGGTCAGCGCGTCGCGAAAGGTCGGGATGCCGCTCTCGGCGGAAACGCCGGCACCGGTGAACACGACGACATGGCGGGCCGAGCGCAGGGCGGAAATCAGCGAAGCTGGAATCACGATCGGGCTCCGGGGTATGGAAGAAGGACTATCAATAGCATCGTGTTGCGGGCTTTTCCAAAGCGTCGGCTGGTCGAACGGCGCTTGTGAGTGTCTGTTCTTCAGGCAGTGCATTGTGTTTCGCGTCGGAGTTCTGACCGTCCGGCTGCTCACCAGGGCCATCTGTCACCTACTTGACGGACGTCAACGTCGCCTGCAGCGGCTCGCGGATGATGCCGCTTAAAGCAATAAACACGATATTCGCAGCCGGGAGGCTCTCATGCTTGGCTCAGTGACCTGGGACGACGCGCTGGTACAACGCTACGGACAGATCGGGCAGGGGCACTGCACCTATCCGGCTGCGGTCGATTTCAGCGACCGGATCGCCCCGCTGGATCTGCTGCGTGCGTTGCGCGAGGGGCGTCGCGCCGGCCGCCCGCTGTCGCTATCCATCCACCAGCCCGGTGGCGTCGAGCTGCAGCCTGGCGAGGCCGCCGCCTATCAGCTGCGCCTGCGTCGCGAGATCGAACAGCTCGGTTGCCATGTCGGGCCGCTGCAGCAGGTCGAGCAGTTGCGGCTGAGCACCGGCACACTGGGCATCGCCGCGTTGCGAGAACTGATGACGCTGCTCAGGAGCCGCTTCAGTTTCGTCGATTCCCGTGCCGGCAGCTTTCTCGCCGAAGTCGAGCTGGCCCATGCCGACTGGCCGCTGATTGGCGCGCTGCATGAGCTCGGCTTCAACCAGCTCAGCGTCGCGGTGCCCGATCTGCGCGCGGACGACGGCGGCACGGTCGAGTACTTCCGCAGTTCGGCGCGCATCCGCGCGGTGATCGAGGCTGCCCATGCGTTGCATTACCGCTCGGTGAATCTGGACCTCGGCTACGGCAGGTCCTGGCAGACGCCGGCCAGCTTCGCACGCAAGCTGGCGTCGATCATCGAGCTGGCGCCGGATCAGGTGACGATGTTCGATTACCGCGACGCGCCGCTGGTCGCTGCCAATCCCGCGCGGCTCGGCCTGGCTTCGCTGGCCGACACGCTGGCGATGTACCGCCAGGGTGTCGAGCAGCTCAGCGCCGCCGGCTACCGCTACATCGGGCTGGGCAAGTTCGTCCTGCCTCACGACGACCTGGCGATGGCTCAGGAGATCGGCGCGCTGTACCACGATATCCATGGCTACACCCTGTACGGCGCATGCGATCACCTCGGCTTCGGGGTGGGCGCGATCAGCCGGGTCGATGGCCTTTATTGCCAGAACGCCAGCACCGCGCAGGCCTACCAGCAGGCACTGGACCAGGACCAGCTACCGAGCATCTGCGGTCTGCATGCCAGCCATGTCGATCCGCTGCATCAGACGTTGCTCGAACGTCTGCGCTGTACCTTCGCGCTGGATTTCGACGCGCTCACGCTGCACAGCGGCGTGGATGTGCGGCAGCGTTATGCGCGGCACTGGCCCGCGCTGCAGCAACTGCATGCCGACGGGGTGATCGTGCTGGACGCTGACGGGCTGGATATCCCGCCCCACGCCCGGCTGCTGGTGCCGGCAGTGTGCGCGGCCTTCGAGCAACCCAATGCAATGGTGGTCGGTCACTCCGCCGGGCGCCGGCGGCGCTGACCCGAACCGTCGAGCCACTGCACGGTGAGGCGGCCGCTCAGGCTGCCGAGGCGACCGGCCAGCTTGCGCAGCTGACGCTCCTCGTCGGCGACTACGGCTAACCCGCGACCCTGTTCCCCGGCCCGTGGAGCCTCGATGGCGGCATCGAGGGCGAGCAGGTGGGCCTGCTCGGTGATGTTACGGATCACCTCCGGCACGCGGTCGATCCGTTCCGATTGCCATGCCTCCATGTGCACACCGATGCGCCGCCCCGGCGGGTTGAAGCGCATGCGGTGTTCCAGTTCGCCGGGCAGGCGAGATGGGGCTAACTCACCGGTGAAACGCTGCAGGAAGCCGCTCATGCATGTGCATCCGGCAGGTTGCGGAAGGCATCCAGCGCCCGCGCCCGGCTGGCGCCGAGGTCGACGATGGGGCTGGGATACTCGGTAACGTCGAACAGGCTGCGGTGCGCCGACGGGTTATGCACGTCGCGCTTGCTCAGGTGCTGCAGCTCGGGCAGCCAGCGGCGCAGGAACTGCCCGTCCGGGTCGAAGCGCTGCGACTGGCTGATCGGGTTGAACAGGCGGAAGTAGGGCACCGAATCCGTGCCGGTGGACGCGCTCCATTGCCAGCCGCCGTTGTTGGCGGCCAGGTCGCCGTCGATCAGGTTACGCATGAACCAGCGCTCGCCCTCACGCCAGTCGATCAGCAGGTTCTTGCTGAGGAACATGGCGACGACCATGCGCAGGCGGTTGTGCATCCAGCCGGTTTCCTGCATCTGACGCATGGCCGCATCGATGATCGGGAACCCGGTACGGCCTTGCTGCCATGCTTCCAGCTCGTCCGGCGCGCGCCGCCATGGCAGCGCCTCGGTTTCCGGGCGGAAGGCGCGATGCATCGACACCCGCGGATAACCGACCAGGATGTGCTTGTAGAACTCGCGCCAGAGCAGTTCGTTGACCCAGGTGGTGGCGCCGGTGCTGCCGCTGTCCAGCTCGCCCTGGTTGTAGCCAAGCGCCGCGTGCAGGCACTGGCGGATGGAAATGACGCCGGTGGCGAGGTAGGCCGACAGCTGACTGGTGCCGGGCTCGGCGGGCAGGTCGCGGCGCTGGTGGTATTCGTTCAGGTCATCCTCGACGAACGCCGCCAGACGGCGCTGGGCGAAGGCTTCGCCGGCCGGCCAGAGCGCGCGTAGATAGTCCGTGGGCCGGGGAAAGCCGGTTACCGCAGCGGGCACCGGATCACTGGCGATACCCAGCGGCGCCTGGGCCGCAGGCACCGGCTCACAGGCTGGCAGCGATACGCTCAGGCGTGCAAGGCAGGCCTTGCGAAACTGGCTGAACACCTTGAAATAGCTGCCCGACTGCGTCTGTACGCTGCCCGGGGTGAACAGCAGCTGGTCGAGATAGCCGCGCACGCGGATGTCGGCCGCTTCCAGGCGAGCCGCCACTGCCTGATCGCGGCGCTGCTCGTTAACGCCGTACTCCTCGTTGTAATGCAGCCGCTGCATGCCGTGCTCGCGGCAGACGTTCAGCAGCGCGTCGGGCACCGCCTGCCAATCATCGACCTCGCGAATCAGCAGCGGGACGTTGAGCGCACCCAGCCGGGTCGACAGCTCGGCGAGGTTGCGCAGCCAGAAATCGACCTTGCATGGGGCATCGTCGTGAGCAAGCCATTGCCTGGGGGTGACCAGATACAGTGCCACCGTTGGGCCGGCAGCCATGGCAGCGGCCAGGGCGGTGTTGTCGCTTGTGCGCAGATCGCTGCGCAACCAGAACAGTTGGGTCATGACGCGCTCCCTTCGCTACCCGGCAGCAGGCCGGCGCCGTGCAGTTGTTGCAGGGCGCCGAGTGGGTCCTCGGTGAGCATCAGCCCGCGATGTCGGTGCAGCTCCGGTGCATGGATATGAACGGCCGGACCGGCCACACAGAGTGGCGCGACGCTTTGCTCGATCAGGCGTGGCAGATCGCGTTGCAGGCAGTTGCCCGGCAGGCTATTGCTCGCGTAAAGCAACAGGGCGCGGGGCAGGATGCGTTCCATCGCCAGGTTCAGCTCGTTCAGCGGAACCGGCCACTCGATGATCTCGACCGGGCAGTCGGTGCTGGAGACGAGCCAGGCGGTCAGCCACAGGCCCGGCGTGAAGGACTCGTCATCCAGATTGGCGAGTAGCAACGGGCGTCCGGCCTGCTGGCGGTTTTTGAAATAGATGCGGGTTGCCAGCTTGCTGCGCAGCCAGGAATGAACCAGCACCCGCTCCACTGCCGCGCCGTACTGGCCCTGCCAGCGCTGGTCGAGTGCATCGAGCAGCGGATGCAGCAGATGCTGGCAGAGCGTGCGCGGTGGGTACAACGCCATGGCCCGGTTGAAGGCATCGTCCAGGCGGCGTTCGCTGAGACGGTCGATGGCCTGCAGCAACTCTGCGAGCAGCTCGGACCACTGGTTCTGCCTGGGCAGTTCCGGTGGCGTGGTGGTGTCCAGCAGCGGCTTGATCTGGCTGACGGAAACGCCGCGGTTGAGCCAGATGAGGATTTTGCGGATGCGCTGGATGTGCGCGTCTTCGTAGAGTCGATGCCCTTTGGGCGTGCGCAGCGGGACGATCAGCCCGTATCGACGCTCCCAGGCACGCAGGGTCACGGCGTTGACGCCGGTGATGCGTGCTACCTCGCGGATCGGCAGCAGGCCTTCGGCGATCAGCTGCGTCAGCTCCGTTGGTTCATTCATGTTCAGATTCCGTTGCGCAGGCTGAGGGTTTCGGGGTGCGGCTGCATGTACGCCTGGCGAGCGACGTAGTGATCGGGATGACGGCGGAAGTGGTGCTTGAGCAGGGTCAGCGGCACCACCAGCGGAATGACGCCGGCGCGGTACTGATCGATGAGGTGACGCATCTCGCGGCGATCGTCCGCGCCCAGCGCGTCCTTGAGATAGCCGCTCAGATGCAGCAGCACGTTGCAGTGCGTACCGCGGGTGGCGGGCTTTTTCAGGGCCTGCATCAGTTGGCTGAAGTACTGCGGTGCGAACGCCTCCAGCGAGTGTTCGGCAAGTTGCGCCACCAGCCGACCGAGCACCTTGTATTGCAGCGGGTTGCTCGCCATCAGCTGGTATTTGTAGCGCGAGTGGAAATCGACGATGGCCCGGCGGCTGAGACCGGCCTGGCACAGGCGCTGCCAGTCGGCATGGGCATAGACGCGGGTGAGGAAGTTTTCGCGCAGTACGGCATCGTTCAGGCGGCCGTCCTCTTCGACCGGCAAATCCGGGCAGGCCTGCATCAGTGCCTGGGCGAACACGCCGCTACCACCGCCGGGTTGGGTGTGGCCGTTGGCGGCATAGACCTTGACCCGCTCCATACCGCAGGACGGCGACTTCTGCATAAGGATGTAGCCGTTGATGTCGTGCAGCTGTTCGGCGATCTGCCGGCCGTAGGCGGCGAGCGCTTCGGTGACGTCCAGCTCGGGACGCACGGTGCCGACCGCCCTCGGCGCGTCGGTGTCGCCGACCAGGCGAATCGGCTCGCGAGGCGTGCCCAGACCTATCGCGACCTCCGGACACACCGGCACGAATTCGAAGTGTTGTGCCAGGGTTTCGCTGCACAGGCGTGATTCCTTGTGGCCACCGTTGAAACGCACCGGATTGCCGAGCAGGCAGGCGCTGATTCCGATCTTGGGCGTGGGAAGCGTGGTGTGCATTGTGGCGACCTCGTCTTGTACAATTTTGGTTTCTGTACAACTTGAGGTCATCATAGTTACGGTGTTGTACAAGTCAATACTGGATGTACAACTAATGGCGTAATGCTGTACAAATGTCGTCAGTGGATGGCTTTGGATAGTTGTCGACGTGTTCGAAGAGGGTTATTAGCCGGCTTGTCGATCCACAGCTTTTTCCGGCCGGGCTGATGCGTGCCAGTGAGACAGCCGAAGCGGTAGCTTTAAAATGCTGTACGGTTCGTGTGAACGTGTATAGGTGTATGCTTTCAAGCAGGTCGTCAAACCCGCGCAATGGCTGCGCGCCAGGAGCTCACCATGAACATCTTGTTGACGGGCGGTACCGGGCTGATAGGACGCGCGCTGTGCCGGCGCTGGTTGGCGGACGGGCATCGGCTGTGGGTGTGGAGCCGCACGCCGCAACGCGTTGCCATGCTGTGTGGTGCCGAGGTGCAGGGCGTGGGCAGTTTGCAGCAACTGGATGCCGTGGAGCTGGACGCGGTGGTCAATCTGGCCGGCGCCCCGATCGCCGATCGGCCATGGACCAAGTCGCGCAAGGCGCTGCTGTGGGACAGCCGAATCAAGCTCACCGAACAGCTGGTCGAATGGTTGGGCCGGCGCGAGCAGAGACCGGCGCTGCTGATCTCCGGTTCCGCCGTGGGGTGGTACGGCGATGGTGGGGAGCACCGCCTGACCGAAGCCGATCAGCCGGTCTCCTCCGATTTCGCCAGCCAGCTGTGCAATGCCTGGGAAGAGCGCGCGATGGAGGCGACGGTGCTGGGCATGCGCGTGGTGCTGGTGCGTACCGGGCTGGTGCTGGCGCGTGACGGCGGCTTTCTCCAGCGCTTGCTGCCGCCATTCAGGCTAGGCCTGGGTGGGCGCATCGGCGATGGTCGGCAATGGATGCCGTGGATTCATATCGAAGACCAAATCGCCCTGATTGATTTTCTTCTGCACCAGCTGGCAGCCAGCGGACCCTACAATGCCTGCGCGCCGACCCCGGTGCGCAACGTCGAGTTCACCCGCAGTCTCGGCCGCTGCCTGCATCGCCCGACGCTGCTGCCAGTGCCGGCGGCAGTGCTCAAACCCCTGCTCGGCGAGCTGGCCGGGCTGCTGCTCGGTGGCCAGCACGCGTCGCCGCAGCGGGCCGAGGCGGAAGGTTTCCGCTTTCGTTTCAGTGATCTGGATACGGCCCTGGCCGACCTATTGACGCACCCCTGAAGGGTGCACCCTGTGTGAAAATAGCGCGCCCCCCGCTTGGGGTACGGCGCAACTTACAAACAGTAGTCAGGAATGTTGCATGACAGAGCAGGCGTTGTTGTTGGTCAATCTGGGTTCGCCAGCCTCCACGGAAGTCGCTGATGTACGCCACTACCTCAATCAGTTTCTGATGGATCCGTATGTGATCGATCTGCCGTGGCCGTTGCGTCGCCTGTTGGTCTCGCTGATTCTGATCAAGCGCCCCGAACAATCTGCGCATGCCTACGCCTCGATCTGGTGGCCGGAAGGCTCGCCGCTGGTGGTGCTGAGCCGTCGCCTGCAGGAGGCGGTCCGCCCGCACTGGACGCAGGGCCCCGTGGAGCTGGCGATGCGCTATGGCGAGCCGTCCATCGAGACTACGCTGACGCGTCTGGCCGGGCAGGGCATCACCCAGGTCACCCTGGCGCCGCTTTATCCGCAGTTCGCCGACAGCACGACGACGACGGTCATTCAGGAAGCGCGCCGGGTCATCCGCGAGCGTGGACTGGGCCTGCAATTGTCGATTCTGCAGCCGTTCTACGACCAGCCGGAGTACCTCGATGCGCTGGCTGCCAGTGCCAGGCCGCATCTGCAACAGGATTTCGATCATCTGCTGCTGAGTTTCCACGGACTGCCCGAGCGCCATCTGCACAAGACCGATCCAACCGGCTCGCACTGCCTGAAGGGCGATGATTGCTGTCAGCGTGCCGAGGGTGCGGTACTCGCCAGTTGCTACCGCGCGCAATGCATGCGCACCGCCGCCGGCTTCGCGGCGCAAGCGGGGTTGCGTGACGATCAGTGGTCGGTGTCTTTCCAGTCGCGCCTCGGTCGCGCCAAGTGGATCGAGCCCTATACCGAGACACGTCTCGACGAGCTGGCGCAGCAGGGCGTGAAAAAGCTGCTGGTGATGTGCCCGGCCTTCGTCTCCGACTGCATCGAAACCCTCGAGGAGATCGGCGATCGTGGGCGTGAGCAGTTCATCGGGGCGGGTGGCGAGGAGCTGGTGCTGGTGCCCTGTCTGAACACCCACGAGGATTGGGTAAAGGCGCTGGTGACGCTCTGCGGTCGCGCGCCTCTGGCGCTCTGAGTGCAGGTTCGGGGACGCAGGGCGATGCGTCCCTCGTCAGGCTGATACGCCGTCGTCCGCGGCGGCGCTGCGAACCAGCTCTTCGAACGCATCCGCCGACAGCGGTCTGCCGAACAGATAGCCCTGGTAGTGGTGGCAGCCATTGGCGAACAGCATCGCCCGTTGTGGCTCACTTTCGACACCTTCGGCGATGACCTCCAGGTTCAGACCGGTAGCCAGTGCGCAGATGGCCCGGACGATGGTCAGGCTGCTGCTGTCCTCCGGCAGGCGACGGATGAAGGTCTGATCGATCTTCAGTTGATCCAGCGGCAGCTGCTGGAGATAACTCATCGAGGAATAGCCGGTACCGAAGTCGTCGATGGCGAAACGGATGCCGTGCTTCTTGAGCCGCGTCATGCGGGCGATGGCTTCGGGCATGTTGTCCAGCAGCAGCGTTTCGGTCAGCTCCAGCTTGAGCCGGGCCGGATCGGCACCGCTCCGTTCCAGCAGTTCGAGCACCTTCTCGACGAAATTGTCCTGGTACAGCAAGTGTGCGCTGAGGTTGACCGAAAGGCTGAGGTGGGCGAATTCCGGCGTTTCCGCCCAGCGCGCCAGTTGGGCACAGGCCTGGGCCAGCACCTGTTGATCGAGGGTGTGGATCAGGCCAGCGTGCTCGGCCTGGGCGATGAACGCCGCCGGCGTCAGCAGGCCGCGCAGCGGATGCTGCCAGCGCACCAGCGCCTCGGCGCCAACGATGCCCTCGGTCTGCTCCAGCTGCGGCTGGAAATTGAGTATGAATTCGCCGTTCTTCAACCCCAGGCGAATCTCTTCCTCGAGACGCAGCCGGTCCTGCACGGCCAGCTGCATGCGTGGGTCGAAGAAGCGTAGGGTGTTCTTGCCGGAGATCTTCGCCTCGTACATCGACATGTCGGCCCGCTTCATCAGCTCGTCGCTGCTGCTGGCTTCGGCACCGAACAGCACCACACCGATACTGGCGCTGCTGTACAACGCAAGGTCGGCCAGACGATAGGGCCGGTCCAGCGAGTCTAGCAGCTTCATGCCGATGTGCTCGGCCTGGCCCGCGGCGCGTAGCGGGTCATCGCCGAGGTTCTCCAGCATCACCACGAACTCGTCGCCACCCAGGCGCGCCACCGTGTCGCTGGCACGCACCTCGGCGTGCAGACGCTCAGCGGCGATGCGCAGCACCTGGTCGCCGGTCTGGTGCCCGTGCAGATCGTTGATGTTCTTGAAGTTGTCCAGATCGATGAACATCAACGCGCCGAGCTGATTGCCCCGGCGGCTAGCCGCCATGGCCTGGTGCAGGCGGTCGAGCAGCAGTCGGCGGTTGGGCAGATTGGTCAGAGGATCGTAGAACGCCAGGTTATGGATCCGCTCTTCGGCTGCCTTGCGATCGGTGATATCGGTAAAGGCGGCGACATAGTGAGTCACCTTTCCGAGCGCGTTGTGCACCGCGCTGATGGTCAGCCATTCGGGAAAAATCTCGCCACTCTTGCGCCGGTTCCAGATTTCGCCTTCCCACACGCCGGTGGTTTCGATGCTCGACCACATGGTGCGATAGAACTCCGGCCCATGCTTGCCGGACGCGAGCAAAGCAGTAGTCTGGCCGATGGCTTCGGCGGGGTTGTAGCCGCTGATGCGGGTGAAGGCTCGGTTGACCCGCAGGATGCGATTCTGTGCGTCGGTAATCAGCATGCCCTGCTGCGATTCGAAGGCGATGGCGGCGATCCTGCGCTCCAGTTCGGTGTTCACTCGTTCGGTGATATCGCGGCTCAGCCAGACCACCGCTCGCTTCTGCCCTGGCGGTTGTTCCAATGGCAAAGCGCGGCCTTCAAACATCCTTACACCGATACGTGTCGGTAGGCTGTACTCGATTAGCTGCGGCGTATCGCTGTTGAGTGTCTGTCGAATGTAGTCGAGGTAGCGTTGCTGGTCTTCTTCCGGCATAGCTTCCTTCACGGTTTTTCCGCGCAACCTGGTGGCCTCGCTATACAACAGGTTGCGCTCGGAGCAGATTACGTCCAGGCAGTGACCGTCTTCGTCGACAACCAGCAGCGGGTCGGGGATAGCCTGGCTTATGGCGCGCAGCCGGGCTTCGCTGGAGCGCAGCGCCTGCTCGATCTTGTCGCGTTCGAGCAGATCCTTGAGCAGGACACCAAGAACGGCGGTGGCCAGTGGAAGCGCCAACAGCATCGGCAAGGCGATTTCCTTCACCGCGGCGGCGCCCAGTGGGTTGGGCAGTAGCATCGCGATGAGGCCCAGCACGACCAGGTGCGTTGCCAGTCCGAACCCCAGCAATTGCCAGAAACCGATGCCGAGCAAACGCTTGCGATATGCGCAGCCGTAAGTCAGTCCGAATGCGATCGGTAGCAAAATGTTGGCGATTCCGGGAACTACGCCGGGCCCACCCAGCCACAGACGGTAGGCGCCGGCCAGCGTGCCGGCGATGGCTGCTACCAGCGGTCCGCCGAACAGGCCGGCCATGCTCAGCACCACAGTGCGGGCATCGAGGATGATTCCCGTCTGGCCTGTGCTGGTCATTAGCATGCCAATGATGCAGGCGCTGCCGAACCAGAGGCCGGCGAGCAATTGTGCAGAGCGCTGGCCGCTCCGGTTCCAGCTGCGTGTAGTGAAGGCCAGCAGCCAGCACAACGCGAGCAGCATGACCGCGTTCTGTACAACGGCATTGATGGTCAAGACAGAATCCTAGGGCGCAACCGCCCACTGCAGGATGGTGAAATGGCTATTCGCCAGTATCCCATAACCACCGTTACGGGGTAACGACACTTAGGTAGGGTTGTCCGCTACTTGAGCACGCAGCGCTGCTGCCCCGGTGGGTCAACGGCCCGCCGGATGCGGGCCGGGCGGCGTGCTCAGTTCTGCGCGTGCTGCGCCTTCAGTTCGCGAATCTCGGCTTCCAGCGCTTCGACGCGCTGCAGGGCTTCGACCTCGGCGGTGACGTTCTTCTGGATACCGATGAAATAGGTCAGCTGATCGGCCTCGTTGAATACCGGCGTGATGGAAAGCTCGTTCCAGAACGGCGTGCCGTCCTTGCGGTAGTTGCGGATGATCTGACGGCACGGCTGGTTGTTCTTGATTGCATCGCGGATGGCCTGCAGGGCCGGCTGGTCACGGTCCTCGCCCTGCAGAAAGCGGCAGTCGCGGTAGAGGATGTCGTCCACCGCGTAGCCGGTCAGGCGCTCGAACGCCGGATTGGCGTAGATCAGGATGTTGTCATCCCCTTCCTGTTCGGCGACCACGATCCCATCGTTGGAGGCTTCGATAACCAGTTGCAACAGCTTGGCATTGATCATGTCACGACATCCTGAAGGGGCATGCGGCACATTCTAGGCCAACTTGGCCACTCGGTGCCCTGCAAGTGCCACCAGCTCATTCGTTGCGTTTGCGGAAGAACAAGGTGAGCCGTCCCGCCTCGACGCCGAACTTGCTCATGAACGGGCGGTTGGCCAGAGTGCCCTCATCGATCAGGTACCTTTTTGGGCGTCGGGCGCTGTTACGTGGAGGGGAGTGCTGCTGCATCGATGGCGGAATGCGGCAGCCCGTCGAACAGCTGGTAACCGAGCGACAGCGGCGGTCGCAACGGACGCCAGCCGAGTGGTGCGCCCAGCGACCGTGGTCCGCCAGACGCCGGTTCCAGTAGGTGGCGTTTACACCGGTCAACCAGGAGCTGCGTTAGATTCGGCCGAGCCCAGCGGGATCGAAGTCGTCAGCGCTGATATCCACCAGGCGCAGCCGTGTCGGATCGGCGCTGCGCTCCAGCCAGCGAGCCGCTCGGGCACGCAGTGGGCAGGCACGATCGACGTCAGCGGCAATCAGGCGCCATTCCATCGTGCCTTGTGTTTGTACAACGTTTGTAGAGGGTATGCTGCGAAACGCTGGGTTACAATCTCGGCATTCTTATCCAGCGAGCCGCCCCATGAACGATTCTTCCGGCGCTTCGAACCTGGCCTCGAGCGCCTTCGAGCAGCAGGATCTATTCCCTATCCGTGAAGTTTCCCGCCTGACCGGGGTCAACCCGGTGACCCTGCGGGCATGGGAGCGCCGCTATGGTCTGATCCGGCCGACGCGGACCGAGAGCGGTCATCGCCTGTACTCGATGGCCGACGTGGAGGCGGTTCGCAGCATTCTTTCCTGGACCGAGCGCGGCGTGGCGGTAAGCAAGGTAGGCAGCATCCTGGCGCGCAGCGCAGCGACCCGCGAGGCAGAGGAACCGATCGCAACGCCAAGTGGCGAGTGGAACGAGTGGCAGGGGCAACTGCGTGATGCGGTCAACGGCTTCGACGAAGTGCGCCTGGAGCAACTCTACGGCCAGATCTTCTCCACCTATCCGCTGGCGGTGGTTTTTCAGGATGTCCTGCTGCCGGTGTGGCAGGAACTGCTGCTGCGCCAGGATGAATTCGGCGGCACCAGCGAGTGGCTGTTTCTCGATGCCTTTATCCGCGCCCGGGTGCTCCAGCGATTGCAGCTAGCCCGGATGCCGGCTGGTGAGCGCATACTGCTCGCCGCGATGCCGGGGCAGTGCCGCGAACTTGAATTGCTCGTGGCAGGCCTGATGCTCAGTGGCGACAGCCTGGCCGTCAGTGTGTTGCCGATCGGGCAGCCGCTGGAAGAACTCGCGCTGGTCTGCGACAAGATGAAGCCGCAGGGGCTGGTGCTGTATTCCAATGTTCCGCATGGCGAGACGCAGTTGCGTCAGCTCAACAAGCTGTCCCTCGCGCTCGATTGCCCCCTGGCCCTGGCCGGCGAGGCGGCGGAGCTGGGCCGTGAAGCGCTGGCGGGTACCCCGATCGCCTGCCTCGGCAGTTCCGGCAAGCTGATGCAGCGCCGTCTGCGCCAGTTCCTGGCTGGTCAGCTGGATACCTGAACCATGCGCACAGCTGTCCGGCAAGGGGAAATCAATCCATGACGCCAGACAGCGTTCCGCCTGCCGTGTTGCCGCAGTGGCACGTCCTGCCCAATGGCCTGCGGCTGGGCTTTATCCAGCTGCCAGCGGGCAACCAGGCAGCAGCCCTCGTTCGCGTGAACGCCGGCGCACACGATGCGCCGGGCGAATACCCAGGGCTCGCGCATTTTCTCGAACACCTGCTGTTCCTGGGTAGCCTGGCCTATGCGCCGACCCAGAGCCTGATGCCGTTCGTGCAGGGTTGTGCCGGGCAATTGAACGCTTCGACCCGTGAGCGTCATACCGATTTCTTCTTCCAGGTGCCTGGCGCTGCCTTCGGCGAGGCGCTCAAGCGCCTGCTCGACATGCTCGCTCGGCCTCTGCTCGACCCGGCGGCGCAGTTGCGCGAGCGCGAGGTGTTGCAGGCTGAATTCCTGGCCCGCGGGCGGGACCGGGAGACCCTGTGCGACGCCGCGATCGGTACGGCGCTGAGCTGTGCGCATCCATTTTCAGCGTTTCACGCGGGCAATCGCGAAACGCTGCCGGTAGAGGCGCCAGAGTTCCAGAAAGCGCTGACCGGCTATCACCAGCGCTTCTATCGAACCGGGCAGATGGAGCTGCTGGTCGCCGCGTCCGGCAGCCTTGAGCAGGTGCTGGAATTGCTGCAAAGCGACGAATGCCAGCTATCGGTCGCACCGAACGTCGCAAGACCGATACAGCCACTGCACGCCGACGATGGCGCCACCTTGCGTCTGAGCGTCGATGGCGCGCGGCCGTATCTGGATATCGCCTTCGCCCTCGATGGGTTGCCGAATGAAGCCTGTGTGGCGCTGGATGTGCTCGGCTCATGCTTGAGTTCGCAAGCCGACGGGAGTCTTTTCCAAGCCCTCAGCGACGCCCACTGGTGTGATGCCGTCTCGTTGCGCGTGCCGTACTGGCATGACGGGCAGGGTGTGGCCGTCTTCGAGGTGCAGTTGACCGAGCGCGGCATGGCGGAGCGCGCGCAGATCGTTGCGGCGCTGCGCGACTGGCTGCATTTCATGTGCACGCAGGCAGCCTGGTCCGAGCTATGGGACGAATATGTGCAGATCCGGCGGCGTGGGCGGATGGGCAAGGAGCCACTAGCCCTGCTGCGCTACTGGATTGACCCGGCTGCCTGGACGCCATCGATCGATGCGAATCGTGTGCAGCAGGCGCTCGAGATGCTGGGTGCGCAGCTTCACGCGAGCAAGCCGATCGTACTGACGGTGGACGCCGTAAGTGCCGTTCGGTCCAAGCGCATCGAGCCGGTAAAGGCTGGGTTCACGCTGGACCTGGTCGCCGAGCAGTTGCCGCCGTCAGCCAGGACTGGATGGCAATGGCGCCTGCCCGAACGCAATCGTTGGCTCAGTGAGCGCATGCAGCCGGGTGTGGCGCCGTTACAGATGCCAACTCTGCGCTGGCTCGAACAGGCCGATGCTGCAGGGCAGGGCGCGCTCTACCTGCGCTGGCGGTTTGCCGCGGGGCAACCACCGACAGGGCTCTGGCACACGCTGCACGCCGCGCTGCGCAGGCATACCCTCGCTGCGGCGCAAGCCGGCGTCGAGCTGCGCTTCGATGACCATGGGCGCAACTGGTGCCTGACGCTGTTCGGTTATGCCGAAGCGCTGCCGCTGATTCTTCGTGACCTTGTCGACCTCATCAAAGCGCCGCCGCCGGCAGCTTGCGAAGAAGGACGGCGCCTGTGCAACGAGGCCGCGACGTCCAGCGCCGACGAGATGCTGATTCGGCAGATGTTGCGCCGTCTGCCGCTGGTGCTCGCAGGAGCTGCACGAGACGGTGATGCGTCGCTGGAGCAATGCGCGCTCGATCAAGCCTGGCAACAGTCCCATTGGGATGCATTGGCGGTGGGGCTACCTCGGCATCTGAGTGGCCCGCTGCAGACGGTACTGGCTAGGTTGCCGGGGCTTGCCGTGCCCGGTGCCGAGCCTCACCACGAAAGCAAGCCGCGTTATTGCTGGTCGCGCTTTGGTGAGTCTGGCGTGGAAACCGCGTTGGTGCTGTTCTGTCCGCTACCGGTCCGGACAGCCATCATCGAGGCGAGCTGGCGGCGCCTGGCGCGATTGATGGAAGGCGCGTTCTTCCGTCGACTGCGCAGCGAACTGCAGCTCGGCTATGCGGTGTTCTGTGGCTATCGTCAGTTCGGCGAGTGTCCGGGCATCGTTTTCGCGGTGCAGTCTCCCAGCGCATCGGCCGGCGAGATTCTTGACCATATCGAAACCTTCCTCGACGGCTTTGCCGGTACGCTGGTTGAAGTCGCTGCGGCGGACACCGAGATCGGCAACCACGACGGCGACCTGCGCCGCCGCGGCGAGTCGCTATGGCAGGCGCACCTGGCCGGCTTCGATGGCGACCACCCCGAGGCGGTGGCTGCCGCGTCGGCCAACCTCGATGCCCGGGCCATCCGTACTCAGCTACAGGCGCTGCGCGATGCCGAAGGCGGCTGGCATGTGGTCGCCAATGCCGAAGCGCCCGACTCGCGTTGGCATTCTTGCTGACTGGCGCTTCCGCGTCCCACATCACGCTCATTCAACCCCCTACAACGCTGCTCGGCGGCCAGCCGTTACGGCGGATTGTCGACGCCTGTGCCGGGAGTATGGTGGCGCACTGCTTTGGGTGTACGACCTAAGCCTCGGGCATCTTGCGCTCGGATGAGATGCTTTGCGTGCAAGACGGCACCCCGGGCGAAAGTACTAGCCTTTCGCCGCCATCGCAGCGTATGTGCTCTTGGATGGCCTTTCGATAATCGCTCCCGTCACGACTGCTTGTCGTCAAAACCGCGGAGAGCGCCATGCACAACAACAAGAAAGCCGTATCAACCCTGTTGCCACTGGTTCTGGCCAGTGCCGTCGCCATGACCGTAAGCCAGTCGGCCGTCGCCGAAATCGTGCTTTACGATCAGGACGACACCACCTTTTCCACCGATGGTTACTTCAACACCTTCTACGTCCACAGCGACGTCGAGCGTGCCGGCGAGCAATTCGATCGCAAGCAGTCGCGGGTGAAGATGGGCTTCCTGCCCAACTGGATCGGTTTTAACTTCGGCAAGCAGGTCGGCGATCTCAAGCTGGGCGGCCGCTCCTCGTTCTGGGTGACCATCAACGACAGCGATACCAACGGCACCGAGACCGGTATCGACGTGCGTCAGTTCTATGCCACCGCGGCGAATGAGCAGTGGGGCGAAGTGCTGTTCGGTAAGGATTTCGGCCTGTTCGGCCGCTCCAACATCCTGCTCGACGAGATGCTCAGCGGTTACGGTCAGGTCAGCGACACCCTGGGGCTGGTCGATGGCGGCGGCGTCTCCTTCGGCAACATCGGTACCGGCTACCCGTATCCGTTCCCGACCTCGCAGATCACCTACCGTTCGCCGAAGATGAGCGGCCTGCGCATCGCTGCCGGCATCATGGATCCGGTGGATACCACCGAGGATACCTCGTCCACTCTGGACAAGGCCTACCAGGAAGCGCCGCGCTTCGAAACCGAGATCACCTACGAGTTCGAGATGGGCGGCACCCAGTTCTACACCTGGATCAACGGCATGCAGCAGAGCTCGGACAATACCGACAGCAGCATCGACAAGGTCGATTCCAAGGGCTTGGGTTACGGTGTGCAGGCCAAGATGGGCAACCTGTCGCTGACCGCCTCGGGCTTCCAGGCCGAAGGCATCAACCCCTTCTTCACCAACAACGCTGGCGAAGCGCTGCTGCGTGAAGTGGACAGCGACGGCTACCTGCTGCAGGGCTCCTACCGCTTCGGCAAGAACCGTGTCGCGCTGTCCTATGGCCAGACCAAGGATGACGGCAACGGTCTGGGTGGTGAGGCTGATTACGAGACCCGCGGTATCGCCCTATTCCACAGCATCAACGACAACCTGACCCTGGTCGCCGAGCTGAACCAGTTCGAGATCGAAGGCAAGGACAGCCCGGCGCTGGACGAAGAAACCCGCACCTTCGCAGTGGGTGCGGCGCTGAGTTTCTAAGCGACACGATCAGCAGGGCGCGGATGGACGTCGAACCGTAGGTCGCTCCATCCGCTGCACTGGCAGTGGGCTGTACGTCGAGCGTAACCCACGCCCTGTACGCAGTGACGATTCGCTACGCTGCCAAGAGCAAGGCCGGCACCCGTGAGGGGCCGGCCTTTCTGCATCTGCGCATCACTGAACCGGACGTCCAGCGTGCGTCGAGGCCAGGCCTGGTCGGGACGAAGGCGCTTTGCTTCGCAGTGCAGCGGGTGGGAGTCGACGTTGCGGACACTTCAGCTGCATTGGCATCGCAGCAATGCGTTGTTTCGTCGCGATGCTACCTAGGCAGGCCTTTACCGGTACTCAAGTAGCATTTTCGTCCCATATGCCCTGCCCAAGAATGGGGTCATCCGATTCGAGTGGTGCGGGGTGCCGTGCGTGACTGATGAACAAGGCGAGGTAATACGCACGGCGATGTCCGACGCCCGGCTACCCGAAACGGTGGCACAGGACCTGGCACGCCAACTGATGCACCCGCATCTGGGCTTCGTGCTGTTCTTCTGTTCGGCTGAATATGACCTGCCGGCGCTGGGCGATGCGTTGCGCCAATACTTCGGTGGCGTGCGTCTGGTCGGTTGCACCTCGGCGGGCGAGATCACCTCCCAGGGCTATGGGCGCAGCTGCGTGACGGCAGTCGGCTTCGACCATCGAAGCTTTTCCATCGCCTGCGAGCTGATCGACGAGATGGATCGCTTCAGCCTGATCGAGGCACAGCAATTGGTCGAACGGCTGGGTAGCGACTGCCGCAGCAACTCGCTGGCGCCGATCAAGGACCACAGCTTTGCGCTGACGCTGCTCGACGGGCTGTCCAGCCGTGAGGAAATCGTGTTGTCTGCGCTTAGCGCCGCGTTCGGCAGCATTCCGCATTTCGGCGGTTCAGCTGGCGACGACAATCACCTCAGCGATACCTACGTCTATTACGACGGCCGGTTCTACAGCGGTGCGGCGATCGTAGTGCTGATCAACACCTGGCTGGATTTCGAGGTGTTCACCACCCATCACATCCTGCCACTCGAAGACAAACTGGTCGTGACCCGCGCCGACAGCAACAGCAGGCGGGTCTACGAGCTGAACGCCGAGCCGGCCGCCGAGGAATACGCCCGGCTGATCGGTGTGCCGGTCAGCGATCTCGATCACCGTCTGTTCGCCGCCCATCCCCTGGCGGTGAGGATCAACGAGCACTACTACGTGCGCTCGATCCAGAAGGTCAACGAGGACATGAGCCTGACCTTGTATTGCGCGGTGGAGAACGGCATCGTGCTCACCGCCATGGAACCCGGCCCGCTGATGCCGAATCTGGAAGCCTTGTTCGAGCGGCTGGAACAGCGCCTCGGGCCGCCGCTGTTGACCATTGGTTGCGACTGCTTTCTGCGCCGGTTGGAAATCGAGGGCAACGACACCAGCGAACAGACCTCGGCTTTTCTCCGACGCCAGCAGGTGATCGGCTTCAACACCTACGGAGAGCAGTTCAATGGCATGCACATCAACCAGACCTTCACCGGTGTCGCCATTGGCCGACCCGGAGGCCGGGCAGGTCGCTGAGCTGCTGGCGCGCCAGGCCGAACTCGAGCGCGAAAACCTCAAGCTCAAGCGCATCAACGCCGCGCTGATCGAACGCGTCGAATCCAGCGGTGCCGGCCGCGATGCCTCCTATGCGGCGTTCCAGCATTCGGTGGAGCTGGCCGAGCAGGTGCGCGAGCGCACCGATGCGCTGAATCAGGCAATGGCCGAACTCAAGGGCAGCAACCAGCTGCTCAGCGATGCGCGGCTGCGTGCGGAAACCGCGCACCAGCACCTGGTCGACGCCATCGAGAGCATTTCCGACGCCTTCGTGCTGTTCGACCGCGACCAGCGCATTGTCCTGTTCAACCGTCGTTTCAAGTCCCTGTGGACACGCACGCGCGCGCGCATCAACGCCGGCACCCGGCTGGCGGAGGTGCGCCGACTGGCTGAAAGCACCGGGCTGATCGTCGAGGAACACCGCGGCAAGGGTGATGAGCCCACGGTGTATCGGCTGAACAACGGCCGTTGGGTCCAGGTCAGCGAGCGACCGACCCGTGAAGGCGGGCTGGTGATTCTCTACACCGACATCACCGAGGTGAAAGTCAGCGAGACCATGCGTCGCGAGCAGGCGCTGGCGCAGAAGTCGAGGCTGTTGCAGCGCGCGGTGGACAATCTGTCCCAGGGCGTGGCGATGGTCAGCGCCGAGGGTGCGCTGGAGCTGTGGAACCGGCGCTTTCTCGAACTCTGCGGGCTGGCGCCGATCGAGGCGCATCGACCGTTCGAGGAGGTCATGGCCGACAGCGAGCTGACCCTGCTCACACCCAACAGTCGTGACGCCCGCGGCCGGCCGATCCGCGAGCTGGAGCAGCGCCTGTTCGACGGCCGCGTGCTGGAAATTCGCACCCATGCGCTGCCCACTGGCGGCTTCGTCAATACCTTCACCGACATCACCGAGCGCTACCGCCACGCCGAGGCGCTGCGCGAGAGCGAGCGCTGGATTCGGCTCACCGACCATGTGCCGGCGCTGATTGCCTACGTTTCGGCCGATCTCACCTACGAGTTCACCAACAAGGTCTACGAGGAATGGTATCGCTGGCCCAGCGACGGCATGCTCGGCCAGTCGCTGCGTGAGGTCCACAGCGGAGAGCACTGGCGGCAACTGGAGCCCTACATCGATCGCGCACTGTCGGGCGAGAGCGTCAGCTTCGAGATGGCCGAGCGCAACCATGCCGGCCAGCAGCGCTATATGCTGCGCTCCTATGTGCCGAACCGGCAGGCCAATGGCGAAGTGGCCGGCATTTTCGTGCTGATTCAGGACATCACCGATCGCCGGCGCACCGCCGAGGCGTTGCACCAGGCCTATCAGAATCTCGAACAGCGGGTGCGTGAGCGCACTGCCGAGCTGACCAGCCTCAACGACCAGCTGCTGCGCGAGATCGACGAGCGCAGCCACGTCGAGGCGCGGCTGCGCGAAGCCAAGCGCGAGGCGGAAGTGGCCAACCTGTCCAAGACCAAATTCCTTGCCGCGGTCAGCCATGACCTGCTGCAGCCGCTCAACGCCGCGCGACTGTTCACCAGCGCCTTGCTGGAACAACCGGGCGCGCCCAACGGCGGGCTGATCCGCAATATCAGCAACTCGCTGGAAGACGTGGAGAACCTGCTCGGCACGCTGGTCGATATATCCAAGCTGGATGCCGGCGTGATCAAACCGGATATCGCCCCGTTCGCCGTCAGTGAGCTTTTGGAAAACCTGGCCATGGAGTTCCGCCAGATCGCCGGGGCCGAACAGTTGCAGCTGGACTTCATTCCCTGTTCGGCGCTGGTGCGTAGCGATATCCAACTGCTCGCGCGCAACCTGCGCAATCTGCTGACCAACGCGATTCGCTACACACCCAAAGGACGCGTACTGCTGGGTTGTCGTCGCCACCGGCAGAGTCTATCCATCGAAGTCTGGGATACCGGCGTGGGCATCGCCTCGGACAAGCTCGAGGAAATCTTCCAGGAATTCAAACGCGGGGAGGGCGTGCGTCCCAACCAGGATCGTGGTCTCGGCCTTGGCCTGGCCATCGTCGAGAAGATCGCGCGCATGCTGGGCCATCGTATCCGGGTCAGTTCGCACCCGGGACGCGGCTCGTGTTTCGCCATCGACGTACCATTGGCCAAGCGCGCGCCCAAGGCGCGGCCTGAGCCGAGCACCACGGAGCTGGTGCTACAGCGGCTGCAGGGCGCCCGGGTCTGGGTGCTGGATAACGACACGGCGATCTGTGCGGGCATGCGCACGCTGCTGGAAGGCTGGGGCTGCAAGGTGATCACGGCGCTGTCCGAGGAGGACCTGGCGAGGCAGGTGGACAACTTCCATGCCGAGGCCGACTTGATGATCGCCGACTACCACCTGGACAATGGCCACACCGGCATCGATGTCGTCTCCACCGTCAATGCGCGCCGCGCCAGCCCGCTACCGGCGCTGATGATCACCGCCAACTACAGCAACGAACTCAAGCAGCAGGTCCGCGAGCTGGGCCATATGGTGATGCACAAGCCGGTGCGGCCGATGAAGCTGAAGACTGCCATGTGCCATATGCTCGAGCATGGTACAGCTGGGTGACTGATCCGCTGGCCCCGGCAGCCGTCGGATGTGACCGCATCGCCGCGGGCGCGCTTCACACAGGATCTGGAGTTTGTAGAAGCACGACATCTGGGCGATGGTATGGGTTTCAGGCTAGCTGTGCTCCGATCTCACCCAGATGCCGTTGCCTCGCAGGCGCTCGCGATCATGTGGTCGATCCAATCCAAGAAGCGGACCTTTCGGCACGATGCCATTTCCGTTGATCTGTCGATGGCTGGCGTAGTAGTGGTTCTTGATGTGTGTGAAATCCACCGTTTCGGCAATTCCCGGCCACTGGTAGAGCTCGCGTAGCCAGTTCGACAGGTTCGGATAGTCCTCGATGCGGCGCAGGTTGCACTTGAAGTGGCCGTGGTAAACCGCGTCGAAGCGAATGGCTGTGGTGAACAGGCGCCAGTCGGCCTCTGTCAGGTACTCCCCTGTCAGGTAGCGCTGCTTGCCCAGGCGTCGCTCCAGCCAGTCGAGCTCACGGAACAACTCGTCGAAGGCCTCTTCGTAGGCCTCCTGGGTCGTGGCGAAACCTGCTCGGTAGACCCCGTTGTTGATCGCCGGATAGATCCGCGCGTTTAACGCATCGATTTCGCCATGCAGCGCCTCTGGGTAGAAATCCAGCGTAGAGCCGGTCAGCTCGTCGAAAGCGCTGTTGAAGATGCGGATGATATCGGCCGACTCGTTGTTGACGATGCACTGGCGCTCGCGATCCCAAAGAACGGGAACGGTGACCCGGCCCGAGTACTTCGGATCGTCACGGGTGTAGCGCTGATGCAGGTAATCGAATTCGTCCAGCGCATCGCCGCTGGAGCCGGTGGACTTGTTGAAGGTCCAGCCGTGCTCGGCCATCAGCCAGCTGACCACGGACACGTCGATCAGCGGCTCGAGCCCCTTGAGCTTGCGGTAGATCAGCGTGCGATGCGCCCACGGGCAGGCAAGCGAAACATAGAGATGATAGCGACCGGCCTCAGCCTGGAAGCCACCCTGGCCGTCAGGCCCGGGCGCGCCGTCGGGCGTGACCCAGTGCCGGCGCTTGGCCTGTTCGCGTTCGAATTTGCCATCGCGGCTTGCGTACCAGCGGTCGTGCCACTGGCCATCGATCAGTAATCCCATGGTGCCCTCCTGTTCGGCATAGGAGGCCAGTCTAGGAAGCATCGTTCGATCGATGTGACCGAATGGCGGGTTAATCCTATCGCTTAAATCGATTAATGGCGGGCGCGCCAGTAGCTTTGCGCTTGCTCGAAAGCTGCCTCCCGCG
>NZ_JXXD01000152.1 GCF_000935215.1 Stutzerimonas stutzeri
CACGGTGTTGATCCAGAAGTAATGCCGGCCAAGCCCCCGCCCCGCCTCGAAGTCCGGAATCTCTGCGCCGTGCAGGTGGCGATACAGCACACGCCGGACGATCTGCCCGCCGGAGCCGATGAAGGGCTCGCCATGGCGGACCTCCTCGCGGCCAGGGTCACGGCCGAAGAAGCAGATCGGCGCATCGGCATCGCCAAGACCGATGATTGGCTCCAGCGGATCACGCTCGAATACCTGGTAGACCGGTCGATCAATGCCATCGGTGTGCGCGGCAAGCTCGCGCAGCGCCTGACATATCTCGGTGGGTAGCGCCATGACCGGTGCCTCAGAGGTCGCTTTCGTCGACCAGCTCGACTGCGGCGGCTTCCAGCGCATAGGCGGCATCGGCCAGATCGTTGCTGACCGGCTCGATTTGCAGGCGACCGTCGACCCACAGCGGCGCGTAGATGTCCTCCAGGGCGATGCCCTTCGGGTAGCGCACCAGCACGATCTGGTTCGGCGGTGGTGGTGGTACGTGGATGCAGGCCCCGGGATAGGGCACCAGGAAGAATTCGGTGCTGCGCCCGCGCGCGTCGCTCTCCAGCGGCACCGGATAGCCGCCCAGACGGATCTCGCGGCCATTCAGTTCGGCGACGGTCTTGGCCGAGTACATCACCGCCGGCAGCCCGGCGTCCTGCTTCAGCCCGCCCTGATCGCTGAAGCCGGCATCTTCCGGCGTCGAGTGGTCGATTTCGGGCATTTCCTCCAGCGCCTGGCGGTCCTCGGGCGGCATCAGCTCGAGCCAGTCGAGTTCGGGCGGCGTGGCCTGGGCGTGGGAAACAATTGCGAGACAGCAGAGCAGCGAGAGGACGAATGTGCGCATAAGGCAACTACATGAGAGAGAACGGGGCCACTGGGCGCGGCCCCCGCGGTGGCTCAATGTTTGCGGCTGGTGACCATGCCGTAGATGACCAGCAGGATGATCGCACCGACCACCGCGCCGATAAAGCCCGCGCCTTCGCCCGCCTGGTACAGGCCGAGCGCCTGGCCGCCATAGGTCGCCAGCAGCGAGCCGCCGATACCGAGCAGGATGGTCATGATCCAGCCCATGCTGTCGTCGCCGGGCTTGAGGAAACGCGCGATGAGGCCAACGATGAGGCCGATGATGATGGTGCCGATGATGCCCATGGATAAGCTCCTGAGGTCCGAAAGGTGGGTAACCAATCGGACCCGCGGGCTCTGTCACCGTTCGCCGAAGCCTGACGGCCGGGCGTCAGGAATGCGGGATCAGCGTCTCTACGGCGGTGATCTGCCGGTCGAGGGTGGCGCGATCGGGGCAGCGCAGCGTGGCGTGGCCAACCTTGCGTCCGACCTTGAAGGCCTTGCCGTAGTGATGCAGATGGCAATCCTCGATGGCGATGACCTTTTCCACCGGCGGCACTTCACCAATGAAGTTGAGCATGGCGCTCTCGCCCAGCTTGGCGGTCGAGCCCAGCGGCAGACCGGCGACGGCACGCAGGTGGTTCTCGAACTGGCTGCACTCGGCGCCTTCGATGGTCCAGTGCCCGGAGTTGTGCACGCGCGGGGCGATCTCGTTGGCCTTCAGGCCGCCATCGACCTCGAAGAACTCGAAGGCCAGCACGCCAACGTAGTCGAGCTGCTTGAGCACGCGACCGACGTAGTCCTCTGCCAGCGCCTGCAGCGGATGGTTGCTACTGGCCACCGACAGCCGCAGGATGCCGCTCTCGTGGCTGTTGTGCACCAGCGGATAGAAGCAGGTTTCGCCGTCGCGGCCGCGCACGGCGATCAGCGAGACTTCCCCGGTGAAGGGCACGAAGCCCTCGAGGATGCACGGCACGCTACCCAGCTCGGCGAAGGCACTGCTCACATCGGCCGGCTTGCGCAGCAGCTTCTGGCCCTTGCCGTCGTAACCCAGGGTGCGGGTCTTGAGCACGGCTGGCAGGCCGATGCTGGCCACCGCAGCGTCGAGGTCGGCCTGGGACTGGATATCGGCGAACTCCGGGGTGGGAATGCCGAGATCCTTGAACATGGATTTCTCGAACCAGCGATCACGGGCGATGCGCAGCGATTCGGCGCTCGGGTAGACCGGCACGAACTGCGAGAGAAAGGCCACGGTTTCAGCCGGTACGCTCTCGAACTCGAAGGTCACCAGATCCACCTCGTCGGCCAGCCGGCGTAGGTGGTCCTTGTCGTCGTAGTCGGCGCGGATGTGCTCACCGAGGGCCTGGGCGCAGGCATCCGGTGCCGGGTCGAGGAAGGCGAAGCTCATGCCCAGCGGAGTGCCCGCCAGGGCCAGCATGCGGCCCAGCTGGCCGCCACCGATCACACCAATTTTCATATCAACGGCCCTTCAGTAGGCGGCAGATCGAGCGCGCGCGTCGCGCGGCGCAGGAAAGCAAGTTTATACCCGCCAGCGGGCGTCGCCGCGCCGGCAGGGTCGGCTCAGACGCGTGGGTCCGGGCTGTCCAGAACGGTCTGGGTCTGCTCGTCGCGGAATTTCTTCAGTGCCTGGTGATACTCGGGAAACTCGTGACCGAGGATGCTCGCCGACAGCAGCGCGGCGTTGATCGCGCCGGCTTTGCCGATGGCCAGGGTGGCGACCGGCACGCCCGCCGGCATCTGCACGATGGACAGCAGCGAATCGACGCCGGAGAGCATCGAGGACTGCACCGGCACGCCGAGCACCGGCAGGTGCGTCTTGGCGGCGCACATGCCCGGCAGATGGGCGGCACCGCCGGCGCCGGCGATGATCACGCGCAACCCGCGGGCTTCGGCCTGTTCGGCGTACTGGAAGAGCAGGTCCGGGGTGCGATGGGCGGACACCACCGTCACTTCATGGGGGATGCCCAGCTTTTCCAGCATGTCGGCGGTGTGGCTCAGGGTGGACCAGTCGGACTTGGAGCCCATGATCACGCCTACCAGTGCGCTCATCGTCGTGCCTCTCATTGGGCGCCCGCGGGCGCGTCAAGAACAACAAACCACGCAAAAGAGCGTGGCCTGGACAGTCGCGGACCGACCTTGGCCGCCCACGCGAAAGCCGCGCAGTATAGCGCAAGGCGTGACCAGCCAGTACCCCGCGCTACTGCAGCGCAGCAGGCGCCAGGCGTGGCAGTTCGATCCAGAAACGGCTGCCGACGCCAGGTTCGCTGTGCAGTCCCAGCTGGCCGTTCATCAGGCGGGCGAACTCCAGGCACAGCGACAGCCCTATGCCGGTGCCCTGGATCATGCTGTTCTCGCGCCCGAGCCGCTGGAAGGGTTCGAACACCTGCGCCTGCTGCGCGGGCTCGATGCCCAATCCCGTATCCTCGACCAACAGCCGCACATGCCCCGGGCTGGTTTCGGTACGCAGGCTGATGTGGCCATCGGGAACGTTGTACTTCATCGCGTTGGACAGCAGGTTGAGCAGCACTTGGCGCAACCGACGCGGCTCGGCAAGCACCTGCAGTGGCTCATCCGGCAACTGCAACTGCAGATGCAGGCCGCGTTGCTGAACCTCGAGCGAGACCAGTTCGGCGCACTCGCGCATCAGTTTGCAGACGTCCACCGCCTGCAGTTCGAGCTGCGCCGGTTCGTTCTGCAGGCTGGACCACTCGAGAATCTCGCCCAGCAGCTGGTTGAGATGGCGACTGGCAAGCAGGATCTCGTCGAGGTATTCCGCCGCCTCGGATTGGCTCTTGTCGTCGCAGTCCATGCGCATCAGCTGGGCGAAACCGAGAATCGCATTGAGCGGCGTGCGCAGTTCATGGCTGATACCCGAGAGCAGCCGGCCCTTCGCTTCGCTGGCAGCCTGGGCCTGCAGGGTCGCCGCGCGTAGTTCTTCCTCGACCCGCTTCAGCGCGTCGATATCCACATGGGTACCAGCGAGTATCTTCGCCACGCCGGTATCCGGATCATGTTCAAGCACACGCCCGCGGCTGAGCAGCCAGTGGTAGTGGCCCTGGGTATCGGCGAAGCGGTATTCGGCCTCGTAGCGCTGCTGCAGCCCACGGCTGACGCGTTCGATCTGCGCCAGCGCCTGCGGCAAGTCGTCGGGGTGGATACGGCGACGGAACTCGCTATCGCTGAGCTGCCCCGACGGCAGGCCGAAGCGCGTCCCCATACCGCCGCGTATACGCAGCCGGTGGTTGGGCATGTCATATTCCCAGAGGCTCTCGGTTGCGCTTTCCAGCACCAGTTCCAGTCGTCGTTGCGCCTCCCAGCGCTCGGACTCGCTGTAGGCCAGGCGACTGCCGATGTCCTGGGTGTGACGGCACATTTCGTCCAGCTCGCGGATCTGCGACTGGGCCGGCTGCGGCTGCCAGCGGCCGACGCCAATCTCGCCGAGCATCCGCGAGATGCCGGCGATGGGCGTCAGCAGCGCGCCGCTAAGCTGGCGTGCGCGCAGCCACATGAGGGCGAAGAAACCGATATAGAACAGCACCAACCCGGCAATCAGCAGATAGCCGATCTGCTGGTAACGGCTCGCCAGGGCATTGGTCTGGCGAAATACCGCGGCCTCATCGACCACCGCCAGCAGGTGCCAGCCGGTCTGCGCCACAGTGGTCCATGCCACCAGCTGCGGCCGGCCGCCAAGCATCACTTGCTGTACGCCGCTGCTGGCCCCGGAGATCGCCGCGGCGAGTTCAGCGGTTTCCGGGCGGCGATCGAGCTGGAAATCCTCCGGTTTGAACACCTCGCGGCGGATGGCATCCAGATACGAATGCTCGGTCAGCTCGGCCAGGCCGAAATCCGCTTCGCCAGGTTCGGGCAGCGCCATGATCGACAGATCATCGCTGACCAGCATGGCGTAGCCACCCCAGGGCACCTGCACCTGGCCGATCTGCTCGAGGATGCCGCTGACGGTGATGTCGATGCCGACCACGCCTTCTAGAAAATCGCCGCGGTACACCGGCGCGGTCGCCGACATCATCCAGCCGTGCCCGGCCGGGTCGAGGTAGACATCGGTCCACACTACGCCGCGCGACGGGTTGTGCTTGGCGTCTGCCAGGTAATAGAAGTTGTACTTGGGGATATCCATGTCCGCCGGGTACTGATCGAGCGTGAAGAACCACGGATAGATATGGTTGAAGCTATCCCAACTGTTGAAGTAGAGGCTGGCGACCAGCGGATTGCGCGCTTCGATCTCCTTCATCAGCGGTTCCAGCTGCCGCAGCCTGGCGATCTTCTGCAGGTCATGCCGCTCGGGGGCAGTGGCGTTGGAATAGAACACGGCGGCACCGCCGTCATCGCTGGGGCTGTAGCGCACGCCCTCGTCGCTCAGGGCCAGTTCGGGCACCTGTCCCGGCGCGACGCCCTGCAACGCCTGCGCGGTGAGATTGCGATACAACTGGGTCAGGGAGCTGACCTGGCTGAGCTGCTCGCTGATCAGACGCGACTCTAGACTTACCGCCGCCTGCAGGTCGTTGAGCGCGGTTTCGCGCAGATGCTCGACCTGAGCGTCGCGAATGGCGTTGTTGGTCAGCAGATAGATCGCGATCAACGCGGTTTCCACCAGCACCAGTGGGATGAGCGCGCTGCGCACGAAGGCCCGCCAGATCCATTGACGCAGGCCGATTGGCTTTGAGGTGGGCACGATGGGCTCCAGCGGCCGCGCAAGGCGAATAATCAGCAGTAGGCGCGGCGAGGCCGTGATCATAGCATCGCGCTCGCGGCGTCGAGCTAGTGGCCTGTGCGGTGAGTGGGTTGAGGCAAGTTCGGATGAACATGGCTCCGAGACAAGGCGCTGCGACGAGTCATAGCTGGGCTATGGCAAGGAGCAGCAACGCAGTATCGGGGGCCATGGGCACCGAAATTGACCAACTGAACTTACCAAACAGGCCACTGGAGCCCGGCGGTCGAGTTCGCCGTCGTTTCAGCAGGCGCTGGCGACGCTGGTGGCGCTGGGAGCCGAGCGGCGGCATTGCTTGGCCATCGCCGCCAGGCGCACCGCGACATTCGCGGTGCCGTAGCCGGTGTAGCCATTGCAGCGCTGCAGGATCTCGAAGAAGAAGCGGCCTTCGAACGGCTCGGTGTAGACGTGGAACAGCTCGCCACCCTCGGCATCGCGGTCGTAGAGCACGTTGTAGCGCGCCAGTTCGGCGAGCAGCGCGTCGTCGAAATCGAACCGCGCCGCCAGGTCGTCGTAGTAGTTGCGCGGGATTTCCAGCAATGGCACCCCGGCCGCCTGCGCCCGGGCTACCTCGGCGAAGATGTCGTCGCAGGCGAACGCCACGTGGTGCACCCCGGCGCCACGATAACTGGACAGCGCCTGGGCGATCACGGTGTCGCGATCCTGCGAGGTGTTCAGCGGCAGCCGGACGCGGCCGCAGGGGCTACGCATGGCGCGGCACTTCATCAGCCCATAGGGATCGGGCAGCAGCAGCTCGTTGTCAGCCTCGAAATCGAACAGGCTGCGATAGAACAGCACCCAGCTGGCCAGGCTTTCGGCCGGCAGCGCGGTAGCCATGTGATCGATACGCTGCAAGCCCGCATCCTTCGGGCCGACCGCATGCAGGCGAAAGTCGATGTCGTAGTTGCTCTGCCCTGGCGCGCCGGACTCGAGCAGATAGATCAGGCTGCCGTCCGGCGCGCGCACGGCCGGAATCTGCCGCTCGTTCGGCCCGATCAGGCCACGGTAGGGCTGGCCGCCAAAGGCGCAGGCACGCGCCAGCGCCGGCCCCTCTTCGTCGATCTTCAGCGCCATGGCGCACACCGAAGGGCCATGCGCCTCGAAGTAGTTGTGGGCAAACGAATAGGGCTCGGCGTTGAGCACGATATTGATCTCGCCCTGGCGAAACAGCTGCACATCCTTCGAGCGGTGCTGACCGACATGGGCGAAGCCAAGACGCTGCAGCCAGCTGCCGAGGCGCACGGCGTGCGGCTCGTCCACCGCGAACTCGAGGAAATCGATGCCTTCGTAACGCGGTGCCGGCGGTGGCGCGAACAGCGTTTGCGCCAGCGCCGGGCTGGTCGAGGCACTCAGACGTTGCCCGGTTTTCTCTTCCAGGTGCTGAAGCGCACGCAGGCCGTCAGCGGCGATGCCCCGCGGCGGCGCAGCGCGGAAGCCATCGTTGAACACTTCCAGCGACAACGGGCCGCTGTAGCCGGCCTGCAGCACAGGTGCGAGAAAGCCCGCCAAGTCGAATTCGCCCTGACCGGGAAAACAACGGAAATGCCGACTCCACTGCAATACATCCATTGCCAGCAGCGGCGCATCGGCGAGCTGTACGAAGAAGATCCGCTCGCCCGGGATATCGACGATGCCGCTCGGGTCATCGCCCAGCGCCAGCGTATGGAAACTGTCGAGAATCACCCCCAGTGCAGGATTGTCGACCTGTTGTACCAGTGACCAGACCTGCCGCCAGGTCTTCACGTGGCGACCCCAGGCCAGCGCCTCGTAGCCCACGCGCAGCCCGCGTGCACCGGCGCGCTCGGCGATCTGGCCAAGGTCACCCACAAGCGTTTCGCTGTCGCCCAATGCGTCGGCCTGAACGTTGCTGCAGAGCAGCATCAGGTCGACGCCCAGTTCGTGCATCAGGTCGAACTTGCGCTCGGCGCGATCGAGATTGCGCTGCACGCGCGCCCGCGGGCAGCCCTCGAAATCACGGAACGGCTGGAACAGCGTGACGGCAATGCCCAGGTCCTCGCACAGGCGGCGGATGTCCTGCGGGCTGCCGGAGTGATAGAGCAGGTCGTTCTCGAACAGCTCGACGCCATCGAATCCAGCCGCCGCGGCGGCCTCCAGCTTCTCCGGCAGGGTGCCGCTCAGCGACACGGTGGCGATCGAGCGTTTCATGCGGTTACTCCTGTTACCGGGTGACTCGGGAAGTTGCGCGGCAGCGCTGGGGTCGACGCGAGCATGATCAGGGCACCAGACCATCGCGCTCGCCCGGCTCGGCCAGCGGCAACATCAAGCCGCTCTGACCAGGCATTGCCGCAGCCGGATCCTCCAGCAGCGCGCGCAGCGGCGTGGCGATGGAGGCGGTGTAGTCCTTGACACAGCGATGATGGCCGCCGAGCACGTCGTAACTCTCGAAGCTCGCCCCCATGCCGCGCCAGGCCCGGCTGGTGTAGTCGGCGGAGAAGTACACCACCGGCGCATCGATGCGCCGGGGCAGATAGCGCGCCATCACCAGCGAGTACTGCAGGAAGCGCACGCGCACCTCTCGATCACGCGCGCTCGGCGGTGTCGGCACGTGGCCTGCCAGCCGCTGCCGCACCACGCGCACGCTGCGCCGCGACAGCTTCCAGGCCAGGTTGGTGAAGCGCTTGGAATAGGGCCACTTGCTGGTTTCACCGAAACGACTGAGAGCCTCGTAGGCACGCGCAAGCTGCATGTCCGGCAGCACGCGGTCGAGCGTGCGCAGGATGGCCCGCGACCACGGACGAACGTTGGCGGTGGGCGGATCGATCAGAGCGACGATCTCCACCTCATGGCCCGCCTCGATGAGCAAACGAGCGGCCTCGAAGGCCACCAGCGCGCCGTTGCAGTAGCCGCCGATGCGGTACGGTCCCTGCGACTGGCGCGCGAGGATCAGCGGCAGACGTTCACGCGCCATCTGCTGCACCGACTCTGGTATCGGCTCGTTGTCCATGCCATGCGGGGCGATGGCGGTCAGCGGTTGCTGCGGGCCGAGCAGCCGGGCCAGGCGACGGATGTAGTAGCCGCCATGAGCGAAATCGCCGTGGAACCAGAACAACGGCGTGCGCCCTGGCTGAGCGTTGAAATCGATGACCGGAATGATGTGGTTGGCAAGATTCTCCAGGCGTGCTGCCAGCTCGCGGGCAGTCTCCGCCTCGACCAGCAACGACTCGGGGATCACCCGCCCGAGCATCTGCTCCAGCTCGGCAAGCATTTCGGTGGCCAGCAGCGAGTCACCACCACAATCGAGAAAGTTGTCGTTCGGGCCGACCGCCTCGGTTTTCAGCAGTCGCCGCCAGAGCGCCAGCACCTGCTGCTCCAGTTCGGACGCCGCCTCGGCCACCGCCGCGGCCCGGGCCCGCGCGCTGCGCTGCTCGAGGTAGGCATCCGCCAGCCGATGCCGCAACACCTTGCCGGTCAAGCCGCGCGGCAAGGCGTCGATGATCTGCACGCGCCGCGGCACCTTGAAGTACACCAGCTCGCCCCGCAGGTAGCGCTGCAGCTCCTCGGCCGCCACCTGCACGCCAGGGCGTAGCACCACGGCGGCGGCGACGTCCTGGCCGAGGCGCTGATGCGGCACGGCGAACGCCGCTGCATCGGCCACCGCCGGATGGCGCAACAGCACCGCATCGACTTCCGACAGGCTGACCTTCTCGCCGCCGCGGTTGATCACTTCCCGCAGGCGTCCATGCAGGCGCAGGAAGCCGTCCTCGTCGAGGCTGCCGATGTCGCCGGTGTGGAACCAGCCGTCGCGCAGCACCTCGCGGTTGAGCGTGTCATCGCCGAGATAGCCAGGCATCACCGTCGCGCCACGCACGCGGATCTCGCCGCGCTCGCCCGCCGCCAGCGGAATGCCGTTCTCGTCGACGATGCTCAGGGTTTCCGGCCAGGGCCGACCGACCGTGTCCGCCTTGCGCTCAGTCGGGGTGTTGACGGCGATCTGCGCGGCCTCGCTGGAGCCGTAGTGCTCCAGCAGCGGGAAGCCCATGGTCTGCTCGAAGGCATCGATGATGTCTTGTCCCAGCGGCGCGCCGCCGGATGAGGCGAAGCGCGGCCGCTGCGTGCCCAACCCTTCGGGGTGCGCGCTGGCCGCTTCGAGAATTGCGCGGTGCAATGCTGGGCCGGCGGAATACCAGCTCGGCCGCAGGCTTTCGAACCACTCGTGCAGGTCCACCACGGCCGGGCTGAGCGGAAAGGCGACGCTGCCGCCGGTGAGCAGCGGCGTGAGGATGGTGACCTTCAGCCCGTGGGAGTAATAGGGGGCCGAGACGCACAGGCAGCGGTCACCGACATCCAGGCCGAACCAGCGCTGCCACTTGCGGGCGGCGGTCAGCATGTTGCGATGGGTGAAGGGAATCAGCTTGGGCAACGCCGTGGTGCCGGAGCTGCGCAGGATGAACGCCGGGGCGTCTGCCTCGGGCAGGTCATCGGCGGCCGGCTGTGCAGCCAGCGGCATGTCGAACTGCAACGCCGGGCTGCCGTCCGCGGCCGCTTCGGCACTGATCAGCGTCAGCCCGTGGCGCTCGGC